>CAYQWR010000055.1:0-14141 GCA_964421235.1 uncultured Thiohalomonas sp. | reverse complement strand
AAGTGACCTGCGCGCGGGGCAGCCCCCGCATTTAAATTATCCGTGGCGCAAGCCACACCTTTTCAATAATAAAAATCCACATTCCTCTGCAACCACAACTCCAACAACGCCAAATGCCACAACTTGCTCCCCCGCAGCTGCGTAAAATGCCGCTCCGGCTCGGCCAATAGTTTCTCCACGTAGCCGCGGTCGAACACGCCGCGCTGGCGGCAGGCGTTGGAGTCGAGGATGTCGTGCATGAAGTCGAGGAAATCGCCGCGCACGTATTTCAGCGCCGGCATCGGGAAGTAGCCCTTGGGCCGGTCGATCACCGCGTCGGGGATCAGGCCGCGGGCGATCTTCTTCAGCACGTGCTTGCCGCCGGAGCCGAGCTTGTACTCGGGCGGCAGCTGCATCGCCAATTCCACCAGTTCGTGGTCGAGGAACGGCACGCGCGCCTCCAGGCCCCAGGCCATGGTCATGTTGTCGACGCGTTTCACCGGGTCGTCGACGATGAGGGTGGTGACGTCCATGCGCAGCACCCGGTCGATGAAGGTGTCGGCGCCGGGCTGGGTGAGCAGCTTCTCCACCAGCATGCCGGTGTGGTCCTCGCCGCGGTAGGCCTCGGCGACCGCCTGCAGGAATTCGCCGTGGGGACGGTCGAAGTAGTGTTTGGCGAAGCGTTCGAGATCGGTGCCGCCCTCGGCGTCCATCTGCGGATACCAGAAGTAGCCGGCGAACACCTCGTCGGCGCCCTGGCCGCTCTGCACCACCTTCACCTCCTGGGAGACGCGCTCGGCCAGCAGGTAGAAGGCGACGGCGTCCTGGCCCACCATGGGCTCGGCCATCTGATCGATCGCCTCGGGCAGGCGTTGCAACACCTGCGCGTTGGGGATGGAGTATTTGTGGTGACGGGTGTTGTACATCGCCACCACCTGGTCGGAGAACTCGAACTCGCTGCCCTTCTCCTCCGGTACGTCCTCGAAGCCGATGGAGAAGGTGAGGATGTCCTTCACCCCCTGCTCGGCCAGCAGCCCCACCAGCAGGCTGGAGTCGAGACCACCGGAGAGCAGCACGCCCACCGGCACGTCGGCGATGTCGAGGCGGCGCTTCACCGATCGCCGCAACGCCTCGTGGATCGCCTCGGTCCACTCCTGTTCGCTGCGCGCCTCGTCAGGGCGGTGGGCATAGAGCTGCCAGTAGTTGCGCTCCTCGCGCCGGCCCTGCTTGTCGATGGTGAGGGTCCAGCCGGGGGCCAGCTTGCGGATGCCGTTGAGAATGGTGCGCGGCGCCGGGACCACCGCGTGCAGGGTGAACTGGTGGTGCAGCGCGAGCGGGTCGATGGAGGTGTCGACGCCGCCCGCCGCCAGCAGCGCCTGCATGTTGGAGGCGAAGCGGAAGCTGCTGCCGTCGTGGCTGTAGTAGAGCGGCTTGATGCCGAGACGGTCGCGGGCCAGGAACAGGCGTTCGCGCCGCATGTCCCAGATGGCGAAGGCGAACATGCCGGTGAGGCGTTCGACGCACTGCTCGCCCCAGGCGGCGTAGGCCTTGAGGATGGTCTCGGAGTCGCCGTCGGAGAAGAAGCTGTAGCCCTTGGCCAGCAGTTCCTGGCGCAGCTCGCGGTAGTTGTAGATGGTGCCGTTGAACACCAGCACCAGGCCCAGTTCGTTGTCGATCATCGGCTGGTGCGAACGGGTGGAGAGGTCGATGATCGCCAGCCGCCGATGGCCGAGGGCCACCGGACCGTCGGAGTAGCTGCCCTCGTGATCCGGGCCGCGCCGCTCCAGCCGGTGCAGCATCCGCCCCGTCACCGCCAGGTCGGGGATGTGGCCGTCGAGTCTCAGTTCACCGCAGATGCCGCACATGGTTCGTTCCCGTTGTTCGGTTAAGCCATCTCAAAATCCAACACATCAATAAATATTAACCACGGGGGGCACGGGGAACACGGGGGGTAATTCAGGCAATGGACCTGTGTAATCCGTGATTTCGATGGAAAAGCCCCTGTGTTCCCCGTGTTCCCCGTGGTTGATTTCGTTGCCTTTGCATTTCTGAGACAGGTTCCCGTTACGTCGTTCAGCGTCCGATCTGCAATTGATTGTCCACGCCGCGCACCCCGTTCACCTGCCGCACCAACTGCTCGGCGCGGCGCGCCATGGCCGCGTCGTCCACCTGGCCGCTGAGGGTCACAATGCCGTCATAGGTCTGCACGTGGATCGCCAGCGCCCGCAGCGCGCGGTCGTGCACCAGGGCGCGGTCCACCGCCGCCGAGATCACATTGTCGGCCCGCGCCGCCTCGTAACTGCGGCCGTCCGCCGCCTGCCCGCCCTGCCCGGCCCCCATCATGGTCCCCGTGGCACAGCCGCCCAAAAGCATCAGCACTACCGCCGCCATCACAATCCGCATCGCATCGCTCCCTGTCTGCCTTCTGCCTTCTGCCTTCAACCGGCTCCCCAGCCACCGCCGCCCGGCGTACAAATGGTCACCTTGTCACCCGCTGCGACGGCGAAGCTGCTCTTGCCCGGCAACGGTGCGCCGTTCAGTTGATTATCGCCCATCTGGCCGTCACCGCCGCCGGCCAGGCCCCACGGCGCATGACGCCGCCGCTCGGTGAGCAGGGTCACCTGGGCCGGGGCCAGGAACTGGAATTCGCGCACGATGCCGTCGCCGCCGCGACGCCGGCCGCTGCCGCCGGAGCCGCGGCGCACCGCGTAGCGCGTCACCCGCACCGGATAATTGGACTCCAGCGCCTCGATGGGCGTGTTGAGGGTGTTGGTCATGTGGGTCTGCAGCGCCGACAGGCCGCCGCCTGAAGACCCGGCCCCCATGCCGCCGCCGATGGTTTCATAGTAGTCCCAACGCTGCGCCGCGGTATCTTCGCGGGCGCTCTTGGCGACGTTATTCCTGGCGCCCATGGCGGCGTTATTCCTGGCGCCCATGGCGACGTTATTCATAGACCCGTGGCTCGCCGCCGGGATGCGCTGCGGCAGCGCCGCCGCCAGGGCACCGCAGATCACGTCGACCACGCGGGTACTGGTCTCCACGTTGCCCGCCGCCACCGCCGCCGGGCGCCGGGCGTTGAGCAGGCAGCCCTCGGGCGCACTGAGGGTGATGGGACGGAAGGCGCCGGCGCAGGCCGGGGTCTCGCGCGGCATCAGGCAGCGGAACACGTAGTAGACGGCGGCCGCCGCCACCGACAGGGGGCAGTTGACGTTGCCCGGCGCCTGCGGCGCGCTGCCGTCGAAGTCGACGTGGACCCGGCCGCCGGCGACGCTGATGACCGCGGCGATGCGCAGGTCGGTGGTCCCGACGCCGTCGTCGTCGAGGAAGTCCTCGAAGCGGTAGCGGCCGGCGGGGATCGCCTCCAGGGCGGTCAGTGCCAGCCGCTCGGCGTAGTCGTTGAGCGCAGCCAGCGCGGTTTCATAGCCGGCGGCGCCGACCGCTTCGACCAACCCGCGCAGCCGCGCCAGGCCGGTGAGGTTGGCGCTGATCTGGGCGGCAAAGTCCCCCTGCGCCTCGACCCGCCCGCCGCTCAGGCGCGCCATCAGCGCCTCGTCGGTGCGACCATCGCGCCGCAGCAGGGTCGGCGGGATCACCATCCCCTCTTCGTCGAGCGAGCGCGAGATGGGCATGGAGCCCGGCGCGGCAGCGCCGATGTCGGCGTGATGGGCCCGGTTGGTGACAAAGCCGAGCAGACGTTCGTTGGCGAACAGCGGCGCAATGACGGTGACGTCGGGCAGGTGGGTGCCGCCGAGATAGGGGTCGTTGACCACCACCATGTCGCCGTCGCGCCACTGGATGCCGCCGACGATGCCGCGCATGGCATAGGCCATGCTGCCCAGATGCACCGGGATGTGCGCCGCCTGGGCGCACAGCTCGCCGGTCGCGTCGAACACGGCGCAGGAGAAATCGAGCCGGTCGCGGATGTTGGGCGAGAAGGCGGCGCGGCGCAACGCAGCGCCCATCTCGTCGCACACCGCCTCGATGCGGCTGGCGAAGATGGAGAGTTCAATGGCGTCCATGGGAAGGGGATGGTAGCAGACCGGCGGCATTCATCAGAACATTAACCTCGTCGCCAAAAGAAAGGGCGGCACGAGGCCGCCCTTTCTCCATCACGTTGCTGCGTAGCAATCAGAAACGATAACCGATATTGGCACCGAAGGAGCTCTCCGTCAGGGAGATCTTCGCGCCCGGCGCATTCGAATCGCTGGCAGGTGCAGTCATGGTGACCTGCGGTGCATACATGTAATGCATTGCCAACTGCCAATGGTTGTTGAGGCTGTAGTCCATGCCGACCGTATAATGGGTTTCCACCACCGCCGGCAGGATCAGATTGTGGCTCACCCCGGACGAGCCAAACGGTGCCTTGGCGTAGTTGTAGCCGGCTCGCAGGTTCATGCGCGGGTTGACCGCATAGGCCACACCGACGGCGTAAACGGTCTGATCGCTCCAACCGGGATCCATCGCGAAACTGCCGCCGGGGCCGTTCACAGCCAACTTGCCCATGGTGTCAGACCAGTTAATCCACTTGAGATCGGCCGAAACGGTCAGCGCATCGGTGCCGCGCCACTTCATACCAAGCGCCGCCTGCTGCGGGAAATCCAGCGCCAGCGTATAGGTACCTGCCGCCCACGAGTGAGACGACCCGTCATAAGTCGTGATATCACCGGCAGCGAGCTGATACTGCATCTTGTTGAACTGCTGCTTGCTCTTGTAGGAGGCACCGACGGTGAGACGGTCGCTGATGTCGTACAGGACGCCAAACGAGAGGCCCACGCCGAAGCTGCTGGCGGGACGGCTCAAATCAAAATTCGAAATAAGCGTGCTACCGTTCATTACCCGTTGCTTAAATGCTGCAGCCTGATAATCGATGTCCAGCGACACGCCGAAACTCAGATTATTGTTTTGGTTCCAGGCAACGGTCGGTGCCATCTGCCAGAAGGAGATGTTGCTGTAACCGTCCCATTTCATACCGGGCCGCATCGTGATCTGGGCATAGTCGACGCCCATGCCGGAGGTGCCGTACATGCCGCCGCCGAAGTAGACGTTGCTGCCGTCGCTCACCGGGGCGGTCCAGCCGATGGCCGGTACGCCGTAGATATCCACGGCGCTGGTCTCGCTGCCGCCGCTCATGGCCGCGAAATTCACATCACGCTTGGGCATGAACGCTTCCATGGAGAAGTCGGCACGGCTGCCGACGCGGGCGGCGCCGGCCGGGTTGGCGACCGCGGTCATGGCGCTGCCGGGATTGGCGGTGACGGCACCGCCGAGGCTCATCTGGTAGGCGCCGACGCCGATCAGTTGGTAGCCGTTGGTGGCAAATGCCGCGGTAGGCAGGATTAGCGAGGCCGCGAGTGCGGCACGTAGTGTGGTTTTAGTTTGCATGCTCCACCGATTTTGGTTGTGTTGTTGTAGTCAGCGACCTCCCTGTCTTCCTTATGGTCGATATGCCGATATTTCGGCATATGCCCATATGCTAACATTCAGACGGGAAGCACCACAGCAAAAAAACGCCCGACGAACACGCCATACCGTGAGACTTTCGTGAGAATTCGCAGTTATCCTTGGGCTTAATCAGCCAAGTGACGGACAGCGATGCCCCACTCCATCCTGGTAATCGAAGACGACCGCGACATCGCCGAATTGATCGCCCTGCACCTGCGTGACGAGGGCTTCGCGGTGACGCTGCAGCACGACGGCAACAGCGGCCTGCAACAGGCGCTGAGCGGCCACTACGACCTGCTGGTACTGGATCTGATGCTGCCGGGACGCGATGGCCTCACGATATGCAAGGAAATTCGCCGCCAGGAGCGCTACCTGCCGGTGCTGATGCTCACCGCCCGCTCCTCCGAACTCGATCGCGTGCTGGGACTGGAGTTGGGCGCGGACGACTATCTCACCAAACCGTTCAGCATCCGCGAACTGGTGGCCCGGGTGAAGGCGATACTGCGGCGCCAGGCGGCGCTGGCGCCGACGGCATCCACACCGCCCACCCTCGATTGCGGCGACCTGCACCTCGACACCGAGCGCCGCCTGGTGACGGTCCACGACCGGCCGGTGGAACTCACCGCGCGGGAATTCGAGCTGCTGCTGCACTTCGCCCGCCACCCCGGCCGGGTGTTCAGCCGCGCCCAGTTGCTCGATCAGGTGTGGGGCTACGGCCACGAAGGCTACGAACACACGGTCAACTCCCACATCAACCGCCTGCGCGCCAAGATCGAACAGGACCCGGCCAGGCCGCGCTATGTCCTGACCGTCTGGGGCGTCGGCTACAAGTTCGCCGAGCAGCCGTAATGTTCCGCACCCTCTATGCCAAGCTGGCGGCGGTACTGCTGGTGCTGCTGTGCACCCTCGGCCTGCTCTACGGCGCCTTCAACCTCTACGCCACCCGCATCTTCCTGCAGGAGCTGACCCAGCGTTTCAACCACGAACTGGCGCGCCAGCTGCTGGTGCAGCGCAACCTCGCCGGTCACCGTCTATTGGACGAGAAACAGGTGAAGGCGATCTTCTCCGACTACATGCACATCAATCCGGCCATCGAGATCTACCTGCTCGATCGCAACGGCGACATCATGGCGTTCGAGGCACCGGAGAAGAAGATCAAACGTCAGCGCGTGGACATGGCGCCAATCCGACGCTTCCTGCAGGGCGACACCCGCTACCCGATCCTCGGCGACGACCCGCGCGACGCCGGCCGGCGCAAGGTCTTCTCCGTTGCACCCTATCCGCTGCACGGCACGCCGCGACAATACCTCTACGTGGTGCTCAACGGCGAAAACTACGACAACATGGAGGCGTTGCTGAAGAACAGCTACTACCTCCAGGTGAGCAGCGCTGCGGTGATCGGCGGCATCCTGGTGGGACTGCTCGCCGGCCTCTACGCCTTCAACCTGCTCACCCGCCGCCTGCACCGCCTGACCGGACTGATGGAGCGCTTCCGCCGCAGCGACTTCCGCCGCTACGACAGCTACAGCGTCATAGCGCTGCCGCAACAGCTGATCGAACAGGGGGACGAGATCGACGTGCTCGGCGCCACCTTCGACGAGATGGCCGGCAAGATCATCGCCCAGGTGCACAGCCTGGAGCAGAAGGACAGCCTACGGCGTAACCTGGTGGCCAACGTCTCCCACGACCTGCGCACGCCCCTCGCCTCGTTGCAGGGCTACCTGGAAACATTGCTGCTGAAGGAGGGGCTGGAAGCACAACAACAGCGCCATTACCTGGAGATCGCCTTCGGCCAGAGCGAACGGCTGACGCACCTGGTGAGCGAGCTGTTCGAGCTGTCGAAACTGGAGGCGCAGGAGGCGCAGCCCCAATACGAGGCGCTGGCGCTGGAGGAGTTGGCGCAGGACGCGGTGCAGCATTTCCGGCTGCGCGCGCAGCAGCAGGGCGTCACGCTGCAGATCCGGCGCAGCGGTGCCATTCCCTTCGTCCGCGGCGACATCGCGATGCTCAACCGGGTGTTGGAAAACATGATCGACAACGCCCTGCGCCACACGCACTCCGACGGCGTCGTGACCATCGAACTGGAACCGTGCGAACTGGGGGTCGAGGTGTGCGTCGCCAATCCCGGCAAGGGCATCACGCCGGAACAGCTGGTACACGTGTGGGAACGTTTCTATCAGTCGCCGGACCTGCGCCAGGGCAGCGGCGCCGGTCTCGGCCTGGCCATCGTCAAGCGCATCATCGAACTGCACGACGGCACCCTGAGCGTCAGCAGCGAACAGGACGGCCTCACCCGCTTCTGTTTCACCGTGCCGTTGTGGCAGCGCGACCAACAGGCGTGAAGAGGAACAGAATAACAACGTAGGATGTGGTGAGCATCGCGAACCGCATCACTCGCGGCAGTTGCTCCATGATCCCTTAGCTGCCTTCGGCGATTCTCCTAATCCTCGCTTGGCGATCTTGGCGTCTTGGCGAGAGCCATAGTTTTTGGTCTAGAAGCAAAGTATCTCGCCAAGATCGCCAAGGAAAACCGGGAATTGGGCTGGGGCGGGCAAAAAAAAGGCCGCCTGCAACGCAGGCGGCCTTCCGGTTTGCTTAGTACCCGACGGCTTATTTGCTGCCGCAGGTATTGAGACCGACCACCGGGTAGAGCGGGCAGAATCCCATCAGCGCGGTCGCCAGCGGGACGATGCCGACGGCACCCCACCAGTTGTGGGCCATCACGCCCCAACCGACCAGCGCCAGGCCGACGATGATACGAACCACTTTATCTGCTGTTCCAACATTGCACTTCATCTGTATCTCTCCTTTGGTTCTCCGCACGATGAAGGCGAGCATACCCGCCGTCACCTCCGTTGTCGGTGACAATGTCACACAGCCGCCTTGCGCCGCAGCCCCTCGCGGTCGAGCAGCACGATGGCGCCACGGTTACGCCGGATCATCCCCTCGTTCTCCAGGTCGCGCAGGATGCGGCTGATCACCTCGCGCGAACTGCCCAGCTCCACCGCGATCTCCTGATGGGTACTGTGGGCCGCGCCGTCGGCCGCGCCGCTCTCCAGCAGCAAGGCCGCGACACGGGCGTCCATGCGGCGAAAGGCCACCTCCTCCACCACGGCGATCACGTCGGCCAGGCGGTGCGCCACCAGCTGGAAGATATAGTGGCGCCAGGCGGGCGACTCCGTCATCCAGGCGCGCACCGCCGCAGCGGGCACCAACAGCGCCTCCACCTCGGTCTCGGTAATGGCCAGCGCCGGGAACGGGATGTCGCTCATGATGCAGGAGGCGGTGAGCACGCAGCTGTCGCCCGACTCGATGCGGTAGAGGGTGATCTCGCGTCCCGACTCCGCCACCTTGTGGACGCGGGCGCGGCCGGCCAGCAGCAGCGGCAGCACGCCGCAGCTGTCGCCTTCGTGGCAGACATATTGTCCCGGCGGCAGCGTCCGCACCACCGCGGCCTGCTCCAGGCGCCGCATGAACTGCGGATCACCTGCAAACAGCGTGGGGAACACGTCGCGCAGTCGTTGTTCTAATTCCGGTGTCATCGCATTTCGTCGCCGCAAAAACCATACGCATGGTAAGCGAATCACGCGGCACCGAACAGGCGCCGTGATAAAAAAGTGACATTTGCGTGAGGCGACCGTGATCCCGCTGCCCCATGCTTATCGCACGACGCAGGAAAAATGGCGTCGCACCCACCACAGTCAATAACGAGGGAACTGTCAATGAAACACAACAGCACCAAACCCATCGCCGCCGCTGGCACCGCGCTACTCGCCGCGCTGGCACTGGCGCCTGCCGCTTCGGCCGCCACGTTCACCGCCACCACCATGCCGCGCGGCTATATGGTAGCCGACAACATGGACGGCGGTACGAACGCGATGAAGTCGAGCCACGAGGCCAACTGCGGCGCCAACAAGGCGAAGCAGATGCAGTCCGCGAAGAAGATGGATAAGACCACCGGCAGCAACAAGATGGCGCACGCGAAGAAGATGAAGGAAGCCGGTTGCAGCGCCCATAAAGGGAATATGTGAATGACGGCCGGCGCCGCCGACACCCTGCACGGCGCCGGCCTCGGCCTGCGCCGTGCCTTGCTGGCCCCCTTGCACGACTGCGCGACGCCGCCCGATTTTTTCGAGGTGTCGCCGGAGAACTGGATGGGTGTCGGCGGCGCCATCGGCCGCCGGTTGCGCGGCTTCAGCGAGCGCGCGCCGCTGTTGTGTCACGGCCTGTCGCTCAATCTCGGCGGCACCGCTCCGCTGGACCGTGATTTCATCGACCGCCTCGGCGCCTTTTTCACCACCCACCAGGTGCGCTGCTACAGCGAACACCTCAGCTACTGCGCCGACGACGGACATCTCTACAACCTGCTGCCGCTGCCGTTCACGACGGCGGCCATGCACCACGTGGCGGCGCGCATCACGCAGGTGCAGGAGCGGCTGGGCCGCCGTATCGCGCTGGAGAACATCTCCTATTACGCCGTTCCCGGCAGTGAGATGAGCGAGTTGGAATTTTTCACCGGCGTCGTCGCCCACGCCGACTGCGACATCCTGCTGGACGTCAACAACGTCTACGTCAACGGCGTCAACCACGGCTACGACGCCCGCGCCTTCATCGACGCCCTGCCGACGGAACGCATCGCCTACCTGCACATGGCGGGTCATCAACTGGAGCAGGACGGCCTGTTGATCGACACCCACGGCGCCGCGGTGATCGACCCCGTATGGCGGCTGCTGCAACATACCTATGCGCGCCACGGCATGCTGCCGACGCTGCTGGAACGCGACTTCAACCTGCCGCCGTTGGCCGAGCTGCTGGTCGAGGTGGAACGGATCAAGACATTGCAGCGGCAGAGCGCCGTCGGCGAGGGGCGCCGCTATGGCTGAGCCGACCCCATTGGCGGAGTTGCAACAAACCCTCTGCGCCCACCTGCGTGCGCCGCAGCGCGCGCCCGCACCGCCGCAGATCCCGCCGCCGCGCATGACACTCTATCGCGAACTGGTCCGCACCAATTTTGCCGAACAACTGGGCGGCGCCTTCCCGGTGCTGCAACAGTGCTGTGACGACGATTACTGGGAGCGGCTGCTGGACGACTTCCTCGCCGACCACCGCTGTCGCTCGCCGCTGTTTCACCAGCTGCCGCAGGAGTTCGTCGATTACCTGCAACACGAACGGAACGCGGCCGACGACGACCCGCCCTGGCTGGCGGAGCTGGCCCACTACGAGTGGGTGGAACTGGCGCTTGCCCAACACGAAGCGGAGCTGCCGCCATCCGACAGCGTCGGCGATCCGTTGCAACGGATCTTCCGCCTGTCACCGCTGGCGTGGCCGCTCAGCTACCGCTTTGCGGTGCATCGCATCGGCCCGCACTACCGGCCGCAACAACCCGAGCCGGAACCGACCCAGCTGCTGGTCTATCGCGATCGCGACGACCAGGTGCAGTTCATGGCGATCAACGTCCTGACCGCGCGCCTGTTGCAGCTCATCGCAACCGGGAGCGCATGCAGCGGCGCAACCGTGCTGCTGCAAATCGCCCATGAGCTGCGCCATCCGGACCCGGAACAATTGCTGGCGGATGGAGGCGCGCTGCTGCAACAACTGCATCGGCAGGCGATCCTGCTGTGACCAAGCGCTAGTCAGGAGGACATCATGCTCATCAAGAAACCTGCCGATATCAAACCGTCGGAGATCACGCCGGAGTCGCTCTATCGCAGCCGGCGCCTGTTCCTCGGTGCCGCCGCCCTGGGTGTGGCCGCGGCGGCGGGCGGCAGCCTGCTGTTGCCGCGCGGCGCAAAGGCGGCGCTGCCGGCCACCTTCGGCGCGTTGCCGGAGAGCCGCTACAACACCGACGAAAAACCCACCAGCTACGACGACGTCACCCACGACAACAACTTCTACGAATTCGGCACCGGCAAGGAGGACCCGGCGCGCTACGCCGGCAGCCTGATCACCGATCCCTGGTCGGTCACCGTCGACGGCGAGGTGGAGAAGCCGGGCAAGTTAGCGCTGGAGGATCTGCTCAAGCCCTATGCGCTGGAGGAGCGCATCTACCGGCTGCGCTGCGTCGAGGCGTGGTCGATGGTGATCCCCTGGGTGGGTTTCCCGCTGGGCGCGCTGCTCAAGCGCTTCAATCCCACCTCGCGCGCCAAGTTCGTGCAGTTCACCACGCTGTACGATCCGCAACAGATGCCGGGGCAACGCCGCGACGTGCTCGACTGGCCCTACACGGAGGGGCTGCGCATGGACGAGGCGATGCATCCGCTCACCATCCTCGCCGTCGGCCTCTACGGCCGCCACCTGCCCAACCAGAACGGCGCGCCGCTGCGCCTGGTGGTGCCGTGGAAATACGGCTTCAAGAGCATCAAGTCCATCGTCCGCATCCGCCTGGTGGAACAGATGCCGCAGACCACCTGGCACCGGGCGGCGCCGGGCGAGTACGGCTTCTACTCCAACGTCAATCCGCACGTCGATCACCCGCGCTGGAGCCAGCGTACCGAGCGGCGCATCGGCACCTTCTTCCGCCGCGACACCCTGATGTTCAACGGCTATGGCGAGCAGGTGGCGCACCTGTACAGCGGCATGGATCTGCGTCAATGGTTCTGAACGGTGTCGCACTGCCGCTGCCGCGCAGCGCCGTCGGCTGGGCCAAGCCGACCCTGTTCTGCGCGGCCCTGCTACCGCTGCTCTGGTTCATCGTCGCCGCCTTCACCGATGGCCTGGGTGCCAATCCCATCGAGGCCGTCGTGCGCGGCCTCGGCGACTGGGCGCTGCGGCTGCTGCTGCTCACCCTCGCGGTGACGCCGCTGCGCCGCCTCAGCGGCTGGGGCTGGATCGGCCGGCTGCGGCGCATGCTCGGCCTCTACGCCTTCTTCTACGCCACGCTGCACGTGCTCGCCTACGTGGTGCTGGATCAGTTCTTCGACTGGACCGCGCTCGGTCACGATATCCTCAAACGGCCGTTCATCACCGTCGGCATGGTCGCGTTCCTGCTCCTGCTGGCGCTGGCGATCACCTCAGCAAAACGCTTGATTGAACGCCTCGGCGGTATACGCTGGAAACGGATCCACAGCCTGATCTATCCTGGCGCCATATTCGCGGTGCTGCACTACGCCATGATGGTCAAGGCCGACCTGCGCGAACCGCTGATCTACGCCGCGCTGCTGGCGCTGCTGCTCGGTTATCGCGTGTGGTACCGGTTGCTGTACAAACCCCTTGAAAGCCGGTAATCTTTACCAAATATATAGGGTATTGGCCGCGCCGATGCGGCCGTTTGCATTCACACCCACGAATCAGCGGCTATCTTTTCTCTTTGCGAACAAGAGAGCCAGGAACAAACAAGCAGACAAAGGAGTTTTACGATGAAGCACGAATTGCCAGCACTGCCGTACGCCAAAAACGCTCTGGAGCCCTACATCTCCGCCGAGACCCTGGAGTATCACCACGGCAAGCACCACAACGCCTACGTCACCAACCTGAACAATCTGGTTCCGGGCACCGAGTACGAAAATCTCTCGCTGGAAGAGATCATCAAGAAGGCCCCGGCCGGCGGCGTCTTCAACAACGCCGCCCAGGTGTGGAACCACACCTTCTACTGGAACTGCCTGGCGCCCAACGCCGGCGGCGCACCGAGCGGCGCGCTGGCCGACGCCATCACCAAGGCGTTCGGCTCCTTCGACACCTTCAAGGAGAAGTTCTCCACCTCCGCCGCCACCAACTTCGGTTCCGGCTGGACCTGGCTGGTGAAGAACGGCGACGGCTCGCTGGAGATCGTCAACACCTCCAACGCCGGCAGCCCGCTGACCCAGGACAAGAAGCCGCTGCTCACCTGCGATGTGTGGGAGCACGCCTACTACATCGACTACCGCAACGCCCGTCCCAAGTACGTGGAGTCGTTCTGGAACCTGGTCAACTGGGAGTTCGTCGCCAAGAACTTCGCCTGAATCGACGAATCGCGGCGGTGCGGGCGGCGCTGCCGCCCCCCACTCCCGGCTGAAAAGGGCAAACCCAAAACCATGCGGGGGGATTTGCACCACACAGGGGTACTCAGTAGAATCGGGCAATACGTGGATGGTGGCAGTCTCCATTGGAGACTGCTTTTTTATTTTTCCGCTCGGATCTGTCGCGAAGAACAGCGGGGCGCGTAGCCGATACCTCAAGTACAGGCCGCATTTTCGCCAACGGATTCCAAACCAGAATTGAATCGCTGTAGGGAACACCATGTCTGACGTCCTAATGACGACCTACGCCCGCCTCCCCGTGACCTTTGTCCGCGGTGAAGGTGCCTGGCTGTGGGACAGCAACGACAAGAAATACCTCGACGCCCTCAGCGGCATCGCGGTGTGCGGTCTCGGCCACGCCCACCCCAAGGTGGCAGACGCACTGTGCCGCCAGGCCCAGACCCTGATCCACACCTCCAATCTCTACGGCATCGCCAACCAGCAGGCGCTGGGCGAGCGGCTGACGCAGCTGGCCGGGATGGACAGTACCTTCTTCTGCAACTCCGGCGCCGAGGCCAACGAGGCGGCGATCAAGCTGGCACGCCTGCACGGCCACAAAAAGGGCATCGACAACCCGCTGATCATCGTCGCCGAAAATAGCTTCCACGGTCGCACCCTGGCGACCCTGTCGGCCACCGGCAACCGCAAGGTGCAGGCCGGCTTCGAGCCGCTGGTCAGCGGCTTCGTGCGCGTCCCCTACAACGATATTGAAGCCATTCGCACCGT
>CAYQWR010000054.1:0-14360 GCA_964421235.1 uncultured Thiohalomonas sp. | reverse complement strand
GGGATATTTTTATCTACAACAAAAAAAGAATTTTAACCACGGGGAACACGGGGGACACGGGGATTTTTAGGCTGTTGACAGCGCATTTTCCCGATAGCTCGCAAGCTACCGATATGCCGTATCTCCCGTCGAAAGCACAAAAGCGCCTTGTAATAATTTCCCCCCGTGTCCCCCGTGGTTAAATTTTTTATAGCCGAACCTGCACGATAGCGCCGATCTCGGCGTCGGTGAGCAGGATCGGGTTGCTCTTCATGCTGTTGTTGCGCGAGGCGGCGACGATGGCGGGGATGTCGCTTTCACCAATGCCATAAGCGGAGAGCCGCGGCAGCGCGAGTTCTTCGGTCCACCGTTGCAACCTCGTCACCAGCGCATTTGCGGCGGCCGCATCATCCAAGGTGTCGTCGCCGTTCAACAGGCGACCGATGCGGGCGTACTTGACCAGCGCCGGCGACTGCGGCGCGCGAGTGCGCAGCGCATCCAGATTCACTGCCGTCGCCGCGGCCAGCACGGTGCCGCAGGCCACGCCGTGGGGCAGCGTGAACAGCGAACCGAGCGGCTGCGCCAGGCCGTGCACCGAACCGAGGCCGACCTGGGCCAGGGTGATCCCCGAGAGCAGCGCGCCATAGGCCAGTGCCGCGCGGCCGGCGACGGCGGCCTCGCCCTCGCCGCCTGCCAGCGCCGCGAAGAAGCCGCCGCTGACCGCCTCCAAGCCGCTCCAGGCCAGCGCATCGGTAAACGGATTGGCGCGCAGCGAGACGTAGGATTCCAGCAACTGGGTAAAGGCGTCCATCCCCTGCGCCGCCATCAATGCCGGCGGGCAGTCCGCGAGCAGCGCAGGATCGATCAGCGCCACCTTGGCGACCAGGCAGTCGTGGCGGAATGATTTCTTGAAACCGTCCGCACCGCGCACGCTCAATACCGCGTTCCTGGTCGCTTCGCTGCCGGTACCCGCGGTCGTCGGTACCGCGATGAAGGGCAGCGACGGACCGGTATAGGGCAGGCCGCGGCCAACGTCTTCGAGGTGATCCATCACCGAGTTGCCGCGCGGCAGCAGACCGGCGATCGCCTTGGCGCCGTCCAACACGCTGCCGCCGCCGATGCCGATCACTACATCGATGCCGCGGCCGTGATGTGCCTGCACGATCGCATCGATCTGCTGCGGCGACGGCTCGCCGTCGATGGTGACCGCGTGATGCTCCAGGCCACGCGCCTGCAACCGCCGCATCAGCTCCGGCCAATGCGAACCGTTGCGCAACGAACGGGCACCGGTCACCAGCAGTAGCACGCGGCCGAACCCGGCGGCGTGGTCCGGCAGTTCGGCCAGGCGGCCGGTACCGAAGACGATGCGCGGCAACGTGGCGATGGAAAAGGCGGGAATGTTCATCGGGTTCGAACCTGTAGTGATGGCGGCGATCGATTCAATAAAATTTACCACGGGGAGCACGGGGAGTTTGTCGCTAAAGTCGCGGATAACAGAGCGCCGACAGGGTCGGTATCCCCTGCACCGTGTGCTCCCCGTGATTGATCATTGGTCTGATGCGTTCGCGCCGGACTGTGAAGCTGCGCCGGGCGGCACGTCGCTACGGTGATAGTGGCGCGCCAGGGTCGCCGTGTCGGCCCCGAGAAAATAGCCGAGGCGTAGCCACCACATCAACAGCACGGTGCGGACCAGGCCGTAATGTTCCCAGCGCCGACTGGAGACAACGACCTCGGCGCGCACGCAAGCGGGGCGCGTCAGTTGCCGCAGTGCCTGGCTCAGTGCGATATCCTCCATCAACGGCCAGTCGGGGAAGCGCCCGGCCTGTTCGAACGCCAGTCGGGTCATGAACATCGCCTGATCGCCGGTGGCAATTCCGGTGGCGCAGGAGCGCCAGTTCATCAGCCGTTCGATCAGCCGATATCCATAGCGGCCACCGGACAGACAAATGGCGAATCGGCCCCATACCCGGTTACCGGCAGCCAGTGCCTGCTCCACCTGCTCCACGACATCGGGCGGCAGCAGCGTGTCGGCATGCAGGAACAACAGCACATCGCCATCTGCGATGTCGGCAGCGGCATTCATGGCGCCGGCACGGTTGCCGAAATAAGCCAGCACCCGATCCGCCAACGGTATCGCCAGATGCAGGCTGTCATCGGCGCTGCCGCCGTCGATCACGATCACTTCATGACCGTCGCTGCGCAGCGGCTGCAAGGCACGCAGCGTGCCCTCGATATACGCCGCTTCGTTCAACATCGGCACGATGATCGAAAGACGCAGCTCCATACAGTATCCTTTCCGTCGCTACGGAGCGTAATTGTGTTGCGTTCAGCGCAACTGACGCAGATACCACCATTCGAACAGGCGCTTCGCCCAGTGCCATACCCGGCACGCCGGCAACATCAGGCTGCGCTGCGGCGTACGCCAAATCAGCATGCCCTTGTTGAGGCTGTCGACGATGCACATGAGTTCCACCTTGAAGCGCGCCGTCACCTGCCGGCCGTTCAGCTCGGCGCTCAGATTCGCCGCCGCCGCGGTCGCCTGCAGATCCGCCATGTGGGCCTGCTTCGGCATCCAGTCGGGGCCGGGGAAACTGCCCGAATCGCCCGCCACGTAGACCCGCTCGAAACCGGGCACGCGGCACAATTCATCGGCCTGCAGCAGACCGCCGGGCGAGCGCGGCAGCTCGCTGTTGTCGAACCAGGCGTTGCCGGTCATGCCGGGCATGAACAGGATCAGGTCGGCGGCGAACTCGCCCCCCTCGGTCACCACCTTATCCGCCTCGAAACGCTGCGGCTTGTGTCCCAGATGGGTTTCGATACCGCGTCGCTTCATCTCGGCCAGCAGGCCGCTAACCGCTTTCGCACCCAAGCGCTTTCCCGGCTCCGGCGCCGGATTGAAGAACACCAGCTTAAATTGGTCGCGGCGCCCCTGGCGGCGCAACAGCGTATCGATACCGAACAGAAATTCGAACATCGGGCCGCCGCGCATGGCCGACGGTTCATTGGGATTGCCGCCGAAACCGATGGCGATGGTGCCGCCGGTCATCCCGTTGATGCGCTCGCGGATAGCGGTGGCGGCGGCGATACCTTCACAGGGCGTCAGGGCGTGTTCGATGCCGGGCAGCTTCTTGATGAAACGGCCGCCGCTGGCGATGATCAGGCCGTCGTTGGCCACCTCGCCGTTGGAGGTATCGACAATACGGCCGCCGTCGCGCAGACCGGTCGCCTCACCTTGATGGAAGGTGACACGGTAGCGCTGAAAAAAGCGCTGCAACGGCACCACCAATTCATCGGCCTGGCGCAGTCCCGACGGAATCCAAATCAGGCTGGGGAGATAGACGAACTCCGCACGCGGCGCGATCAGGGTAATCTCTGCGTCGGCTTCGTGTTGCCGCAGTCGTCGTACTGCCGTCAATGCGGCAAAGCCGCTGCCAATTACCGTCAAACGTCGTCCTGTCATACTCTTCTCCTGACATCGAATTCTTTCCGAAAACCAAAGGCACAAAACCTTACCGGCGCCCGAGGTCAAGTACATTCGCCGCTGGATATTACGATGGATTCTATTTCGTGTGGCACACCGGAAGATCGTCGGGGTCTTCGACCTGCAATGCGATCGCCTGAACCATGTCACGCAGTTCTTCGAGCGAAATGCAGCCAAGCAGTCGCGTCAATAGTTCCGGCGCGAGCCGCACCATGCAAGGCGTGCCATCCGACAGCTGCACTCGCACCCCCGCCGCACTCTTCTCAATACCGCCCTCGGCGCTCTCCACCAGGTCGGCATTTTCCTGCAACAACGACTCATAACGGTAATCGATTTCGTCCGACAGCTCGTCGTCCAGATCATCCGGGACACAGACCAAATAGTTGTCGTTATCCACGGTCTCGATCTCCACGTTGCGCGCACGCAGGAAATCGACGAATTTGTCGCGCAAATTCTCTTCGAAAAAAACATATTCCAGCACGATATCAACCTCTCTTGCTAAAGTGCCGTCGATGAACGCCGCTGTAGCGTCACATAGGCCAGGGCATAATCCCGTTCGTCGGCCACGCTGACAAACGCCTCGCCGATACCCAATCTGTGCGCCAGTTGGGCGGCGTAACCCACGAATTGCAGCAGCGGCCTGCCGTTTTCGTCATGGGTAACGGCGATATGGCGCAGCGACAGCCCTCCCGCGAAACCGGTACCCAACGCCTTGGCTGCCGCCTCCTTGGCGGCAAAACGTTTTGCCAAAAAACGCGCCTTGTCCGAGGCCGCCCGATACTCCTCCAGTTCGCTTGCGGCAAGGACACGTTGAGCGAATTTACCGCCGTGGCGCTCCACGATTCCGCTCATGCGCGCCACCTCCACGATGTCCGTACCGATACCGAAGATCATCCGTCTTACCCGCCCGCCAGAGCCCTGCGCCGCGCCTCGACCATCAGCCGCTTCATCTCTGCGACTGCGCCCTGGAATCCGCTGAATAGCGCCCGAGCGACGATGGCATGGCCGATATTCAGTTCGCGAATCGCAGGTATCCGCGCGATCGACATCACATTGTGATAGTGCAAGCCATGGCCGGCATTGACCTGCAGGCCGACCTGCTCGCCGATGCTCACCGCACGTTCAATGCGCGTAAATTCCAAATCCCTGCGTTCGCTGTCCGGCGCATCGGCATAATGTCCGGTGTGGATTTCGATGCACGGCGCACCACAGGCCGCCGACGCCTCGATTTGCCGCGGGTCTGCGTCGACGAACAGCGAGACCCGCACGCCAGCCGCCTCAAGCCGGCCGCATGCGTCGCGAATGCGGTCTTTCTGTCCGGCAACATCAAGGCCGCCTTCGGTGGTCAGCTCCTCGCGCCGTTCCGGCACCAGGCAACAATCGGCCGGGCGAATGCGCTCCGCAATCGTGAGCATCTCTTCGGTCACCGCCATCTCCAGGTTCATGCGGGTCTGCAGGATATCCTTCAACATCGTCACGTCGCGATCCTGAATGTGACGGCGGTCTTCGCGCAGATGCAATGTGATGCTGTCGGCTCCCGCCTGTTCCGCTTCAAGCGCCGCCTGAATCGGGTCGGGATAGCGCGTGCCCCGCGCCTGGCGCAAAGTCGCCACATGATCGATATTGACACCCAACAGTATGTCGCTGTGCTTCATTTCTCTATCCTGCCTGATTATCGGTTCCGGTCCGGCTACCTTTGCCGCCCATAGGTCTGGCGAAACAATTCCCGACTGCGCAGTGGCTTGCCGCCCAAATGCTGCGCCAACACCATGCGCATCAGGCGCTTGGCCTCCGCCAGGTTCATTGAATCATAGCCGTGCTCACGTTCCAAGGCGATTAGCGTCGAGCCGTGAACCGGCAGCCCGGCGCACGCCGCCTCTCTCTCCACGATGGGGCCATGCTCCAGGACGTAGCAATAACAGACATCCGCATGAATCGGTTCGCCACTGTTCGCTTCGTGCGCCAGCAGCAGGCCATAACCCACTTCCTGCAGCAGGCTCTTCTCGAACAGTCGCAATATCCATTCCTGTTCGCCCGGTACCGCCGCCAATCGCTGCAGTGTCTGTTGGTAGGCAAGAAAAAGTTCGGGATGGGGATCGTTGCGCGGCAATAGGCGCATCAGCAATTCATTGAGGTAGAACGCCGCGATCAATAGGGGACCGGCAAACGGCGCATAGGCGCCGTTGCCCTCGATTCCGCAGACAGTGCCGAGCTCTCCGTGGCCGCGCCAGGAGAGCAGCAGCGGAATGAATGGTTGCAACAAACCGGCGGAAGCACGTTTACCGCTCCGCGCACCGCGCGCCACCAACCCGACACGACCGGAATCGGCCGTCATCACCTCCAGCAGCAGGCTGGTTTCACGATACTGTTTGCGATGGAGCACATAGGCCGGCTGTAGCGATTGTGTCGCCTTATTGCTCATCCGTGTAACCGAGACTCAGCAATGCCCGCTCATCATCCGACCAACCTTCCTTGACCTTCACCCACAGTTGCAGAAACACCTTGTTGTCGAACAGGCGTTCCATATCCAGCCGCGCCTGTTGCCCCACCTTTTTGAGCGCGGCGCCGCTCTTGCCGATGACGATCCGCTTTTGGCTGTCGCGCTCGACCCAGATCACAGCGGCGATATGCAGCATATTGTTCTCGGTCTTGAACTGCTCTATCTCGACCGTCAGCGCGTACGGCAATTCCTGTCCGAGAGTGCGCATCAGCTTTTCACGCACGATCTCCGCGGCAAGAAACCGCTCGCTGCGATCCGTGATCTGCTCCTCGGGAAAGAAAGCGTCCGCCAGCGGCAACTGCCCGGCAACGACGCTCTCCAGTTGGGTCAGATTGTCGCGCTTCAGCGCCGAAACCGGAACGATCGCCGCAAAGGGCATTCTCTGCGCGAGTTGCTGCAACAAAGGCAACAGCTCCGCCTTGTCGGCAACCTTGTCCACTTTGTTGACAACGAGGATAACCGGGGCGCTGCTTCCCCGCACCCGCTCCAACACATTGCTGTCTTCAGCCGTCCAGCGCCCCGCCTCGATGACAAAAATCACCACATCCACGCCCGCAAGCGTAGTACTGGCGGTACGATTCATGTAGCGATTAACCGCCTTTTTGGCATCGAGGTGGAGCCCCGGGGTATCGACGTAAACCGCCTGATAGTCAGCGGCACTCTTTATGCCCATGATGCGATGGCGCGTCGTCTGCGGCTTGTTCGAGGTAATGCTGATCTTTTGGCCGATGAGATGATTCATCAACGTGGATTTACCCACGTTCGGGCGTCCCACGATCGCGACGTAACCACAGCGGAAGTTGTTTTCGTTAACCATTTTCAAGTAGTTTCAATGCCTGTTCCGCCGCCGCCTGTTCCGCCCGACGCCGGCTAGCCCCCGATCCAACGGACGGATCCGCCAGTCCTTCGACATCGCAGCGCACAACAAATGTCTGCGCGTGCGCCTCCCCTTCCATCGATACCACGCTATAGATCGGCAGTGGCCGTCGCCGCGCCTGCAACAACTCCTGCAAACGCGTCTTCGGATCCTTCAGGCTGCCTGCCGAGGATGTCTTCGATTCAATCAAGCCGCCGTACAAGTGCAGTATCAGCATCCAGACCCGCTCGATGCCGGAATCGAGATAAACGGCACCGAAGATCGCTTCCAACGCGTCCGCCAGAATGGATTCCCGGCGGTAGCCCCCGCTCTTCAATTCGCCGGAACCGAGATTGAGATAGTCACCCAGTTCGAGCTCCCGCGCGATTCTCGCCAGCGTTTCCCCTTTTACCAGCGACGCCCGCAACCGACTCAACGAACCCTCGTCCGCATCCGGGAATCGACGGTAGAGTTCCGTCGAGATGACGAAACTCAGAACCGAGTCGCCGAGGAATTCAAGCCGCTCATTATTGCGGCTCCCCACGCTGCGATGCGTCAGCGCCGTATTCAGCAGCTCAGCGCTATTGAAGTCATAATCAAGCTTGATGCATAGCCTGGTCAGTGACTCCTTCACCGGGCGGGAACCTCAACGGTGTCGTCGAAATGGACCACCAGCGAAATGTTATAGATGAATGACGCCTTCGCATCATAGGTAATGTTGACCTGATAGCCGGTACCATCCGGCGTAATCGTGATGTCGTCATCGGTAACATCGCTGACGTCATTAATCTGCAGGCGTTTATCCAAATGGTCGCGGATCGTTCCGGCCCCGCCACCGCGCACATCCGCATCCGTCTTTAGGCTGTTCAAGGATGATTTTACATCGAAGTGGTCCATGTATATCGGGAACAGCCGGATAATGAACAACGCCCAAAGTCCTATGATGGCGATAAGAATGATCCAACCGATCATCGTCATCCCTTCCTGCCGACCCCTCATTGCACGCAACTGCTTCATCGAACGCCTCCTTACTTGATCCGCGAACCAATTCGACTCCAGGTGATATGACTCACTTCGGGGTCCCAATTCATCCAGATAAGAAACGCCTTGCCCACCAAATCGGAATCCGGCACCGTCCCCCAGTAGCGACTGTCGCGGCTATTGTCGCGGTTATCGCCCATCACGAAGTATTGACCGGAAGGGATCGTGAACTGGAAGTCGCGCATATCGCCGTTCGGCAACAGCAGGATTCTATGATCCACCTTCCCCAGATGCTCCATTTCGACACTGGCGCCGGTCATGGAGGCCTCCGCGCCCTGACCGATATAAGTCCCCAGATAATCCTGCTTTTGCGCCACACCGTTTATATACACGACGCGATTGTGATAGGAAACCGTATCGCCGGGAACGCCGACAACCCGCTTGATGAAATCGATCTTGGTGTCGTCCGGATAACGAAACACGATGACGTCGCCGCGTTGCGGGGTTCCGGTGCTCAATATCTTGGTGTTCAGCACCGGCAGGCGCAGACCGTAGGCGAACTTGTTTACCAGGATGAAATCGCCGATATGCAAGGTCGGCATCATCGACGCCGACGGTATCCGGAACGGTTCGACGATAAACGAGCGAATCACCAGGACGGCAAGTATCACCGGAAAAAACGAGCGCGACAACTCGACGAAATAGGGGATCTTTTCCGCCTCGGTCTTTTTCGCCGCTGCCCCTTCGCCCGCCGGCCCCTCGGCGGCGGCCGCGCTGAGCGCGTTGCGCCGCTTCGGCGCCCAGAATATGGCATCCAACAGCCAAACAAACCCCGTCACGAAGGTGGCCAACACAAGAATCATCGGAAAATCGAAAGTCATCATTTCTTCCCTACATGCAAAACGGCAAAGAAGGCCTCTTGCGGTATTTCAACCGAGCCCAGTTGTTTCATGCGTTTCTTGCCGGCCTTCTGCTTTTCCAGCAATTTGCGCTTGCGCGAGACGTCGCCGCCATAGCATTTGGCCAGTACGTTCTTGCGCATCGCCTTCACGTTGGTACGGGCAATGATATGGGAACCAATGGCCGCCTGGATGGCGACATCGAACATCTGGCGCGGAATCAGCTCGCGCATCTTGTCGGCCAGTTCGCGACCGCGTGCCTGCGCCTGATCACGATGGACGATGATGGCCAGCGCATCCACCTTTTCGCCGTTGATCATGATATCCAGCTTCACCAGGTCCGCCGTCTCGAAGCGGGCGAATTGATAGTCCATCGATGCAAAGCCGCGGCTCACCGACTTCATCCGATCGAAGAAATCGAGCACCACCTCGTTCAACGGCAATTCATAGGTGATCGACACCTGCTTGCCGGCAAACTGCATATTCTTTTGCGTACCGCGCTTTTCCGTGCACAGCGTCAGGATATTGCCGAGATACTCCTGCGGCACCAGGATGTTGGCGGTGATGATCGGCTCACGGATCTCGGCGATGTAATTCGGCTCCGGCAGATTGGCCGGGTTGTCCACCCGGATCACCTCACCCTTGCTGGTCACCACCTCATAGACGACCGTCGGCGCGGTGGTGATCAGTTCAAGGTCGTATTCACGCTCCAGCCGCTCCTGGATGATCTCCATGTGCAGCATGCCCAGGAAACCGCAGCGGAAGCCGAAGCCCAGCGCCTGTGAGGTCTCCGGCTCAAAGAACAGCGCCGCATCGTTCAGCCGCAGTTTGGCCAGAGCCTCGCGCAGATCCTCGTAATCCTCGGCACTGATCGGGAACAACCCGGCGAATACGCGCGGCTGGACCGGATGGAAGTCGGGCAGCGGAACGGCGGCCGGATTGTCGGTCTGGGTCAGGGTATCGCCCACCGGTGCGCCGTCGATCTCTTTGATGCCGGAGATGACGAAACCCACCTCGCCTGCCTCCAGTACCTGGGTATCGAGCAACTTCGGCGTAAATACGCCGACCCGATCCACCTGATAACTGCGTCCCGTCGACATCACCGATATCTTCTGTTTGGTCCGCAGCGAGCCGTTCATCACCCGCACCAGCGACACCACTCCCAGATAGTTGTCGAACCAGGAGTCGATGATCAACGCCTGCAGCGGCGCCGAACGGTCGCCCTTGGGCGCGGGAATCTTGGTGACCAGTTGCTCCAGCAGGTCGTCAATGCCCAGACCGGTTTTTGCGCTCACCAGAACGGCGTCCTTCGCCTCGATGCCGATGATCTCCTCGATTTCGGCGATGACGCTCTGCGGATCGGCGGCGGGGAGGTCGATCTTGTTCAGGACCGGAACCACCTCCAACCCCTGGTCGATGGCGGTATAACAGTTGGCAACCGTCTGCGCCTCCACGCCCTGGGAGGCGTCCACCACCAGCAACGCCCCTTCGCAGGCCGCCAGCGAGCGGGAGACCTCGTAGGAAAAGTCGACGTGGCCCGGGGTGTCGATGAAGTTCAACAGGTAAGTCTGGCCGTCGCGCGCCTTGTAATTGAGCGACACGCTCTGGGCCTTGATGGTGATGCCGCGCTCACGCTCCAGATCCATGGAGTCCAGCACCTGCGCGGCCATCTCGCGTTCGCTCAGGCCGCCGCACACCTGAATGAAGCGGTCGGCGATGGTGGACTTACCATGATCGATGTGAGCAATGATGGAAAAGTTGCGGATATGCTCGAGTTCAGTCACGAGGCGGGTTCCGTCATATAGGCAAAACAGCGTCAGATAAACCAAAGAGGCGCCCCACTGGGCGCCCCATCGGTCGATATTGCGGGTCGATAGGCGACCCGATCAAGTGGAAATTGTACCGAAAATCAGGGGGCTGCGAAATAGCGTCGTACCGCCGCCTGATCCAGGAAATAGTGGCATAGCTCCTGTTCACCGGCGCACAGCACCGGCACCCATTCCCCATAACGCCCCTCCAGCGCAGGATCCGCGTCGACGTCCATGATATGAAACGAAAAACCCAGTTCCTGTTGCAGCGTCCGCACTCCCTGCAACATCTCATCACACAGGGAGCAGCCATGACGATAATAGAGCGTCAGCGGCTCCGAACCCATTACTTGGGCACTCGCAACGCCAGGAAAATGGGTCCGTTGCGACGCTGCACCAGGACCGCCACCGACTTGCCGGCCGGCAACGCCTTCACCAGTTTGCGAAATTGCGCCACGCTCTCCACGCCGACACCGTTCATCATCGACAGCACGTCGCCACGGCGGATTCCGGCATCATAGGCCGGTCCGGCATCGACCTGCTCGACCACCACGCCGTTGCGCTTGTCGAGGCCGAGCTCCTTGCGCTGGTCGGCGGTCAGGTCGGTCACCGTAATGTGGAGACGGTTGTCGCTGCCGTGGTGCGGCCGTTCCTGATTGGACGCCACCTGCTCTTCCTTCGGCAGTTCCTCGATATGCACCGTGAGATCAAGCTTTTTGCCGTTGCGGATAACCACCATATGCGCGTCGCTGCCCACTGGCGTATTACCGACCAGCCACGGCAGATCGGACGAGGCGTCGACCGTCTTGTCGTTGTACTTCACGATCACATCGCCGACCTTTACCCCGGCCTTGGCCGCCGGCCCGCCTTTGAGCACCTTGGCCACCAGCGCCCCCGAAGGCCGGCTCATCCCGAACGATTCCGCCAGCTCATAGGTGACGTCCTGGATCAGCACACCGAGCCAGCCGCGCGACACGTATCCCTTGCTCTTGAGCTGGGCGACCACGTTCATCGCAACATCCATCGGGATCGCGAACGAGACACCCATATAGCCGCCGGTACGGCTGTAGATCTGCGAATTGATGCCGATCACCTGGCCCTCCAGGTTGAACAACGGGCCGCCCGAGTTGCCGGGATTGATGGCCACATCGGTCTGAATGAACGGCACGTAGCTTTCGTTCGGCAGGCTGCGCCCGACCGCGCTCACCACGCCCACGGAGACCGAATGGTCGAAGCCGAACGGCGAACCGATGGCCATGGCCCACTCGCCCACCTTGACGTCTTCCGTGCGGCCAATCTTCACCACCGGCAAACCGGTGGCCTTGACCTTCAGCAGCGCGATATCGCTGCGCTTGTCCCCCCCGACCAGTTTGGCAACCAGTTCCCGCCGATCGCTCAACCGCACCAGGATCTCGTCGGCCCCTTCCACCACGTGGTAGTTGGTGAGAATGTAGCCATCGGAATCGATGATGAAACCCGAACCCAGCGACTGCGCATCGTATTCATCGGGCGTGTTGTCATCGTTGCCCTGGCCCTGCTGGCCGAAAAAATGGCGGAACAGGTCGTTCCACGGGCTGTTGTCCGGCAGCTGCGGCAGCCCCTGCGGCAACTCGACATGCCGGCGGTGGATCTTCTGCTTGGTGCTGATATTGACCACGGCAGGACCGTATTTTTGCACCAGCTTGGTGAAATCCGGCAGCTCGCCCGCCTGCGCATTGAGCGCGAACAGGCACAGCAGCAGGGGAAACAGCGAATAGAACGCAGGCTTTATCTTTGCAATCATTGCTCAGGTCTGGTCTCAGGTCTTGGGTAGGAAATTCACGGGCAGTGCAGCGCCCATGCGACGGCGGACGATTTCCGCCTGATAGGCGTCGTTGTCGCTCCAGCGACGATTGCGCCAGTGCAACAGAAAGAAACCGAGCGCCAGCCCCAACAGGCCGCCGACAATCCCGGCCGTGTCGCTGTTGGTCAAATCCAGTTGCGGCGCCAGCGCCTGCCCCAGCAGGCTACCGCCGATCAACGCCAGCAACGGCATCAGATAGACCACTATCGAGCCGCGCACCAACAACTCTTCCCGGATACCGATGACCACGTCCTCACCGGCCTTGGCGCCGATGGCGTTGAGCACTTTGACCTCGTGCGCCTTGCTGCCGAACACCTCCGACAGGGCACCGGTACCGCAGCCCTTTTTCGACGAGCAGGAGGCGCAACCGCTGCGGCGCTCAGTCAGCACCCAGGCGTATTGCCCGTCACAGCGCACAACCTGACCATTCTCTTCAATCATCGATTCTGTCCGTTGTCTTCAACCACCGAGTCGGCCATCTGCTTCACGGTCACCTCAGGCACCTCGCCCACCACGGTAATGTGGTAACCCTTGGCGATGCGGGCATACGCGTTGACGGCCCCCAGGCTGGAACTCCCGACGAAGCCGGGATGCATCCCCTTCTCCTTCTCGACGAATACCGACACCGAGGCCAGCCCGTCCGAGAAGATCATATGATCCACCTTCGCATGGTTACTCGGCATGACGTGACGCTCGTGGTTGTATAGCACAAATCCGGGCGGCAGATCGGAGACCGTCCACCGGGTCTCCTCCGCCTTCGGCGCAACGGCGGGCAGATCACGCTGCCAGGTGATCCCGCGCCCTTTGGTTTCGGGCTGGAGCAGCTTGACCGGCAACCGCTTGAATAACCGCAACGTGGTGAACATCATCTGCTCGACCACCTTGCCTTCCTCGTTTTCCAGCTGCGAACGCAGCAACAGGCCATTGCCCTTGTGGAGCCAGAAGATGTGTCCGTAACGGTAGCGATCGCGCGGAGTGATCACCAGTTTGATCGCCGGAAATCCCGCCACGCGTTCGCCGCCCACTTCCTTGAACGCGTAAAACTTGTCCAAGCCGTCCAGCGTGCTTGGCCGCTTTACCATGCTCAGCCGGTTGGGGCTGGTGTGCTCCACCACGACCTGATTGTCATCGGGCAGAATGCAGGTGACCTTCTCGTCATCACGCAGCACTTCGCGCGACGGTCCGCTGAGGCTCAGCAGCCGCTCCCGCTCCTTGCCGTGCTCCTCGCCGTGGACGATGCGCATGGTCTCCATGTGGCCCTGGTAGGAGTAGACGAAGGTCCCTTCGTAATTCAACTGGTGCGCCGCCGCCGACATCCG
The DNA here is from genome assembly GCA_964421235.1 of uncultured Thiohalomonas sp. Taxonomy (GTDB): domain Bacteria; phylum Pseudomonadota; class Gammaproteobacteria; order Thiohalomonadales; family Thiohalomonadaceae; genus Sulfurivermis. The sequence continues at coordinate 694 of CAYQWR010000054.1, read as the reverse complement.
CTGCAGCCAGTGGTGTGCCGTGTCCGTCCCATCCGCTGCGAAAGCCAGTCCCGGCAACAACGTCGCCGCCAACAACCATCCGCCCACCTGCCGCCGCATCAACATCATCGTGGTCACTGATTACTCTCGTAGCTGACGATGCGGGCATAGGGCAAGACGCCCTGCATACCGGACGATACCGAGTATTCGTTGTGGTTGACCAGATAAGGATTGAGGTTGTCACGCATGGCCGCCCGCTGTGCGGGAGACGGCTCCGTCGCGGCGGCCAGATGCGCCAGATTGCCCGGCATGGTCGGTGGGACCACCTGAGCGACCTGCGCCACTTGGGCGTTAAACGGGTCGGTCGCGGGTTTCGGAGCAAGGCTCTGCACCGAGAATATCGCGATGGCGGCCACCGACGCGGCGATGGCCAGTCCCGCCACCTGCTTCGTCAACGGCGGCAGACGGGTGTTGCGCCGCGGCGCCAACACCGTGGGCTCGTCTTCCAGCGCCGCCCATACCCGTTCGCTCAACCGTGTGGCGTCGGCAAGCGACAGATTGGCATGGAGGGCGTCGCTGACCAGATGGTAGCGGCTCCAGCAACCCTGAAGTTCCGAGTCCTGACGCAGGTCGTCCAACAGCGAGCGCAACTCCGCTCCCCGGACCTCGTCGTCCACCAGTGCCGATACATTTTCTCTGCGGTCGTTTGCCATGT
>CAYQWR010000053.1:0-14452 GCA_964421235.1 uncultured Thiohalomonas sp. | reverse complement strand
GGATACCCCGAGGTAAGCACAAGCCGTGCATTTGCCATGGATGCAAAGGTGATCCACGGCATAACGCCGTGGCCTAATGAATATTCTCTTCAATCAGGCGCTTTGTCATATGGAGCCTGACTTCTGCATCTTCCGTCAGCGTGTGAAATAGATGATGGGGGCCTGTGGCCGCGTTAATTCTCTCATTCAGATCAGGACGCACTTCCGCATAATAATCCAGTAAACGCCTATCGAAGCGGTATAGTGCCGCAGAGAGGGGGTCTTTTTGTTGGCGCCGGATGACAGTGTCCATGCCTTCATCAAAGACATTGCCCAGGCACATATGAACGGCCGAGAATAGTGTCGCCCAGCCGTTGAACCAGAACATCAGGTCAATATCGAAATACTCACCTTCGGGCGGACCTCGCCGGAGGATTTCATTCAGTAAATCCCTTTCATTCACTGTTTCACTGGCGTCCATCTCCGATGCACGACCATAGGCATCCATGGTTGAGCTGGTCAGAAGTATCGGCGCATTCGGATAACGGGTTAATACAAAATTCGCATCCTTTATCACCTGTGCCGGTTGCGCCGGATCTTGCGGGTTGCGTTTCAAACGGGCCGATGGCGAGGCGGAAATCACCTGGACCTTGTGACCACGTTTGCCGAGCTCATTGGCCAGGCGGGCAAACACGCCTTTTTTGAACAGGTCCATGGAGAAATTCAGACTGTGTTGCTTATGCACAAGACACAGCCGCAGGGCATCTGAATACTTTGGCGCTGTTTCGACAATACTGGCAATCTTTGCAACAGGTATACGCTCTTTTAGCTGTCCTTTTTTATCCAGGTAAACTTCCTGGTGAAACTCGTCAAAACTGATCTGTAAAATGACTTGTGCCTTTGGCCAGTGAACCGGTCTCTGCCGCACCGAACGCGCCATCTTGCCAATCACTTTTTCCGCCGCGTCACGACTGTCAGCAAAATCGCCATTCAATAAAATGGCAAACGTACGCACGTTGCGCATGCTGGCAATGGCATTATAAAAGTGATCCAGGTGGTCAGTGAGGTCGCCCCCCGTAAACAGCACGCTCTCAGTCATACCATCGACCTGCTGGTACAACTCCGCAGGGTCCTGTTTGTCCTTGAGCAGCGGACGAAAAATAAACATGCAATGGCGGCAGGTCTGCGGGCAGCCCATGTGTGGAATCAGCGCCAGCTTGGCATAGCTTCGAGACAACGGCTTCGTATCTGGCAATGCATCCACCAGGGACAGGCGTTCCTTGTCCTCCGGCCCGAGCATCTCCCGATAACGCTCTTTTTCCTGCTGTGCCAGATCGCGATACGCAAGGGTATAGTTCTGCCTGAACAGGCCAAGGCTTTGCCAGAGTTGTTCGATGTGTTCAGCCAGCCGTTCAGCATCGCCATGGCGCTCAAGTAATAGCCGGCAGCTCTGCTGTTGTTGCTCGGCATCACCCGAATAGGCGGACCAGTAGTCGACATACGCACGTACAAAGTCACGCGTGGAATCGGCCTGTTGCAGCAGGGTCATGAGGAAGCCGTGGCGCCCCTTGCCAAATGCAGACAGTACCTCGGCCTGGTATCCATCGGCGACATTGCGTTGTAGCCAGTGCCAGATATACACATAGCTCATCAACGACGCCGACATATCCGCATCCTGCCGACCATGCAGCAAGGCCAGCATATCGCCGCGGATCATGCGATTGATTTCCGCTTTGAAACGCTTGCGCAGGCCCGCCAGATAGACCTGTCTGAGTTCATCCTGTTGCGGGAAAGTATCTGTCGCTTTGCTCTGTAACATGACGCGCAATGTAGCAGACACCTCCACACGACACAATTTACCCCATGATTGCTATGGATCTTGTAGTCAGCACGGTCAACGGTTGACGAATCGTTGTTGAACGGCGCCGGATATTGAGCCGGTATCTACCTCACGCGCTGATCCGGGTCGTTCGATGCCGGCACGCATCACACCGACGGAGGCGGGTGAAGGATCAATGCCGATAGAGGCCGGAAACGGCCCATTCTCGGGCGCCGATTAACATCCGGAGCATTCCCGGCGACAGGAACACTGCATGGGGATAATTCGGCGCAGCCGGCGCTGCCAACGGCTGTCCTTGCCGCCGCTTCGCGCCGTCGGCACGGGTGATCAAACTGGGCGTCGATCACGGATCGCTTGAGGGGTAATTGGGGCAATGATTTGGCGTCGAGTCGGGCAGATAGTGATACACAGTCAGTATCATGTCGCGATATAACGTATTGAATATAAAAATAATAGCCGAGGCAGCGCCATGTCCCCCGGGGTCGCCACGCGATGACCGGTCCGCTAAGACGATTGCCGTAGCGGATGTTGCGACTCAGGGGGCTGCCATTCTTCCCCGCCGGGAGCTACGGGTTGTTCTTGGTAGCGTGTCGGCCATGTGATTCGCAGCCATTCCTTGGATTGGACTTGTAGGCCCAAACATCCGCTGTGTTTCATTAAGTTGTTTTCATTTGTACGTGTTCGGAAGCCTGTATGAATCCCGCCGCTTACCAAGGGCATGTGTCCACATGCTTCGCCGTGCGGTGTGGCTAATGCGCGGTGCGCCGGGGCAGGTGGATTTCAGGAACGCGGTCTGGTCTCTCGTGATCGGGTCGCGCAACACAATAGCGCCGGCCTGTGCGCTCGTACAGCTACAGGCCGGCGATATCACAAATGTCGACTGCACCTCTACCGCTGAAACTCCCGCAGTTGGGGTTTGGGACGCATACCCGGATCTTGATATATGTCGGACGAGACCGCCTTGCCGTCCAGGCAATTCTGGTAGGCGGTCTGCATTTTCGCGATATCGGCTTCTATCCACCCGCAGGTTCCGCCACCGCGTTTGCATATCCGCAGTTGCTCCTGGTCCGCCTGTAACGCTCGCTGGATGCGCCCGCAATTGGTGCTCGCCATGGCCAGGACGCCCTGGCTGAGCAACATCATGACGGCTGTGGCGCCGGTGACGATAAATGCTTTGTACGGTAATTTCATCGCAATTTCCTCCGCTAGAGATTTGGCCAGTCCAAAGAACGTGAAACTATGAAGACTGGTATCGATAAGAAGCATTGCAGAAGCTGTGCCAGCAGGAACAAATTGAATTAAGTCACCTAAAACCAATGGCATATGAGATGGGTACGGTTATCTTGGCGCTCATTGAAGTGAAATAATTCTGAAAATGAAATTTGTCCGTGAAATTTTCCGACGTCTGAATGAGTGCAAGTTCGAACCACCGCTTTACTGAAATAGTACGCAGAATGTTCAGTGCCCAGTTCGTTGCAATTGGCTGCTGCGAACAAGAATTCATGGATCGTTGGACAGGGATCGCGCACGACAGGCGCGGGCACAGGCGCGCCCTTTGCTATTTCGATACATGGACATGCTTTGGAAAAGTCCGCTAACCACAGAAGGAACGGCTTCCAGGTGGACGGACGGTGTCGCAGGTGTAGCAAGTTTTGTGGCATCAGGTCCGATGGAAGCAATTGTGATCGGTAAGGCAGGATACGTCGGCTTTGCCGCTGAAATAGGCGAACTTGCGATGATAGTTGTATGACGGCGGCATTGGTGGTGCAAGACGCTTCCGATAGCAGTATGACCGTCGGTAGGAATGTCACGTTTGTGGCCGCACCCGGTATCGAGAACAGTTGCAACGATTCAATCGTACGGCATATCGATGGCGCAATGGATGGTACGAGAAACACCGCGGTGATGCGCGCTGGTGTGTAAGTGCTTTGTACAAATGCGTCCCCGAATTTCATTTTCGTAATTATTTCGTATTCGCATACGCTGCGTATCGCCGGACGATGTGATAACGCCTTGACTTTAAGGTCTATTTTGCAACTTCACGATTTGGCATCCGTATTGCCTAATGGGATTCATGTGATGAGGCGACATAGCCTGCCTGGGTCAGGTGGGTCGGAGCGGGAAGGCGGGGTGCACCTGATGGGGCAACGAGTAATGGAATGGATGTGGGCACTGTTGATCGGTGTGTCGATAGCCGGCGGCCCTATCGCCTACGCCTATGGACGGGGACCGCAGTGGACCATCGGTCGGGCGGTCATTATTTCCACGCGTAATTCGATGTCGAGCGCCCCGCGGTTGTATCTCAAACTGAGCTTGCGCAATACAGGCGCATCGGGCCGGGAGCCGGTACGGATCTATGGCCGTTGGTCGAAAAGTCCGTCGCCGGGGTCGACGCGCATACGTCCGGCTGCTGGACCGGCCTCCGGTTCTTGGGGTGGAGCCGCTTCGCGCAGGCCACAGACGGAAAACGGAAGACGATGGGTAATGCCCGGTACCAAACCGCCGACTGAAGGACGCGCGACTCTATCGCCGGATAGGCGGACAGGTACCGATGTTGCCTCGTTGTCGTCCCTGCCGCTGGGGGTACGCCTGCTAGGAAGCTATCGGCGTGAAGTCAGTCTGAGTCAGACGACGATCCTTGAAGTTCCGCTGACGGTGCTGGGTGTCCCTGCCCGCGGTACGACACAGCTCGAAGTGGTGGTCATGACGGCGTCGGTGATTACCGATCACCAATTCGTCGCACTCGGCGCGAGTTAGCGGGTGCGGGCCGGCGGCGATGGTGGAGTTGTTATCAATGCATAGACAGAGGTGAAGCCAATGTTTTTCAAACAGATGCGTATGCCCATGCGGATTGCGGGCGGTGTGTTGGCGGCGACGGCGGCATTGGGTATGGCCGGCTGCGCGGGAGCCAGTCGTCCACAGGTCGACCATTCGGTAACCAGTCAGGAACTGGCCAATCTGCCGCCGCTGCGCGGTCCGGCGAAGAAGGTGACCATCTATCAGTTCACCAGCAGTGTGCCCGAGGTCTCCGCGGGCGCCGCCACCGATATGTTCAGTACGGCGCTAATCAAGTCGCATCGCTTCGCGGTGCTTGAACGCCAGCGACTCAGCGAAGGCGTTCTGCGCGAAAAGCAGATGAACTCGCAGGGCATGACCAGCGGCAATACCGGCCAGGCGGTGTTGACCGGTGCCGACTATGTGTTTCACGGCACGGTGAGCGAGGCCAATACCGGCGCTTCCTCGAACGGCGTCGGCGCCACGGTGCGCGGATTGGGCGTCGAGACCAGCGACCAGAAGGCGGTGATCGCCGTGGACGTCAGGGTGGTCGACGCGCATAGCGGCGCGGTGATCGATGCCGTGGATGTCCGCCGTGCGGTCAAGGAGGGAGGCGTGGGGGTCTCCGGGATTGGAGCGTTCATCCAGAGCTTTACCAACAAGGATCTGCAAGGGGCCGACGTCAGCGTCAATCACGAACACAAGGAGGGCGTGGATCGGGCGCTGCGCGAATGCATCGAAGAGGCGGTCTACCAGATCGCCAAAGACGTCAGCCGCTGACATTATGCGTCTACGTCACCCGATGGTCGTTCTGCTGCTGTGGTCGCTGTCGGCCATCGCGTCGGCCGGCACGCAGGACGACTGGCGGGTGATGGAGTTGGGGATCAATGCGCCGGTCGCGGTTGGCGGTTGGTGGTATCGGGGGGGAACGCCGCTGGCGCGCGGTCTCGATGTCGGCGGTGCTTATGTCGCGTTGTATGCCGTCGAGGTGTTACCGGGCATGCAGTACACGCTGCAACTGAGTGTGCCGTCGTCGCTGCAACATATCCGCGCCTATCTCTATGACCGCTGGCCGCTGCTTGCGGGTGCGCGCCGCGTGCCGCTGCCCAACGGACCGTTGGTGGTGGCGCCGGGTGCGTCGCGGTTCGTCTACCGCTGGCGGGTGGGGATCGCGGCGCGTAGCCGCAGTGATCTGCTGTATCTGTTGCTGCGTTATCCGCATGCCCCGGCCAGGCATTCGCGCTGGGCTCCCCGTATTGCGGTGTATGCGCCGCCCCTGTTGCCTGGCCGGAGTTTGGGCGCCGGTGTGACCTACCTGCAGGGGCCGCGCGCGCTGGTGTTGTCGGGGGATGCACCGGCCGTTTCCTATCTGTTGCAGCCTGCGGAACCGATACGGCAGGCCGCCGCAAGCCCCGCTTGGATACCTCCCGGCGACTTGATCAGTAATGGGCACTTTCGCGCGGGATTAAAAAACTGGGTTCCCCAGGTGGCGGGCGACAGCGGACGCAAGGCGGTTACTGTCGACGCGGGCGGTCTGCGCCTTTCGCCCGCCGCCGCGGTGCGCCAGCAGCTCGATGCGGATGTTGCGCAGGCCTCTTCCCTGATGCTGTGGACCGATCTGCGCCTGAACATCGGGTCGCACGGCACTACCGCCGCTCCGGCCTTGGTCATTGCGCTGTGTTATCACGACGCGCGCGGTGTCGGTCACTGCGGCAATAACGCCCGCCGCATCCGGTTCTATTCGACGACGGCGAAAGCGCGCACGGACGTGTGGTCCGAGCGGCGTATTCCGGCAGGCCGCTGGTTTCACTTTCAAGCGGATGTGGACAAGTTGAAGCCGACACCGACGAAGCTGGACTCCGTCGCGCTGATTGCCGAGGGCACGGCGGGAACGGTGCAGGTGCGGGAAATTCATCTGATAGAGCGGAGCGATGACAATGCGACACGTTAAGCCACGGTTTTTTGCAGCGACGATGGTCATGCTGCTGATCTTCGCGCCGCCGCTGCTGGCGGGGCCGTTGGATCGCAGCGACATGGGGCCGCGGGTCAATCCCGCCACCAACGACATGTTGCGGGTGCCGGGGGTCGTCGGCATGGACCCGCAAAGCGCACTGGCGGAGCTGCAACAGGCCGGACTCAATCCGCGGGTCCATAGCGTGCAGCAGACGATAAAGAAATATGCGGGGCAGGAGGGGACGGTCGTCAAGCAGTTGCCTGCCGCCGGCGGTATGGCAATGCTCGGTTCGTCCGTGAGCATCACGGTGTACGAGCCCGGTGGAGCGGCGCCTGGCGCAGACGGTTCTGACCAGGGGGCGCCTCCCTCGGATCAAGGCGGTTACGACGGTGGCGATGCATCCACGCCTGCAAGCCCGCCGCAAGAGGGCGGCGGCGACGGCGGTATGGACAATGGCGGTATGGACAATGGCGGTTCATCGCCGGTGCAGTTGCCTTCGGGGGACGGCTGGCAAGGCCCCACGCAGGCACCCGTGGCCAACCCTCCCGTCCCGGCGCCGATTGCGCGTCCGACCGTGCCCGCGAGTCCGACTGCGCCCGCGAGTCCGACTGCGCCGGTTGCTTCCGAACCCGTACCCACGCCGAAGCGACCGGTGAAACCCGAAGGTCACAGCGCGCTGCTGAGTCCGCATCAAGGGGATCGCTGATCCATGCCGTATAACCGCTGACAACAAGGAGTCATCGCCATGAGTGAAGAAAACAACACCACAGTGGACGCCGGTACCGGCGCCGGCGCAGAGACAGCCGCCGCCACCTCCATACTGCAGACACTCTTTGCGGTCATGCTCCAGCCGGCCGGTTTCTTCGCCACCATGCCGCGCAGCGGCGGCTACGTGCAGCCGCTGTTGTTCATGGTGGTGATGGGGGTGGCCGCCGGCGTGGTGCGCGCAGTGCTCGGGTTGGTCGGTCTGGCGGGCGGGGTGTCGACGGCGATGGCGTTCGCCGCCATCATCATCACGCCGCTCATCATTGCCGTTTTCGGTTTCGTCGTTGCCGCCGTGCTGTTCGTGATATGGAAGATCATGGGATCGGAGCAGGATTTCGAAACCGCCTATCGGTGTACCGCGTACGGCAGTGCCATCTCGCCGATCACCCAGATTCTGACGGTGATCCCCTATGCCGGCGTGGTGCTGAACCTGGCGTGGTGGACCCTGATTCTGGTGACGGCCAGCGTGCAGGTGCATCAGATCCGCCGCACGACCGCTGCCGCGGTGTTCGGTATTATCGCCATAATCTTTGCCGCCGTTGGTATCGGCGGCGAGCTGGCGGCGCGGCGCATGACGGGTGCGCTGGAGCAGGCGCAACACAAGTTCGATTACGGTCATGGTAATCCGCAGGATGCGGGCAAGGCGATGCAGCAACTGGGAACGATGCTGCAGAACATGGGCAAGGCCGCACAACAGCAGTCGCAAGCGGGTCAATGATTCGTCGCCGCACGTCTGCATCTTGAATGATTGATGTCGCTGTCCGCCGCTGCGGCGTCTCGCGACAGGGGAGAATCCTGCGATGAAACGATATCGGATAGTGGGTGCGGCCGTTGCCTTGTTGGCGGCCGTCGCCGTCGAGGCGCATGCCGGCGCCGTAATCGCGCCGGTCTATCCCGGTGCGGTGCCCGATACGGCTGCCGGCGATGTCACCGTGCGCGTCTATCTTTCGCATGATCCGCTGAAAAAAGTGACCGCCTGGTATAGCGCCAAGGTCGGTGCGATGAGCAAGAGTGCGGCCATTACCTTATGGAACGCCGACAGCGTGGAAACAAACACCGGCCGGCCTTTGGGTGAGACCGACCCGAAAGTGGATATCGAACGCCTGGGACGGGTGCTCATGACCCAGAGCGAGGTGGTACGCGCGCTCAAGGACATGACGCAGACCAAGGATATCGGCGTGTTGTGCGAGGGGATGGATATCAAGCCGATGCAAAGTAACGCCGCTGGCGGCGCGCAAGAGGCGGCCGGCGGGGATGCGACGACGCAGCAGTTGGCGCAGATGCAGCGACAATTGCTTCAGGCCGAACGTGGAATGACCGCATCGCTGACGCCGGAGGATCGCGCGATTGACCGCATGGGCGACCTGTTCGAGGTGATGCGGACCGAGGCGCTCGGCGGACGCTACGGCCACACCAAGCAACAACTGCTCGCCGTGTACGCCAAGTACAAACACCTGGAGACGTCCTGGTATCCCACGGTAAAGAGCAGCGACGGCCTGGTCAGTTATGATCGGTGGCTGCTCGCCCGCGAACGACAACAAGCGGCTCAACAGGACAGTGCCGGGTCCGGCGACATGCGGGCGCTGGCGGCACGTATCCAGGCAGCCGCGGCGGCCGGTCGCATGGACGAGGTGGAGGCGCTCAGTCAGCAGGCGCAGCAAGGCGGTTCAACGCCGGCGAGTGCGACGCTGTTGCACGACCAATGGGACCACTGGTTGGCTGTCCTGAAAAAGCTCGATGCCCATGCCTATCGCACCCGCATCGAGATCAATACGCAACCCAAGAGCTGGGGTTATTGAGTCCGAGCGCGAGCGACGACGGGGAAGGCAGCGGCCGAACCCGCCGCAGCGCACGGCTGTTGCTTGACGTTTTCATAACGTTGCGGGCGTCAGCATGAAAAAAACGGTCGGTGCCGTCTTGATGGCTATCGCTCCTCCAGGCCGATGCGCGCAACCGTAGCCGTAGGGTGGTCGCCACTGCGCCACCCGGTAAGTGCAGGTACAGTCAATGTCGAAATCGAGCGATTCGGCCGAGCCCCGGCGTCCGGCCAAGCTGAATCCGCCACGTCCGCCGATCTCGGTTTTCCGGCGCAATCGTCTCTATCGCCAGGTCAAGTGGGTGTTGGAGGCGGGGGCCGCGCTGTGGGTGCAGGGGCCTGCCGGCGCCGGCAAGACGACGCTGATCGCCAGTTATCTGGAGACCGAGCAGTGCCCCGCCGTCTGGTATCGCCTGGACGCGGAGGATGCCGAACCCGCCGTATTCTTCCGCCACATGCGGCTGACTTGCGCCGCGCCGCGGGCCGGCACGTCGTTGCCGCTGTACGACCCGCGTATCGGCCAGGACCCGGTGCGGTTCGCATCCACCTTCTTTCGCGCCTACTTCGAGTCCATGCCTGCCGGCTCGGTGGTGGTGCTGGACGATTACCACGAGGTCGAGCCGGACGGCGTGATGGATGCCGTCCTGGCGGCGGCGCTGACCGAGCTGCCGATGGATCGCCATCTGGTGATCATCAGTCGCGCCGCCGCACCGAAGACGCTGGCGCGGCTGTTGGCGGAGGGGCGGTTGCAGTGTCTGGGGTGGGAGGCCTTGCGTCTGAACGACGACGAGGCGCGGCAGATTGCGCGGCTGCGCCTGCAACCGGCGCAGCGGACCGAACTGGCCGTGGAGGAACTCAACCGGCGGGTCCAGGGCTGGGTGGCCGGGCTGGTGCTGCTGTTGCAGCACGGAGCGGCGACCGATCCGGCGACGGCGCCGACGCCGGATACCATCAATGAATACTTCGCCAGCGAACTGTTCGGCCGGCAGGGGAGCGACGAATTCGACGTGCTGGCGGCCTTGTCGCTGTTCGCCGATTTCACTCCGGCAATGGCCGAGGCGATGACCGGCGATCCGCAAGCGCCGACACGGGTGGAAAACTTCTATCGGCGCAATTTCTTTCTCACCCGCTACCAGGGCGATGCGGGCGCCCTCTCGTATCGCTTCCATCCCCTGTTTCAGAACTATCTGCGTCAGGAACTGGCCGCCAGGTTGTCGGCGGAGGAGCAGGCCGGCTTGCAGTTGCGCGCGGCGGCCATTCTTTCCGGTCAGGGTGCGGTGGTGGAGGCGGTGCGTTTGTATCAGGCGGCGGAGGCGTGGCCGCAGGCCGAGGCACTGTTGGTCAGCGAGGCGCCGCATATGTATCGGAACGGTGATTTCGGTCCGCTGCGTCAGGCGCTGGGCAGGATGCCCGAGGCGAGGCTGGAGCGCAATGCCTGGTTGCTGATGTGGCGCGGGGCGGCGGCGGCGGCCAAAGGGGCGAGCCTGGGCCGGGCGGATTTGGAGCACGCCTATGCGCTGTTCCGCGATGCGCAGGATCTGATCGGGGCGCTGACGGCGTGGTGTACGCTGGTGGAGGGGTACATCTTCGAGTGGGGAGACTTTCATCCACTGGACCAATGGATCGACGTCTTCGACGAGTTGGAACCGGCATTGGCGTATGCGCCGCCCCCGCTTGCGCATCGTGCCACCGTAGCGATGTTCGGTGCGCTGTTCAATCGCCGTCCTTTTGGAGCACGGGTGGCCGATTGGGCCGGGCGTACCGAGGAGATTTTCCTGCAGACGGTCGACCCGGTAACGCGCGCATTGGTGGTCAGCAATCTGGCGTTTTACTACGGCTTTACCCGTGGCCAGATGAGCCGGGCCTCCGCATTTTTGAACGAGATCAAAGCAAGCGAGGGACAGGGCTTCGACAACCCGATCGCCGATATCGTCTTTCTCGGTCATTTTGCCGTGGTCAATCTGTGGAGTACCGGCGACGTGGGCACCAGTCTGGCGGCCATCCGCAGGGGCATCGACAGGGTAAAGGAAACGGGCGTCCACATGATGGACTTTCTGTTGTATGCGACGGGTGCCTGGACCACCATCGCCGCCGGCGATTACCCCCGCGCCGACTGGTTTATCGATGGCCTCGGTCACGTCTTCAACCATGACGCGCTGCTCAATCGCTGCGTCTATCACGATACCAGCGCGATCGTGAACATTCATCGCGGCAACATCGAGCTGGCACGCGCGGAATCGGACATAAGCCTGGAACTCGCAAGCCGCGGCGGTATGCCGTTCGCTCAATGCGCCTGCCTGTTGACGGCCTCGCGGGTACGCAGCGTGGCGGGTGAATGGGACGATGCCGAACACTTCCGGCAACGCGCCGCCGAGATTGCCACGGCGATGGACAATCAGTTGATGCTGAACCACCTGGTCTGGTTCGAGGCGGCCGACCTGCTGCAACGTTACGGCGAGGCCGCCGTACTGGAACCTTTGCGGCGGGCGCTGGGCGGCGGACGGGTCGGCAACATCTTCGCCAACCTCTGGCTGGAGCATGAACGCTTCGCGCGCCTGTGCCATATTGCGCTGACCCACGATATCGAACCGGATCATATCCGGCGCTTGGTCGGCAACCTGGGGATGCGGGCGCCGGACCCGGAATGGGGACGCGATGGTTGGCCGTTCCCGTTGCGGATCGAGGTCCTTTCCGGGCTGCGGGTTACGGTGTTGCGCAACGGCGAATACCGGCCGGTTACATTGCAGGGACGCAGCGGGCAGTTGCTGGAGGCGCTGGTGTGGCTGGGCGGCAGCAACGTCAGCCAGGAGCAGCTGGCGGACATTCTGTGGCCGGACGCGGAGGGTGACGCGGCACGGCGCAGCTTCGATACCACCTTGCACCGCTTGCGCCGTGGTCTCGACGACGAGCGGCTGCTGCCGCTCGAAGGCGGCCGGTTGAGTCTCGACCCGTGCATCGCCTGGAGTGATGCGGGATCGCTGGAGGCGAGTCGCCGGGCGTTGCTGCGGGCGCAACAGATGGGCGACAAAGAGGCGGCGGCACAGGCGCAGGGACGATTGATCGAAGAGGCCGCGGCAATGGCGGCGACGGCGGCGGTCGGCGGACCGTTTGCGGCCTACAATGCGGCGCTGCGGCGCGAAGTGGAGCAGGCATTCGGGCGGGCGAGCGCCTATTGGGTGGAAAGGAGTGCCTGGTCGGAGGCGATCCAGGCGGCGGAGGCGCAGCTGCGCCTCAACCCGTTGGCGGAGGGGGCTTATGCCCTGCTCATGCGCATCTATCTCGCCCGCGCCATGCCGGCCGAGGCGCTGGCGGTGTACCGGCGTTGCGAAGAAAATATCAAGCAAATCATCGGGGTAGCGCCGGGTGCGGAAATCGAGGCACTGCGGCGCGAGTTGCCCTGACCCGCCGGCGGATTGCGCTTTTGCAATTCCCCTGAAACTCAAATGCGTTTTTGTAAGACGCTTGTAAGAGCGCCTATTTCATTATCGTAACCCTGTTCAATGGCGACCGGCGGCCGGAGGGAGGGGACGGTGCTGCACAGAGTTGCGTCAGCGCATACGGCGGAGCGCAGTCCCGATGAGGGGCGCGTGCGCTTCGGGGTCCGGGCCAAACTCGGCTTGAGTGTCCTGGTGGCCGTGGTGGTTTCCGCATTTATCATGGCGACGACCCTGGATGTGTTCGGCCGGGACCGGGTTTATCGCGCCAATCTCGAAGAGTCCGCGGCAATGGTGCAGGCCGCCAGCCTGGCCTTCTCGCAGGCACTGCGTCATGACGACGAAGTACTGCTTGATGCTCTGGTGCACGAGTTGCAGAGTCGCAACGATCTGCATATCCGCGAGGCCTACGTGCTCGACACGAACGGCCGCGTCGTGGCCCATTCGATCAGCTCCGAATACGGCAAGCATTATCCGCTGCCGGCACTGTTGCGAACGCCAAATCCGCCGCGCCTTTCCCAGGTGATTGCCACCGGTGCTCCGACCTTCAAGGTAGTCAGCCTGTTGCAGGCACAGGGGCGGACGCTGGGTGCCTTGGTGGTGACCTTCAGCACCGAACAACTCGCACAGAGCCTGCATTCGGAACTGGTATGGGTGCTCGGCACGACTCTTCCCGTGCTGCTGCTGGCGGGCCTGGGATTGCTGTTGTTCGGCGGCAGTATGGTAAAACGCCTGGTGACCTTGCGTACCAATATCCTGGCGGTAGGACGCGGCGAGCGGGGCGAATCGGTGGCGGTGCGCGGCAGCGACGAAATCGCGTCGCTGAGTGCCGCCTTCAATCAGATGCGCCAGGACCTGGTGACGCTGGACGATAAGGACCGTGCCTCGACGGAGACCATCAAAGAGCTCAATCGCGAACTCAATATCCAGCTGCAGCAGGTGCGTTTGCTGAAGGAGCAGTTGGCGGAAGAGAATGCCGATCTGCGCCGACGGCTCAGCAATATGAGCGGCGATCCGGATTTCATCGGGCGCAGCGCGCCGGTGATGCGCCTGTTGGAGCAGGCGGAACAGACCGCGTCGTTGCCGATCAATGTTCTTATCAGTGGCGAAAGCGGTACCGGCAAGGAGTTGCTGGCGAGCTTCATGCACCGGCATGGCGAGCGCGCCGACGGCCCCTTTATCAGGGTCAATTGCGCGGCGCTACCGACGACGCTAATCGAGAGCGAGTTGTTCGGGCATGAAAAGGGCGCCTTCACCGGCGCAACGGCACAGCGTAAGGGCAGATTTGAACTGGCTCACGGCGGTACTCTGTTTCTGGACGAGATCGGTGAGTTGCCGTTGGAATCGCAGGCGAAATTGCTGCGCGCTCTACAGCAGGGCGAGATTCAACGCGTCGGCGGCAGTGTGCCGATTATGGTCGACGTGCGCCTGGTCGCGGCCACCAATCGAAATCTGGCGGAGGAGGTGGCCCGCGGCGCATTTCGCGAGGATCTCTACTACCGGCTCAAGGTGATCGAATTGTACTGTCCCGCGTTACGCGAACGGTTCGACGACCTGCCGATACTGGCGCAACACTTCGTGGAACACTTCAGCCACAAGTTGGGTCGCGCCGTCGTCGGTATTTCCCCCAATGCGTTGCAGCGGCTGCATCAATATGAATGGCCGGGAAATGTGCGCGAACTGGAACACGCCATCGCCCGTGCGGTGGCGCTGACGGAGACCCGTGTGTTGGGCAGCGACGATTTCTCTTTTCTCCCCGATACGTCCGGCGCCATTGACGCAGCCCGCATCACGGCGCCTGACGTGGGGTTCGAGGCGCTGCTGCGGGCGTGCGATTTGGATTCGGCCATGTTGCAAGGGGACGTTTGGGCGCGCATCACCGCCGCCTG
>CAYQWR010000052.1:9880-14686 GCA_964421235.1 uncultured Thiohalomonas sp. | reverse complement strand
GTGCGCCTGACGGCACGGTCGATCGGTTACGGCGCAAACAACGCGCCTGACCCACCCCACAGGGATACAAATCACTCTTTACCTCGGCGCGCCAAGAAGGCGACCGGCATCCTTCCGGAATATGTAGGATGCGGTGCGAACCGCATCGATCGCGACGACTACATAAAACCGGGGCGCGACTGATGCGGTTCGCGATGCTCACCACATCCTACAGCGCCTGTGCCGCAAACAAAAAAGGCGGGGAGGTCGCCCTCCCCGCCTTTTTGTCAACGCGGTGAAACGTTGCTTACAGCTTGCCCGCCTCGGAGGCCAGGTATTCGGCGACGCCCTTCGGGTCGGCCTTCATACCCTTCTTGCCCTTGCTCCAGCCGGCGGGGCAGACTTCGCCGTGCTCTTCGAAGAACTGCAGGGCGTCGACCATGCGCAGCATTTCGTCGATGTTGCGGCCCAGCGGCAGGTCGTTCACCACCTGGTGGCGCACCACGCCGTTGCGGTCGATGAGGAACGCGCCGCGGAAGGCGACGGCACCGTCCGGGGTCTCGACGTCGTAGGACTTGCAGATGTTGTGGGTCATGTCGGCCACCAGGGTGTAGCCGACGGCGCCGATGCCGCCGTCCTTGATGGCGGTGTTGCGCCAGGCGTTGTGGGTGAAGTGGGAGTCGATGGAGACGCCGATCACCTCCACGTTGCGGGCCTTGAACTCCTCCAGGCGGTGATCGAAGGCGATCAGCTCGGAGGGGCAGACGAAGGTGAAGTCCAGCGGATAGAAGAACACCACGGCATATTTGCCCTTGGTGGCGCCGGAGAAGTGGAACTCGTCGACGATGGAACCGTTGCCGAGTACGGCGGGAGCGGTGAAATCGGGAGCATTACGACCTACGAGTACGCCCATTGGTTGGTCTCCTTTATTTGGGTTGATTTAGACAAAGTCTATAATGGCCCGGCATCTTATGTTGTTTCTTCGGGCCGGTCAATGGTTGACATTATTGGTACAGATTTATTTCTTGCGCCGCGCCCTTGGTGTCCGTCCGCGGTGCATTAGAATAGGGCCTGCGCTGCCGTCGGCGCCGTTCGCTGCGGGAGCCCCAAAAACAATAGGGACGCCCCCGCCCCAACACAAGGACCAACCCAATGCGACTCGGAACCCCGCTCTCCCCCTCTGCCCTGCGCGTGATGCTGCTCGGCGCCGGCGAACTGGGCAAGGAGGTGATCATCGCCCTGCAACGGCTCGGCGTGGAGGTGATCGCCGTCGACCGTTACGCCAATGCCCCCGGCCAGCAGGTGGCGCACCGCGCCCATGTGATCAACATGGCCGACGCGCGCCAGCTGCGCGGCGTGGTGGAGCTGGAGCGGCCGCATCTGATCGTGCCGGAGATCGAGGCCATCGCCACCGACGAACTGGCGCGCATCGAGGCCGACGGCCTGGCCGAGGTGATCCCCACCGCCCGCGCCGCGCAGCTCACCATGAACCGCGAAGGCATTCGCCGTCTCGCCGCCGAGGAGCTGGGGCTGCCCACCTCGCGCTACGCCTTCGCTGAGAGCCTCGACGAGCTGAAGCAGGCCATCGACGGCGGCATCGGCTACCCCTGCATCATCAAGCCGGTGATGTCCTCCTCGGGCAAGGGCCAGTCCACGGTGAACGGCCCCGACGATCTGCAGGGCGCCTGGGACTACGCCAAGAGCGGCGGCCGGGTCGATCGCGGGCGGGTCATCGTCGAGGAGATGATCGACTTCGACTACGAGATCACCGAACTCACGGTGCGCGCCGTCGGCGCTTCCGGAGAAGTGGAGACCTTCTTCTGCGAACCCATCGGCCATCGCCAGGAGAAGGGGGACTACGTCGAGAGCTGGCAGCCGCAGCCGATGAGCCCGCTGGCGCTGGAGCGCTCGCGCGACATCGCCGGCAGGATCACCGCCAACCTGGGCGGCCGCGGCATCTTCGGCGTGGAGCTGTTCGTCAAGGGCGACCAGGTCTGGTTCTCCGAAGTGAGCCCGCGCCCCCACGACACCGGCCTGGTGACCCTCGCCACCCAGGTGCTGTCCGAATTCGAACTGCATGCCCGCGCCGTGCTCGGCCTGCCGGTCACCACCGCCCTGCGCAGCGCCGGCGCCAGCGCCGTGATCTACGGCGGCATGGAGGCCAAGGGCATCGCCTTTGAAGGCGTGGCCGAGGCGCTGGCCGTACCCAACACCGACCTGCGCCTGTTCGGCAAACCGGAATCGTTCGTACGCCGCCGCATGGGCGTGGCGCTCGCCTTCGGCAACGACGTGGACGAGTGCCGCGAACGCGCCAAGCTGACGGCCTCCAAGGTACGCCCGGTCAAAGACTAAGAAGCGCATTCACCGCAAAGGACGCAAAGTTTTACCCCGGATCGTTACCGTCATTATCCAGGCAACGGTTTTCTTTGCGCCCTTTGCGCCTTTGCGGTGAACAGATTTTTGTTTCCAAACGGCCCACCCATGCTCAGCTATCGACACAGTTTTCATGCCGGCAACTTCGCCGATGTCCTCAAGCACTCGGTGCTCGCCCTGCTGTTGGAGGGGCTGCGGCGCAAGGAGGCGCCGTTCTGCTATCTGGAAACCCACGCCGGCGTGGGCCGTTACGACCTGCACGGCGCGGCGGCGCAGAAGACCGGCGAGTGGCGCGAAGGCGTCGCACACCTCTGGTCCGCGGCCGAACCGCCGCAAGCCGCCGCCCCTTACCTGGATGCCGTGCGTGCCCTGAACGACGACGGCACGCTGCGTTTCTATCCCGGTTCGCCGCGCATCGCGCGCCACCTGTTGCGGCCGCAGGATCGCATGGTGCTGATGGAGCTTCATCCCGCCGATCTGCCGCTGTTGCAGCAGGAATTTGCCGGCGACCGCCGGGTGGCGGTGCGCCATCAGGATGGCTTCACCGGGCTGAAGGCGTTGCTGCCGCCGAAGGAAAAACGGGGCCTGGTGTTGATCGATCCCTCCTACGAGGTGAAGGACGAATTCGATCGGGTGGTCGAGGTATTGCTGCAGAGTCATCGGCGCTGGCCGACCGGCATCTACGCACTGTGGTATCCGATCCTCAACCGTGCCTCGATCGATCGGCTGCACCGCCGCCTGCGCGACAGCGGCATCCGCAGAATCCTCTACGCCGAACTGTCGCTACGACCGGACGACGCGCCGTTCGGAATGAACGGCAGCGGCATGCTGATCATCAACCCGCCGTGGCAACTGGATCAGCAACTGACGCACCTGTTGCCGTGGCTGTGGCAGCAGATCGACAGCGAGCGCCGCGGGCGCCATGCCATGGAGTGGCTGGTGCCGGAGTAGTAGTTGCACGACGCGCGGCGGAGACTCAGCGGACGGAACGATAGGTTTGCGTCCGTTCGACCTTGCCCAGCACCAACTGCCACAACAGACCGTGGCGCGAGCGGAAAAACCCGGCGCAGCACAGCAGGTAATACTTCCACATGCGGTAGAAACGCTCGCCGTATTTCTGCCGCAACTGCGGCCAGGCCGCGTCGAAGCGCTCCCACCACGCCATCAGGGTACGATCGTAATCCTGGCCGAAGTTGTGCCAATCCTCGATCACGAAACGTCCCGCCAGCGCTGCGGCGATCTGCGAGGCCGACGGCAGTTTGCTGTTGGGGAAGATGTATTTGTCCATCCAGGCGTCCGAGGTCTGCGAAGGCTTGTATACGCCGATGGTGTGCAGCAGGAACAGGCCGTCGTCCTTCATCACGCGGTCGACGGTATCGAAATAGGCGCGGTAATTTTTCGGCCCGACGTGCTCGAACATGCCCACCGACACCACCTTGTCGAAACGTCCCTGCACATCGCGGTAATCCATCAGCTCGATGGTCACCGGCAGGCCGGCGCAGCGCTCGCGGGCCAGCCCCTGTTGCTCCTTCGACACCGTGATGCCGACCACTTCGACGCCATACTCGGTGGCGGCATGATAGGCCAGACCGCCCCAGCCGCAACCGATGTCCAGCAGCCGTTCGCCGGGTTTCAGTTCCAGCTTGCGGCAGACCAGATCCAGCTTGTCGTACTGCGCCTGTTCCAGCGTCCGCGCGTCGCGCCAATAGCCGCAGGAATAACTCATGGTGGGGTCGAGCATCGCCTCGAACACGTCATTGCCGATATCGTAGTGCTGCTCGCCCACCTGAAAGGCGCGGCGATACGATTGCAGGTTGAACAGACGCTCGCGCAGCATTTCGACCAGCAGGCGCAGGCGCCAGGTGCCGCCCAGCACGGACTCGATGTCGGCCTGCAGCAGCCGAAAGAACATCTGATCGAGCGCGGCGGCGTCCCACAGGCCGTCCATATACGCCTCGCCGAAGCCGAGCGATCCATGCGTCAGGATGCGACGATAGAGCGCTTCGTCGTGAACCTGGATGTCCCACGGGGCATCGCCGTTGAAGTGAACACCCACCCGGTCGGTAAGCGCGCGCAGCACGGCGGGCGGCTCGGAGTGCGATAATGCCAGGGTTCTTTCCATTGTCGGTCCTCCGTGTAAGAAGCGGATATCCAATGGCGACGGTCGCGTCGTTATGCCGATGATGTCGCTGAACAAAAAACTCCGAGGCCGCCACTCAACGCGAATAGACGCAAATTACTACTGGCATGATGTCGATGCTTATTCACGTTGATTGCGGACCAATTTCTTGACAGACCTGCCGTCGTCACCCGGCGGCGGCGAGAGGCGTCTGCTGGCGGTGGAGGAACCAGCGGTCCAACACCACGTGGCGGGTGAACAGGCTGTTGCCCAGCAGCTGCGTTGCCAGCATGCGTTTCGCGGCCGCCGGCAGCCAGGGCAGCGGAGACGCGGTG
>CAYQWR010000052.1:0-9870 GCA_964421235.1 uncultured Thiohalomonas sp. | reverse complement strand
TCTTGTGGCGGAAACTGTGGATCGGCGCCGCAGCCGGCAGCCAGGGCAGCGTCGCCGGTTCGCCCTGCCGCTCGCCGAAGCGCCCGTTGAGACGCACGGCGTACGGCGCCAGACGCTCCGTGCGATAGTCGCCCTGGGCCTGCGCGATCACCTCCGCCGCCAGCAGCGCCGACTCCACCGCCGGACGAATCCCCTCGCCGCTCTGCGGGTAGGCGAGGCCCGCCGCGTCGCCGATCAGCAGCACGCCGTCGTCGCTGACCCGGCGCGGGCTGCGCTGCGGAAACAGCAGATAAGCGTGACCGTGGAACCGCTGCGGGATATCGGCCGGGATCTTGCCCTGGCGCTTGAGCCAGTCGGTGAAGGCGGCGACCGACTCGCCCAACTTGCCGCCGGCCTCGCGGCCGAGGCCGATGTTGAGCACCGGTCCTTTACGAAAACACCAACCGTAGCCGTCCAGTTCGGGAGTAAAAAACAGCTCCGGCGTATCGGCGGCGATGGAGCAAGCGGCCTCCTGTTCCGGCGTCAGTTCGAACTCCACCTCCTGCGCCGTCACCGGCCCCTCATCGGCGCCGAGCGAGGCGCCGAGGCGGCGCGCCACCGGGCAGTAGTGGCCGCCGGCACCGATCAGCAGCGGCGTGCG
The DNA here is from genome assembly GCA_964421235.1 of uncultured Thiohalomonas sp. Classification (GTDB taxonomy): domain Bacteria; phylum Pseudomonadota; class Gammaproteobacteria; order Thiohalomonadales; family Thiohalomonadaceae; genus Sulfurivermis. The sequence continues at coordinate 9,230 of CAYQWR010000052.1, read as the reverse complement.
GAAACGACCGTTGATCACCCAGGCATCGCCATCGCGCTCGCAGCTGTCGAAGCCCTCGCCCAGCACCAGACGCGCGCCGCTGCGCTTGAGCAGGTATTCGTCGAACTCGCGGCGGCGGATACCGTAGCTGACCGTCGCGCCATAGTCGGTGAGCACCTCGCCGCCGCCGATGATGCCGGTGCGAAAGCGCCGGATGGGCTGGAAGGTGCGCCCCTGGGCGTAGTCGTCGATATCCAGTTGCAGCCCCGCCACCACCGCCGGCGTGATCCAGCCGGCGCACACCTTGTCGCGCGGGAACGTCTTCTTGTCGAGCACCACCACGTCGAAGCCGCGCCGGCGCAGACGCCACGCCAGGGTAGAACCGGCGGGGCCGCCGCCGACGATCAGCGCGTCACATCGCTCCATCAGTCGGCCTCCTGGTTGTCGCCGCCCTGATAAAGGTGCGCGCGCGACCACGGCAGGTCGTTGTGCTGGCCGCGGGCGAACAACACCTGAAACAGTTGCAGGCTGCCGCTGGTGAAGCTGGCCACAGAAGAGGCCAGATAGAGCCGCCAGGCGCGCACGAAACTGTGATCGAACATGTGCTCGATGGTGCGTTCGTTGTCCTCGAAGCGCTGCAGCCAATGCTCCAGCGTGCGCGCATAGTGCAGGCGCAGATTCTCCACGTCGAGCACCGAGAAATCGTGGGGCTCGAAGATCATCATCATCTCGCGCAGCGTCGGCGGATAGGCGCCGGGGAAGATGCGCCGCTCGGCCCAGGCGCTCATCGGCTGCGCCTGGTTCTGGCCGATGCTGTGGATCAGCCCGCGGCCGCCGGGCTTCAGACAGCGATCGATCACGGCGCCGAGGCCGTGATACTGCTCGGCCCCCACGTGCTCCAGCATCCCCACCGAGACGAAGACATCGAATTCCCCGCGGATGTTGCGGTAATCGTCGAGGACATATTCGACCCGGTCGTCCAGCCCCTCCGCCTTGGCCCGCTCGCGGGCGTAGGCCACCTGCTCGGTGGAGATGTTGAAGGCCCGCACCTTGGCACCGTAGAAACGCGCCATGTGACGGCCGAGGCCGCCCCAGCCGCACCCCGCCTCCACCACCGTATCGCCCGGCTTGATCTGCAACTTGCGACAGACATGATCCAGCTTGGCCAACTGCGCCGCCTCCAGGGTCATCGCCGGATCGGGGAAATAGGCGCAGGTGTACTGCATCTCGTGATCGAGCCAGAGGCGGTAGAAGTCGTTGCCGATATCGTAGTGGTGGTGGATGTTGCTGCGCGAGCCGCGCAACGTATTGCGCTGCACGCGCTGCAGCCGCTCCAGCAACAGACGCCGGTAGGGACTGCTGATGCGGGCGCGTGGACGCGAGCGGAAGACGGTATCGAGAAACGCCACCATGTCGCCTTCCACATCGATGCGTCCGACGCTGTAGTCGTCGCCGAAATGGAGCATCGGGTGGCGTGCCAGGCGCCACAGCGCGCCACGATCGTGAATGACGATACCGGTGCGCGATTCACCGGGGATCGGCTCAACCTCGGAACCGTCCCAAAACCTTATCCTTACAGGGGGATTGCCCAGCCGGCTCAGCAGCTGGCGCATCAGCCAGCGCTCCAGCTCCCACACCGCGCTATCGCGCCCCCCGGTTGCCAACGACGGGATGCCAAGATACTCGGTCTTCTCCTGCTTCATGGTCGCTCCTGTGTCTCGGTCCGTGATACCGCCCGCAGCCCGGGGCGTAGAAAAAAATTAAACCAGAAATGTCAACATTTCCACCCGGTCCCCGACTAACGCGCGGAGTGCAACCGGGCCTTCACCTGTTCCAGGGTTTGCTGTGCTTCGGGCCACTGGCCGCGGCCCAAGGCCACCGCACGTTCCGCATGGGTCAGCGCGGCATTGAGCCGTCCTTGTTCTGACAACATCGACGCCAGATTGTTTTGTGCCACGACGGACTGCGGGTCGACCGTCACCGCGCTGCTGCGCGTCCGTCACACTGACCCCGTACTTCTGCAGCTCGGATGCGATGTCCTTGCGTTCCAGCAGTGCGATCAAATGCCTGCGCGCCTGTAGCATCGCCTGCCGATGCTGCATCGCCGCCACCGCAGCGCTGGTTCCGATCGGCGTCGCATTGGCGGCCGGGACGTATATGCTCATGGCTGATAAACAGATCACTATCACGCCGCTAATCCAACGACGTATTGTCATGACACGCGCCTCTCCCTGAGTGTGCGTAACAGTAGTGTAGTCGACACCGATTGCGATAGAACTGACGGCGGCCTCACCGGAGGTCAACGATGCGTTAAAAGGACCATCGCTGTTTTTCCAACTACTGGAGACTGCTAAACTGCGCCACCATGCGCAGCGACCCAACCGCCTCTTCCCCTATTTTTTTCCGGCCCCGCGGCCGTCGTCCTTCCCCGCCATACGAACAACCATGAAAAATGTCGGTTAAGCTGAACCAACTCTCCCTGCGCCGCGGCACCCGCCTGCTGCTCGAACAGGTCGACCTCACCCTCCACGCCGGCCAGAAGGTCGGCATCGTCGGCGCCAACGGCTGCGGCAAGTCGAGTCTGTTCGCCCTGCTGCGCGGCGAACTGCAAGCCGATGCCGGCGAGCTGGCGCTGCCGCCGCGCACCGTTATCGCCCACGTCGCCCAGGAGACGCCCGCCACCGACGCCGGCGCCGCCGACTACGTGATGGACGGCGATGCGGAACTGCGCGCGGTGCAGCGCGAACTGGCCGCCGCGGAGCAGCGCGGCGACGGTCACCGCCAAGCCGAACTGCTGGCCCACTACGAAACCATCGGCGGCTACACCGCCCGCGCCCGCGCCGGCCGCCTGCTGCACGGCCTGGGCTTCGGCAGCGCCCAGGAGGAGGAGCCGGTGCGCAACTTCTCCGGCGGCTGGCGCATGCGTCTGAACCTGGCCCAGGCGCTGATGTGCCGCTCCGATCTGCTGCTGCTGGACGAGCCCACCAACCACCTCGACCTCGACGCGGTGCTGTGGCTGGAGCAGTGGCTGCGCGACTATCCCGGCACGCTGCTGCTGATCTCCCACGACCGCGACTTTTTGGACGCCACCGTGCACCACATCGTCCACATCGAGCAGCAGGGCGCCCGCCTCTACGCCGGCAACTACTCCGATTTCGAACTGCTGCGCGCCGAACGGCTGGCGCAGCAGCAATCCGCCTACGACAGACAGCAGCGCGAGATCGGCCACATCCGCAGCTACGTCGACCGCTTCCGCGCCAAGGCCACCAAGGCGCGCCAGGCCCAGAGCCGGCTCAAGGCGCTGGCGCGGCTGGAGCTGATCGCCCCGGCCCACGTCGACTCGCCGTTCCATTTTGAGTTCCGCGCCCCCGAGAAAGTGCCCACCCCGCTGCTGCGGCTGGAACAGGCGGTTGCCGGCTACGGCGAGCGCGCCATCCTCGCCGGCGTCGGGCTCACGCTCAATCCCGGCGATCGCATCGGCCTGGTAGGGCGCAACGGCGCCGGCAAATCGACCCTGGTCAAGCTGCTGGCCGGCGACCTCGCCCCCAGCAGCGGCGAATGCTATCGGGCCCAGGAGCTGCGCATCGGCTACTTCGCCCAGCACCAGTTGGAACAGCTGCGCGCCGACGACACGCCCCTCAACCACATCCAGCGCCTCGACCCCAAGGCGCGCGAACAGGAGCTGCGCGACTTCCTCGGCGGCTTCGGTTTCGGCGGCCCGCAGGCCGACACTCCGGTCGGCCCCTTCTCCGGCGGCGAGAAGGCGCGGTTGGTGCTGGCGCTGCTGGTCTTTCAACGCCCCAACCTGCTGCTGCTGGACGAGCCCACCAACCACCTCGACCTGGAGATGCGCCACGCCCTCACCCTGGCGTTGCAGGAGTTCGAAGGCGCCATGGTGGTGGTCTCCCATGACCGCCACCTGCTGCGCAGCGTCACCGACCGCCTGCTGCTGGTGGCCGACGGCCGCGCCGACCCCTTCGACGGCGACCTGGACGACTACCGCCGCTGGCTCGACGAGCGCCGCAGCGTGGAAAATGCCGGCGACGGCGCCGCGGAACCGGTCGAACACAGCGCAGCCGCGCGCAAGGAGAAACGGCGGCTGGAGGCGGAACAGCGCCAGCGGTTGCAACCCCTGCGCAAGGAGCTGCGGCACCTGGAAACCCGGCTCGACCAACTCAACACGGACAAGAGCGCGCTCCAGGCCCAGCTCACCGAACCCGCGCTCTACGAGGCCGACGCCAAGGAACGGCTCAAGGCGCTGCTGTTGCAACAGGCGCATCTGGACCAGACCCTGGCGGAAACCGAAGAGCGCTGGCTCACCCTGGGCGAAGAGCTGGAGATGCTACAGCAGGAGTGAATGGCTGCCCGGATGCCGCACCACAACGGAAACGCTTGTGGCAACTCCGGTTTTTCGGGTAGCGTGGTCCCATGAACCCAACCGGCAACGAGCGATGCGCGGCCTGAAGACCTGGCTGTCCCAACTACGGACCGGGCGCCTGCTGTGGCTCGCCGTCATTTTTTCCGTCGGCCTGACCGAACTCATCGTCGTCCTGATGAGCCTGTTGCTCCATAACGCTGTACGCATCGACTTCGTCGTCACCGGCGTTGTCGCCGCCGCCGTGGTGTCGTTCGTGGTGGTGGTGCTGATCCAGATGGTGGTGCGGGTGCTGCAACGCGCCGACGAGCAACTGCTGGAACAGACCCTCTATCTCGACAGCATCCTGCAATCCACCGCCGACACCCTGATCATCGCCCTCGACACCGCGTTTCGGGTGAAGTACATCAACGCCATGGCGGAACGGGCCTTCAACGTCAGCGCGCGCCAGGCCCACGGCCGCCGCATCGCCGAACTGGTGGACAGCGTGCGGCGCGAACACTTCGAGGAGGCGATGCGCGCGGTCACGCCCGGCCAGGGCCACCGTTTTGAATTCACCTACAGCGTCAACGACGAAACGCACTATTTCGAAGCCACGCTGGCGGAGATCCTGCACCATCACCAACTCGCCGGCTTTCTGCTGGTGGCGCACGACGCCACCGACCGCAAGCAACTGGAGGAGACGCTGCGCGACCTCTCCTACCAGGACGGCCTCACCCACATCGCCAACCGTCGCCGCTTCGACGAGAAACTGGATCAGGAGTGGCGCCGCGCCGCGCGCGAACGCCAGCCGCTGACGCTGATCATGGCGGACATCGATTTCTTCAAAAACTACAACGACCTCTACGGCCACCCGGCCGGCGACGACTGCCTGCGCAAGATCGCCAAGGTGCTGCAGGACGCCACCACCCGTCCGGGCGATCTGGCGGCGCGCTACGGCGGCGAGGAGTTCGCCGCCATTCTGCCCAACACCTCGCTGCTCGGCGCGGAAAAGGTGGCGGAACAGATCCGGGCGCAGGTGGAAGCGCTGGAACTGCCCCATGCCAATTCGTCGGTCAGCCCGTGGGTCACCATCAGCCTCGGCATCGCCACCCGCGTCCCCCCCAGCAACAGCGACGAACACGCAGCGCTGCTGGAAGGCGCCGACCGCGCCCTCTACAAGGCCAAGCAGCAGGGCCGCAACCGCGTCGTCATCGATCACCACTGAGCAAGCGCCCCGCCTTTGCTGTATCCTTGTGCGCCATGGAAGACCGCGTTATCGATCTCGAAGTCCGCCTGACCCACCTGGAAGCCGCCATCGACGAGCTGACCCAGACCGTGCTGCGCCAACAGCGGGCGCTGGCGACCACGGGCGAGCAGTTGGAATTCGTCAAATCGCTGCTGAGCGAACTGGCCCCGGACGCGGTCCGTCCCCTCTCCGAAGAGACGCCGCCGCCGCATTATTGACGGCAGTGACAAGTTGCAAGTGACAAGCGGCAAGAAAAGGCCTTTCACTTGCAACTTGGCACTTGCAACTTGAGACTGATCTCCAATGAAATTTTTCGCTTCCGCACCGCGCGGTCTGACCCATGCACTCGCCGACGAGCTGCGCCGCCTCGGCGCCGAGAAACTCCAATCCGGCGGCGCCGGCGCGCACTTCGAAGGCACGCTGGAAACGGGTTACCGCATCTGCCTCTGGTCGCGCATCGCCAACCGCGTGCTGTTGCCGCTGACCACCGTGCCGGCGCCGACGCCCGAGCGGCTCTACGACGAAGTGAAAGGCATCCGTTGGGAACGCCACCTGCACTCCAGCGGCAGCCTCGCCATCGACGTCACCGCCAGCGAGGCGGCGATCAGCCACAGCCAGTACGCCGCGCTCAAGACCAAGGACGCGATCATCGATCGCTTTCGCGATCAGTTCGGTGAACGCCCCTCCATCGACAAGGAGATCCCCGACCTGCGCATCCACCTGCACCTGCGCGGCGACCAGGCACGGCTCTCCATCGACCTCTCCGGCGGCAGCCTGCACCGGCGCGGCTACCGCAGCGCCGGCGTGGCGGCGCCGCTCAAGGAGAACCTCGCCGCCGGTATCCTGCAACTGGCCGGCTGGCCCGCCATTGCCGCCCGCGGCGGCGCGCTCATCGATCCCATGTGCGGCTCCGGTACCCTGTTGATCGAAGGCGCCCTGATGGCCGCCGACATCGCCCCCGGTCTGCAACGGGAATACTTCGGCTTTCTCTACTGGCGCCGCCACGAGCGCGAGCTGTGGCAGCAACTGCTGGACGAAGCGAAACGGCGGCGCGAGGAAGGCTTGAACCGCATGCCGCCGATCCTCGGCTGGGACCAGGACGTGGCGGCGGTCGAGGCGGCGCGCGACAACATCGATCAGGCGGGACTGAGCGACTACATCGTGGTGGATCGCCGCGCCCTCGCCCCCGGCATCGCGGCGCAATTGCCCCTCGACACCCCGCCGGGTCTGGTCGCCGTCAACCCGCCCTACGGCGAACGCATCGGCGAGATCAACGCCCTGCGCGCCGACTACGCGCGCCTCGGCGAAGTGGTGCGCGACGAACTGCCCGGCTGGCGCCTCGCCCTGTTCACCGGCAACCCCGACCTCGCCGGCTACCTGCCGCTGCAACAGGAGCGCAGCGCCGCGCTGATGAACGGCCCCATCGAGTGTCAGCTCATCAACTACGCGCCGGTGGGCGCCGCGGGCGAGGCGCCGACGCTGTCCCATGGCGCCGAATCCTTCGCCAACCGCCTGCGCAAGAATCTGAAACAGCTCAGCCGTTGGGTCCGACGCAACGGCGTCGACTGCTACCGCCTCTACGACGCCGACCTGCCCGAATACGCGGTCGCCGTCGATCTCTATCACGGTGAGCAGCTGTGGGTGCACGTGCAGGAGTACCAGGCGCCGAAGAGCGTCGACCCGGCCAAGGCGCAACAGCGCCTGCGCGAGGCGCTCGGCGTCATTCCGCAGGTGCTCGACATCACCCCGGCGCAACTCTTCTTCAAGGTACGCCAACAGCAGCGAGGCCGCGCCCAGTACGAAAAGCTCGGCGAACGCAAAAGCTTCCACGAAGTGCGCGAAGGCAACTGCCGCCTGCTGGTGAACTTCACCGACTACCTCGACACCGGCCTGTTCCTCGACCACCGCATCACCCGCGAGATGATCGAGCAGGAGGCCGCCGGCAAACGCTTCCTCAACCTGTTCGCCTACACCGGCAGCGCCACCGTCCACGCCGCCGTCGGCGGCGCCGCGGCCACCACCACCATCGACATGTCCAACACCTATCTGGGCTGGGCACGGGACAATATGGCGCTGAACGGCTTCACCGGCCATGACCACCAATTCATCCAGGCCGACTGCACCGAGTGGTTGCACGACGAGGCCGCCTGCGGTCAGCTCAAGTACGATCTCATCTTCATCGACCCGCCCACCTTCTCCAACTCCAAACGGATGGAAAGCGTCTTCGACATCCAGCGCGACCACGTCTGGATGATCCGCCAGGCGATGCAACTGCTCGCCCCCGGCGGGGTAATCTACTTTTCCAACAACTACCGCAAATTCAAACTGGATGAAGAGGCCCTGACCGGATTTGCCGTCGAAGACATCAGCCGGAAGACCATACCGGAGGATTTCAAACGCAACGAAAAGATTCATCGCTGCTGGAGGATCGCGGCGCAGCGATAACCCTCATTCCTGGAGTTATGGGTGCCCCCGCTCTTCCGCATGTGGAAGATAAAGCCGTGGCTTACGTGGCATCGCGACATCCTTGTCTATAGCCGGTGTTGTCAAAGTGCAGCGCTTAGAATCGGTTTAAGGCACTGCCCCCTTTAGGCTCGCTGATTATTCAGTGTCCCTTTTGCGACGGGCCATCGTCAGATGAACCATCCGCGGAACCGTGCCTCAGTTTCTCAATTTTGAAGGAATCGATGATATGGTCAAACATCGCCCGGGCACGCGCATATTGCACCGGGTCGTCCTTCATCTCGCCGCTCTGGTATGCAAACGATATCTTGAAATAATAGGCGCCGTCCCCAATCGGCAGGTACCAATCTTCCGAGGCATCGGCCAGATAGATAGCTCTATTCCAACTCTTAAATACCAGCCAGTCGTTTTTACCGCGCCTCACATGATAGGGCGGCAGCCAATGGGATACCTGCTTCCAGGGCCCATCTAGAAATAGCCTATCGTTCGCTATCGACTCACCAATACTCATCGAACTGCTTTTGTGCAATTCCACCATAAAGTCGTGACTTCCCACCCAATCGGAACAAAGCGGCTCAAAATCAACATAAGGCATACCGCCTACCCATTCCTTCTTCACCTTGTCGTAGTGGCCCGTCAGTTCGCTGATCTCAGGAATGCCGATGACGTTGATATCCATAGTAACGCCACCTTCAAATACATGCCCATTCAATTCAGTAAAATCATCCATCCTTGGACTGGCATAGGGATACATCGCTTGGCCGTCCTCCATATACGATTTGGCTCTTTTTCCCACATAGAAACATGACTCGACCCCCGGGCCATAGAGATACTCATGGCTCACACGGTACTTGCCCATGAAGTTGTATTCGAACTTAATAAACTGCGGGACATATACCCGCGATACGGACCTGGATGACGAATCCAGAGTACCGCAAGCCGCCAGCAGCACGCTCATAGCTATCAACCATAAAATCCGGCTCATTGCTGCACCTTCGCCTGAAGTGTTTGCTTCAATTGTTTCATCGCAGCCGCTCTCGCATCGTTGCTCTGCACGGTCGAACTACCGGTGGGAAGACTGGGACACCCTGGCGAGCGAGTATTGGGCGAGCGAGTATTGGGTGTCCTTGTTTACTTTGCAATGTGAGACCTGATCCCGAGCATGCTTATCTGGGTGTCCGGAAA
>CAYQWR010000051.1:0-14779 GCA_964421235.1 uncultured Thiohalomonas sp. | reverse complement strand
ACGTAGGGTTCGACGTCCGTACTGCCGCATTTCGGGCAGACGATTTCATCCTTTTCAAATTCGACTTCGACAGGATCGCTGAAATCCCGCGCCAGGATCCTTTTTGTCGTCTCCGCAAATTGCACCTGGATCGCGGGGTCAGGTTTCATGCGACAGCATAATAACGCGCGGCCAATGCCGTTTGCGCGGCACTGGTTTCTTTTTCGCTTCTCGCCCACAATTCCACGCACAACCCCGCCAACCGGCGTTAACATCAAGCAGCTTTCCCCGCCACGATACCGGGACTGAGATCACCATGCCCTTCGCCACGCACGACGACATTTTGCGGACAGCCTATCGCGGCGTGTCCGGCAAGGGTGATGGACCGCATACCGCTCCCGCAACGCAGGACATCGGCACATGACCCTCTCTCCTCAGGAGGAGCTGCTTTATCTGCTTCACGCCGGCGCCGACGATCGGACCGCGCCGGACATTTTGCTGCGCAACAAGTACGGACGCGCGGCCTTCGACGATGGCCTGATCCGTTTCGGTTCCTGCACCTCCTCCACGCCGTCGGAAGCGCAATGGCGGCTGGGGGTGGCGCGGCTCGGCGAACTGCGTGAACGGATGGTCCGCGGCGAGACGAGCGAATCCATCGAGCGCGACGCCTATGACCGGATCCGGGCACGCCTGCGCAACCTGCTGCCCATATCGGACGAAAGCCACCGGCTGATCTTCACGCCTTCGGGCACCGATGCGGAGACGGTCTTTGTGCTTCTGTTGCGCGCCCGTTTCGACCGGGACATCACCAACATCCTGGTGGCGCCGCGCGAGATTGGCGCAGGCTCGTTGCAGGCGGCGGGCGGACTCTATTTTTCCCGCCACACCGCCGACGGGCGCGCGGTGAATCCCGGCGACCCGGTCTCCCCGACCCTCGCCGGCGTCGAGGTGCGGGCGGTGGAGGTGCGTGACGCGGAGGGGAACGCCCGCGACATCGAGGATATCGACCAACAGGTGAAGGATTGGGTCTGCGAGGCCACGGGGCGCGGCCGCCTGTGCGTCATCCATTTGGTGGCCCACGGCAAGACCGGGGTGCATGCCCCCTCGCTGGCCTGCGTCGAAGAGATGAGCGCGCGCTTTCCTCAAGACCTGATCGTGCTGGTGGACGCCGCCCAGGGGCGGTTCAGCCGTACCGGCATGCGCCGTGCCCTGGAGGCAGGCGAGGCGTTTATGACCACCGGTTCCAAATTTTTCGGCGGCCCCTCCTTCTCCGGCCTGTTGGTGCTGCCGCGCACCCTGTTTCCCGACTCATTGGAAACCGTGGCGGACGGCCTTGCCGCCTACTGCAACAGCCGCCACTTGGGCGTGGAAAGCGGCGACTTCGGCGCGCCGAATCCCGGCCTGCTGATTCGCTGGTGGATCGCCCTGCACTCCATCGAACGGTACTACGCGGTCCCTGGGGCCTTTCGCTACGCCCTGCTGCGCCATTTCGAGGCCGCCGTGCCGGCACTCTTTTCGGACCAGCAACGTTTCGCCATCCAGACCAAGTCCGTTCCGCCTTACGAAGGGAGCCGGTTGCTGGAGTCGAAGCAGACGGTATTCACCGTTACGCCCCTGCGCGACGGCCATCCGTTGCGCGCAGCGGAGGTCGATCGCCTGCTGGATGGGCTCGGACGCGCGCTGCCGCACGCGCAAAGCCGGTCCCTGGAGGAGTACACGGCGCTGCAATGCCGGTTCGAGCTCGGCCAGCCGGTCCCTCTCGGCCACGACCGACACGCCGTGCGCATCGCCATCGGCGGGGAAAACATCAGCCGGCTCTACGAAGCCTCGCACCATTCAGCCGATCCCGCGGCCTTCGCCGCTCAGGCGCTGACCCATCAACTGGAAGCGCTGTGCCGCAAAGCCAAACTGCTATTGGACAACCCCCATGCCTACTGACCATTGGCACGCACGCTTGGCGCCGGAACTGGTGGACGCCGCGCTGGCCCACCATGGCCGCGACGAAGGGCTCCCCGCCTTCCTGCTCTACGACCTGGATTTGATGACCGCCAAGGCCCGGACGCTCACGGCGGCGATGCCGGGATTCGAACACGCCATGGCCATCAAGGCGTGCCCCTTTGTTTTCGTACTGAGGCATTTGGCCGAGCTGGGCCTGTCGCTCGAAGCCGCCTCGATCGAAGAGGTCCACCTCGCCCTCGCCGCCGGCTGCCCACCGGCCCGCATCGTCTTCGATTCGCCCTGCAAGACGAGGGAGGAGCTGGCGTTCTGTCTGGAGCGGGGCATTGCCCTCAACCTCGACAACCGCAGCGAATATGAGCGCGTCCGCGCGCTGTTGGCGGGGTGCGCCCCGCTCGGCCGCATCGGTCTGCGGATCAACACCCAGGTCGGGGAAGGCGCCATCGCCCACACCAGCGTCTCCGGCGGCACCTCCAAATTCGGCCTCTCCCTCACCCACAATCGCGCCGATATCGACTACATCTTCAACGACAGCGCCATCGTCACCGGCCTGCACAGCCACGTCGGCAGCCAGGGCGTGCACATGGAGCAACTGGTGGAATCGGTGGTGCGGCTCACGCAACTCGCCGGCCAACTCGGCGCGGCCGACAGGGTAGGCTGGCTGGATATGGGCGGCGGCCTGCCGTGGCCGTACCGGGATCAACCCGGCCTGCCCACACCGGCGGCGCTTTATCAGGAGATCCGTCGCTCGATCTCCGCCCACTGGCTCGCGGACGGACGGCTCGTTACCGAGTTCGGGCGCGCCTTCTTCGCCGGTTGCGCCGTGTATGCGAGCCGCGTCGAGTACGTCAAGACTCAGGGCGACACCGTTTACGCGACCATTCATGCCGGCGCCGATCTGTTCATGCGACCCACCTATTTCCCCGATATCTGGCCCCAACGCGCCCGGCTGCACCCGGAACGACCGCGCACCGCACAGGTGGTCAAGATCGCCGGGCCGTTGTGCTTCGCGGGCGACGTGCTCTATGCGGATTTTGGGGGCGGCACACCCGAGGCCGGCGACTGGTTGATCGTCGATGACGTCGGCGCCTACACCGCCAGCACCTGGTCCCGTCATTGCAGCCGCGGCATGCCGCCGGTCTTCGCCCGCAAGGACGGCGTCATTGCGCTCGCCAAGCGCGGAGAGACACCGGAAGACATCGTGCGCTTCTGGTCCTGACGCGCGGCGGGCAGCTTCACCAATTCTTGACTTTGGCGGACCCGTGTATTATCCGTAACACACGGTCGGCAGGGATCTTGCCGCACAACAGGGAAGCGATCACGATGTACCGGGAACGTACGATACGGAATTCGATCCGTGCAACACCCCCCCTCCGCAGGCGACGGTATGTCATGGCGACGCAGCCATGAAATACACCCTGCTCGTCACCCGGCAGTGCAATCTACGCTGTGATTACTGTTATGTCGGCAAAGACGCCAGTTCGATGCCGCTTGAACGCGCGCGCCGCATCGTAGACTTCGCCTTCGCGCGCACGCCCCCGGCCGACACCATCGACTTCGCCTTCTTCGGCGGCGAACCCCTGCTGGAATTCGACTTGATCCGCGACATTACCGCGTATATCCAACGCCACGATCAATACGACGCCGCCCGCGTGCAGTTGACCGTCGTCAGCAACGGCACCCATTTCAACGACGCTATTGCCGCCTACGTTCGCGACAATCAGGTCGCCTTCGGCATCAGTTGCGACGGCCCGCCCGAGGTGCACGACCGCTTTCGCCGCTACAAAGGCGGAAAGGGATCGTCGGCCAAGGTCGAGGAGACGATACGCGCCGCTACCGAGGCGTTTTCCCGGGTGATGGTCAATGCCGTCTGTCGCCCGGAAACCCTCGATGCACTGCCGCATACGATCGACTACTTTTCCGGTCTTGGCGTACGCCAAATCTATTTGAGCCCCGATTATTCCGCGCACTGGACCGGCGAACATGCCGCCCGCCTGCCTGAGGTCTACGGCAGGGTCGGCGAACGCTACAAGGAGTACTACCGCCGTGGCGATCCTCATTTCATCAGTCTCGTCGACAGCAAGATCTCGGTGATTCTGCGCGGCGGCTACCAGCCGCAGGAACGCTGCAGCATGGGGCGCGGCGAACTGGCGTTCACCCCCGACGGAGGCATTTACCCCTGTGAACGCCTGGTCGGCGACGGTGAGCGCGGCGACGGCCATCGCATCGGCCATATCGACACCGGCATCGAATTGCGGCGCATGTCGTGCCATCGCGCCGATGACGCGGTCGAAGCGCCGCTGACGCTCTGCGCCGATTGCGGTCTTAAACCTTTCTGCATGAACTGGTGCGGTTGCTCGAACTACTTCGCCTCGGGCTACTACGATCGCGCCTCGGCATTTCTCTGCGCGTCGGAGCGAGCCGCCATTGCCTGCGCGGCCGGCGTCTATCACCAACTGGAGTCCGAACTGGGCAACGTGTTCTTCGATCACGCGACCGGCTCGCCCTTGATGAACAGCGCCTAGGTGCAATTAGCTCAACGCGTTTCCGCTGCGCGCCCGACCGGGCACCGCAGCATATAACCGGGGGCCATTCATCGGTCCCCGACCCGAACGCCGCATGGAGCGGCGAATGACGAAATGGAGGTTTCACCATGGCACAAGTCGATCCCATGAAACTGCTGATTTGGAAGTTCGGACGGCCGGCGGATCTTTGGCTGTTGCACAACGAACTGATCAGCAGCTTTATCTCGAAGAACAAACTCAAGCCGCTGGAGATAGAGTCCTATCCCGCGGTCCCGGCCCTGGCCGCCGCGGATCTTGCCGCAGCGGCGCCGAGAACCGCAGTGAAGACCAAGTCCCTCGCCCTCGACATCCACCGGATACCCTGGCCGAAGCCGTTCCCCGGCGGGCTGCGCATCCCACATCTGCATTTCGGCCCCGACATCTATCTGCTGGATCGTGCCCGATGGAAGGAGTTTTCCTCTACGGTGATGCGCGATGTGCAGGCACGCATCGCCAATGCCAAGGAGATATCCTTCGAGCAGGCCATTGAGCTGACCGAAGCGGCCAATAGTCTCGGATAGGATGCAGCGCGCAGCGCCGGGGCGCGTCCCCGGCGCTTTTTTTACGCCCTGGCCGAGTGGCGCTTGTTAAATTTGCAATGAAGAGGCCGAGGTCAAAGGGTCGCGACCGGTCGACGGTTGGGGGTTCGTCGATAACCAGGCCTTTTGCCGACGGTTCGGTATACCTCAGTGATTGCCGTTTCCGCGCGGTTCTCTTCCAAAACCGCAGTACGGCCCCAATGGTTCCAGACCCGGTTAGACAGATCACAGACATAAAAAAACCGCTGCGAGAGCGGTTTTCTCATTATGGTGGCCAGGGGCGGAATCGAACCGTCGACACGGGGATTTTCAGTCCCCTGCTCTACCAACTGAGCTACCTGGCCGAAAGGCCGCCTATTTAAGCGGCTCGAAAACTTTTAGTCAAGGAAAAGCTCACGGCTTCGGCGGTACATAACCTTCCGGCGCGTTGGCGCCGCCGCCGAAAAAGAACTGCTCCATCTGTTGTTCGAGCATTTCGCGGTGCTTGGGATTGATCGGGCTGAGGCGGTATTCGTTGATCAGCATGGTCTGCTGGCGCAGCCACAGCTGCCAGCCCTCCTTGGAGACGTTGTCGAATATGCGCTTGCCCAGTTCGCCCGGATAGGGTTGACGCTCCAGGCCTTCGGCCTCTTTGCCCAATTTGACGCACTTCACCATACGGGTCATCTACTTCACCTCGGATTCGTTGGCCAGCTGTTCAATGAGGCGCTTGATCGGCGCCGGCAGGCCCAGTTGATTGCAAAGGTCGGTTTTATACCAGACTGCGCCGTCGGGTTCCATGATCGCGCCGCCCGAACCCGGTCGGACCCACAGACGCAGCGGTGTGATATCGAGGTGAAAATGGCTGAAGGTGTGGCGCAGCGGCGGCCAAGCAGTCATCCGTTCGACCTCCAGGCCGCAGGCCGCACACCAGTCGGCGGCATGGTCGCGTTCGGCGCACTCGGGAAGGCTCCAGAGCCCGCCCCAGATGCCGCTGGGCGGTCGCCGCTGCAACAGCAGTTCGCCGCCGGGCGCGGTCAGCAACAGCATCGCCGTCCGGCGCACCGGGATGCTCTTGCGCGGACGCGCCGCCGGATAGCGGGTCGGCTCCCCGGCGGCATGGGCGCTGCATCGGGTCGCCTGCGGGCAGTCGCCGCAACGCGGGCGGCTGCGGGTGCAGAGGGTCGCCCCCAGGTCCATGATCGCCTGGGTGTAGGCGGCAATGCGCTGCCGCGGCGTATGCTCCGCCGCCAGCCGCCACAGTTCGCGCTCCACCGCCGGCTGGCCCGGCCAGCCGGCGACGGCGTGGTAGCGGGTCAGTACGCGCTTGACGTTGCCGTCGAGGATCGGATGGTGCTCGCCGCGCGCCAGGGCCAGGATCGCGCCGGCGGTGGAGCGGCCGATTCCCGGCAGGGCCGTCGCCTGCTCCAGGGTGGCGGGAAATTCGCCGCCGTATTCGGCCACCATGAGTTGCGCCGCGCGATGCAGGTTGCGGGCGCGGCTGTAGTAACCGAGGCCGGCCCAGTGGGCCAGCACGTCGTCCAGCGGCGCGCCGGCCAGCGCGGCGACATCGGGAAAGCGCGCCATGAAGCGCTCGAAGTAGGGGATCACGGTGGCGACCTGGGTCTGTTGCAACATCACCTCCGACACCCACACCCGGTAGGGCGTGGGGTCGCGTTGCCACGGCAGGTCCTTGCGTCCATGCCGGTCGAACCAGGCGAGCAGTCGGGCGGCAAACGAATCGGGCATCAGAACTTGAGCATCCCCTTGAGCTTGTTCTGCAGCTCGTTTTCCAGGTTCTTGCGCAGCCGCTGCTCCTGCTTCTTGCGCTCCTGCTCCACCGCCTGCTTGAGCCTGGCGTCGAGGATGGCCTGCAGGTCGACGTTGAATTTCGGGGCGCTGAAGGTGCCGGTAATGAGGATCGGGATCGGTGTGCCCTGCAGCTGGCTCAGCTCCTTGCCGCCTTGTCCCTCCATCGAGCCGGTCACGCCCGCCTCGACCCGGTAGTTGATGGTCTCGGTCACCAGGTTGGCGCTGCCCTTGCCGTCGATGCGCAGCAGCGGCGATTTGGCGGAGAGGTCGTTATTGCTGACCACGCCGTTGACCACCTTCACCGTACCGCTGAGCGCGGCGAAATCGGTCTTCTTCGCCTCATCGGGCGGCGGCGGCAGCTTTTTGTAGGCGGCATAGGCCTTGCGCAGCAGCAGACCGATGTTGACGCCGTTGACAGTGCCGTTGGTGAAGCTGAAGGCGGCTTGGCCGTTGAGGCTCTTGCGCACCGCCAGCGGGTCGAGGCCGTGGGCGGTCATCTTGGCGCTGACGTTGGCGGTGCCGCTGACGTACTCCTTGCCCATGAAGTCCTTGAGCAGCGGGCCGACCTGCACGCCCGAGAGCTTCTCGTCCATGCCGCTGATGGGTGTCCTGCCGCGCACATCGAGCATCAGGTTGCCCTGGTAGCTGCCCTTATAGAGCTGCGCCCCGACCGGATGGAGATGGAACACCCCGTCCTTGGCGCTCAGGGTGGCGTGCAGTGCCGTCGAGCGCAGGTTCATCACCTTGAGCTTGCCCACCTTGACCGTCCCCTGGATGTCCAGGCTGCGCAGCAACGGCAAGGGCAGCTGCACCGCGGCAGCGGCGGCGGCCGTCGCCGGCGTGGCGGCGCGGCGCGCCGGCTTGGGCGCCGGCGGCGGCAGATAGCGGTCCACGTCCATCTGGTCGGCGTCGAGCGCGTAGCGGATCACCGGACGTTTGAAGTCGCGTACCGACGCACTGCCGGTCAGTTTGGTGTCGTCCAATTGCAGTACCAGATTGCTGAGCGCCGCATGGTCGAGTCCGGCGTCGAAGCCGAAACTGAACGCCGCCTTGGTCAGGGCGCTGGGGTCGGCCATGGGGGGCAGCTTGACGCCCAGTTGCTTGGCCACGTCCTGGGGCACGAAAGCGGCGCTCTGCAGCCGGCCGCTGAAGCTCGGCGCATCCATGATCCGCGTGCCCCGCACGTCGCCCTGCAGGTCGACGCCGAGGGTGCTGAGTTTGAGGGCCGCCACCTGTAGCGTCTGCGCCTTCAGATCCGCGGCGATGTCGCCGTGCAGGGTCGCCGCTATCTTGCCGCCGGGTGCCAGCTTCCCTTCCAGGTTGGCGGTAAGCGCGGTGCCGTCCAGCCGGTAGCGCTGGGCCGGCAGGTCGAGGGCGATGTTGGAGTGCAGGGTGAGCGCCGCCCGGCCGCCGGCCAGCAGAGCGCCGTGCAGATCGGCGGCCAGGTCGGTGGTGTCGAGGCGGAAGCGTTGATTGGTCAGGTCGAGGGTGACATGGCTGGCGAACTTCACGTGGCCGCTCACCGCCGGTTTGGTGCTGTCCGCATCGAACGCCAGGGTGACGTCGAACGGCCGGTCGGGCCGCACCGCACCGCTGACCAGATTGAGATGGCTTATTGCGTAGCGTGCGCCGCTCATGCGGTCGTCCCAAGTGACGCTCGCGTCACGCAGTTCGAGCCCGCCGATGGCCAGCGCGCCGAGGGCGTTGCCGGCGCCGCCCTTTGCTGCGGGAGCGCCTTTCCCCGGCGCGGGGGCCGCGGCGGCCGGCGCCTTCACCAAATCGCTCCAGTTGGTGGTGCCGTCGGCGCGGCGCCCCAGGTTGAGCACCAACCCGCTCAGCACGATCTTGTCCGTCTCGACCTTTTTATGCAGTAGCGGCAGCAACTTGACCTTCACCTCGGCGCCGCCGATGCGCGCGAACGGCGCGGGACCGAAACCGGGGGCGTTGCTCAGTTCCATCTTGCCGATGTCGACGCCAAGCCACGGAAACACGGAGAGTTTCATCTTGCCTTCGATGGTCAGCTCGCGTCCGGTCTGCTTCTTCACCAGCGCACTGATCTGGGAGCGGTAGTCGTTGATATCGAACACCATCGGCACGACGACCGCAGCCGCCACCAGCAAGACAACGATGCTGCCCATCAACCATGCAAGGATCTTGAAGAATTTTTTCATGATCGCCTTACCGCTCCGTAGGTTGCGCTACCTGCAACATAGTACACCGGAATCGGCGCAGGCGCCGTTGGGCTCCGATTCAGGCCGATGCCGAAAGGAGAAGTGGAATAAGTCCGGGGATTGCGGGGAATTTGGAGCGGGCGATGGGAATCGAACCCACGTCTTCAGCTTGGGAAGCTGAGGTAATAGCCATTATACGACGCCCGCGTCGAGCGCTGAATCATACTACCGCTGCGCTATGACACTCAAGGAAAAAGCGGGAAGCGGCGGCTCCGGTCAGAGTACGTCCCACAGCGACTTGAAACGATCGAATTCGTCCTCGGGGGCTTCCTCCCGCCGCGGCGCCCTGACCTCTTTCACCTCATCCTGCTTTTCCATAAAGCGGAACATACGATAGGTGTGCGATCCCTCCAACTGCTCAAGCAACACGATGTGCGCTTCGTGCGCCCCCGACTCAAGCAGCAACCGTTTGCTTTCCAGACCGGTCATCTGCGGCAACACAATGCGCAGCTGTTCCTGCTCCGGTCCGAGCAGGCATTCGATGGGGACACTGCGCCGCCCCTGTTGTTCCGTGCGCACCGTCGCCGGCACCGGCCGTTGCTGCAATCGTTTGATCCCCACCTCCAACCGCTCACCCTTCAGCCGGATCCAGCGCACACAACCGATGTACCAGTCCGTGATATCGCCAGTGTCATTGAAGGCGGCCAGATCGCCGTCCTTGATACTGCCGACATCGGTTGCCGTAAAACTCAAGCCGAGGCCGCCGCGACTCTTGTCGATCACCGCGCCTTGCACCATGCGATAACTCTTGCTCACCTCCACCGCATTCCACGACTGAACCGCTTTCTGTGCACGCCCGGAATAAACCATGTCCCATACGTCGGCCTCCTCCTCGCGCTGGGCCGTGAAACCCCAGTGGGACGAATCGTTGGCGGTCGGCGCCTTGTCCTGCAGTTCGAACCGATCCCTGGCGATATCAACCGGCGCCTCCGGTTGTTCCGCCGCGACCTCCGCGGCGACCTCCGCGGCGACGGGTCGATGCAGTTGCATCAGCAGGGAATGTATATTGCGCAATCCGAAGACCGCATGCGCATTACCGCTGTCGCTCTCGCGTTCATCGCCGCGCTCGGGGGGGCGACGGCAACCGTTGGTCAGTGCTACCAGTGTATCGCGCTGAATCGTACTGCCGTTGGCAAGCGGGATTGCGGAATTGATCCGATACTGCTGCAGCTGTTGCCGCAGGCCGTCGAGCAGACGATCCATCTGTATCGTACGAATCGTGGCGAGCGCGGGCTGGTTGCCCGCATGCAACTTCTGCAGCGACGCCGGCGGCACATCTTCGTCAAAGTCGATGCAGTAACGATCGCTGCAATCGGCCGCCGTCGTCGGGGCCATGAGCGTCATGCCGGAAACCCACAGCGCCATGTTATGGCGAATTTCATCCTGCTGGTCGGCACGCAGACGTTGCGGCGCCAACATCGCCAGCAACAACAGCTGCTTATATTCGTAATCGACGGTGGTGCTTTGCTCTGCGTTACCGATGACCGGTATCGCAATATCGAGCAGGCCGTTATCCGCCGACAGGCGGTAGCCGCGATGCAGCCGCAGCCAGACGCCAGGGGGCTCCGGCAGATGCAGCATACGGTAGTTGCACAGGACCGCGGAGAAGTAGTGCATCATGCGGTGCAGCGCCGTGGTCCACAGCTGTTCCCACTTGCGCTGGCGAAACCAATGATGCGCGTCACACTGCATCATCACCATCTGATACCCCACCACCATCGCCGTCATCAATTCGGTAGACAGCAACGCGATACGCAACGTCTTCTCCCCCAACGGAAAGGACTTGCCGGTGAAGTGTTTCCTCAGCGTTTGCAGCAGGCCATCCAGCACGGGCGCGACCTGTTCCAGACACTCCAGACGCTGGCCAATATCGATGTCGAGGCGGTTGACCTGATACAGCGCCGCATAAATTTGGCGCGTGGACTCGCCGACATGCCCCAACGGCAGCGCAGCGAGCCACCGTCGCACCGCTTCCGGCTGGGTGTTGAATGAAGTCGATTCCCGCTTGCTCTGCGCAGGGATATCGAGATTTAAGGTGGGCCTCATCTCACTCCTCAGTAAACCGATCGCTGCCGACCGCGCACATGGCCGCCTCACTGGCGGCTGACACGCATAACGTCATGGGTTCGCGGCAGGGCATTCATCGGCACCGGCACCACGGGCGAAGCCCGAGGCCATCGTCGCGCTCACCGTTCCATGGTGACGGACAATTTCCGCCGGCATTCATTTCGTTGCGGATACCGGCTGATTATTTCGAATGATTATACGGCATAACCGGCAATTGCTTGATAGCTGCGATGTTCAGCATTCGTCAAACAATGCCGCAATCGGTTCCTGATAGTGTTGCTGGACTTGGTTACGGCGTAACTTGAGCGTTGGTGTCAACATTCCATTATCGACACTCCACTCATCCAACGTCAGCGCCACCCGCCGCACCTTGGCATAGGCGGGGTAATCGTGCAGCGCCGCGGCGATACGCTTCAATACCAGACGATGGACATGCGCGTCCTGCAAGCTGGCCGGCGCAAAGGGGTCGAGGTGCAGCGTCTTGACCCATTCGCACCAGTGCTCCGCATTGAGCGCCACCAGCGCCGCCAGATAGGCCTCACCCTCCCCGATCACGAGGGCCTGCTCGAACAGGGCATCGAGACCGATGGCCGCCTCCAACTCCGAGGGCGCCACCTTTTCGCCGTTGCTCAAGACGATAATCTCCTTGAGCCGACCCGTCAGAAAGACATGGCCCTGTTCGAGCCGCGCCTGGTCGCCGGTGCGCAGCCAGCCGTCGGCACTCAGCGCCGCGTAGGTGGCGTTGTGATCGTTCCAGTAGCCCAGCATCACGTTGGGGCCGCGCACCAGCAGTTCACTGTGGTCGCCGACGCGCACCTCGACGTTGGGCAACGGCAGACCGACGCTGCCGGGGGCGTTGTCATTGGGCAGATTGACGCTCACCACCGGCGCCGCCTCGGTCAGGCCGTAGCCCTGCAACACGTCGATGCCGAGACCGATGAACATCCGCGCCACCGGCGCCGGCAGGGCCGCGCCGCCGCTGATCGCCAGCCGCAACCGGCCGCCGAAACGCTGAACCGCCTTGGCCGCGACCCGGCGCCGCAACAGCGGCCACAGCCAGCGGAGCAGGCCAGCGCTGCCGCGCCCCTGCGCCGCTTCGAAGCGGCGCCAACCGACGGCAACAGCGAACCGGAACAACAGTCGCTGCAATGGCGCATGCTGCAAACGTTCCTCGATACGGGCGTAGATACGCTCGAACAACCGCGGCACCGCGATGATCATCGTCGGTCGCTGTTCTTGCAGGTCCTGCGCCAGTTGCTGCACCGAGCGGGCGTAGGCCACGGCACTGCCGGCCACCATCGGCAGGTAGTAGCCGCCGGTGCGTTCGAGCATATGGGACAGAGGCAGGATCGACAGAAACAGGTCGTCGCGGCTGAAGGCGAAGAGATTGGCGGCGGCGTAGGCGTTGGCGAGGATATTGCCGTGGCTCAGCATCACCCCCTTGGACCGCCCCAGGGTGCCTGAGGTGTAGACGATGGTGGCCAGGTCGTCGGTGTCCGCCGGCGCGCTCGCCAGCGGCGCCGAGTCGCCGAGCCAGGAAGCGGCACCGCGTACCCGCGGATCCTTGTCGTTGTCGCCCTCGGCCGGCAGCACCACGATACGCTGCAATACCTCTACCCCGCCCAGCGCGCTCGCCAGGCGCCGGTAGCGGTCATCCGCCAGCACCAGGATGCGGGCGCCGCAGTCGCGCAGGATATAGGCAACACTGTCGGGCCGGTCATCGAGATACAGCGGCACCACCACCAGCCCCAGCCCCAGCGCCGCCTGCTCCACCACCACCCATTCCGGCGAGTTGCGCAGTTGCAGCGCCAGCCGATCGCCCGGTTGCAGCCCTTCCGCCCGCAACGCCTGCTGCCAGCGTCCCACCTCGCGCGCCACATCACGCCACGACCAGTCGACCCATTCGCCGGCTTGCCGGTCGAAGGCCCGGTAAGCCAGCGCGTCAGGGTTGCGCCGTACCCGCTCACGCAGCAGACCGTCCAGTGTCACCGCCTGCTGCGGTGCAATGTAGTCGAGAGAGGCGTCGTTCATGTGTCAGGCATCGTTGTTGTTATGAAATACCCGCATGGTAATCGGGTTTGACGAGTCCGGCCAGCAACCAGTACGCTTCCTCCCCATGGAAATATTCGTCAACGGCGCCGCGCGCCAGGTCCCCGACCACTACACCGCCGCCGAGCTGATCGAGACCCTGGGTCTCGCCGGCAAACGGGTGGCAATGGAGGTCAACCGCGAGATCGTGCCGCGCAGCGACTACGCGGCCCACCGCCTCCAGCCCGCCGACAAGGTCGAGGTGGTGCACGCCATCGGCGGCGGCTGATCCGCCGCGCGCTATAATCCTTCCCGTCTCAACAACGCTGTCGCAGGAAAGCCCATGTCCAAGCTCAACGACCCGCTGGTGATCGCCGGCGTCGAATACCGTTCCCGTCTGCTCACCGGCACGGGCAAGTACCAGGATCTCGAACAGACCCGTCTCGCCACCGAGGCGGCCGGCGCCGAGATCGTCACCGTGGCGATCCGCCGCACCAACATCGGCCAGAATCCGGGCGAGCCCAACCTGCTCGACGCCCTGCCGCCGAACAAGTACACCATCCTGCCCAACACCGCCGGCTGCTACACCGCCGAGGATGCGGTGCGCACCTGCAAGCTGGCGCGCGAACTGCTCGACGGCCACGACCTGGTGAAGCTGGAAGTCCTGGGCGACGAGAAGACCCTCTACCCCGACGTCACTGCCACCCTGCTTGCGGCCGAACAACTGGTGAAGGACGGTTTCAAGGTGATGGTCTACACCTCCGACGACCCGATCATCGCCAAGCGGCTGGAGGAGATGGGCTGCGTCGCGGTGATGCCCCTGGCCGGCCCCATCGGCTCCGGCCTCGGCATCCAGAACCGCTACAACATCCTGGAGATCGTGCAGAACGCCAAGGTGCCGATCCTGGTGGACGCCGGCGTCGGCACCGCCTCCGACGCCACCGTGGCGATGGAGCTGGGCTGCGACGGCGTGCTGATGAACACGGCGATCGCCGCGGCCAAAGACCCGGTGCTGATGGCGTCGGCGATGAAGAAGGCGGTGGAAGCGGGCCGCGAGGCGTTCCGCGCCGGCCGCATGCCGCGCAAACGCTACGCCAGCGCCTCGTCGCCCATCGACGGTACGTTCTTCTGAAAAACAGTTCCGGGTTTCGGGTTGGAAAAACCACCAACCCGGAACTCGGAACTATCTTTACAAGATGGATATCCTACAGCTCGGCAACGGCTCGCCACCCCAGCGCCTCGACACCTGCTCGGTGATTCCAAGCCACGGTTTTCTCTGGCTCGATTTTGTGCGCGAGCAGGATGTCGAGTGGTATCTGACTGTGAAACAGCTCACCGGCGTCAATATCCACGAGCGTCACATCAACGACAGCTTCAACCCCGCCCACCCGTCGTTTTTCGACAGCACCAGCGAATACGACATGGTGATCTTCCGCGGCCTCGCCCCGGAAAGCGAAGAGGGCGAATTCGCCACCGCTCCCGTCTCCTTCTTTCTGATCGGCAATCTGCTGGTGACGGTGCAGCAGGGCAACAGCCGCTCGATCAAGACGGTGAAGGAGCGGCTGCTGCGCCATACCGGTCGCGTGCCGACCGAATCGCCGGCACTTATGCAACTAATCCTCAA
>CAYQWR010000050.1:0-14802 GCA_964421235.1 uncultured Thiohalomonas sp. | reverse complement strand
TCGGCGTCGGCGTCGGCGTCGGCGTCGGCGTCGCGCACGCCCTGGCGCTCGGCGACATCTCCGCCCGTTCGGCGCTGGGGCAGCCCTTCGCCGCCGTTATCCCCCTGACCCTCGACGCCGGCGAATCGCTGGGCGACGTGCGGATCAGCATGGCGGCCCGCTCGGCGTATCGACGCCTGAACCTGTTCTACGTCCGGGCCCTGACGCTGCTCAAGGTGCGCGTCGTGCGCGACGGCGCCGGCCTGCCCGAGGCGCGGATCAGCAGCCGCGAACCGATTGACGAACCGGCGCTGGAACTGCTGCTCGACGCCCGCTGGGGCGGCGGGCGCACACTGCGCGAATACGTGGTGCTGCTGAATCCGCCGGCGTCGTCCCCGACGCCGCAGACCGTCTCCGCACCGGCCCCGCAACCCGTTGCCGCACCGCCCGCGGCGCCGGCGCCCGCCGCCGAACCGGCGATCTACGGCCCGGTCGGGCGCGGCGAGATATTGAGCGGGATCGCCCACCGCTTCAAGCCGCGCGGCGCCAGCACGCTGCAGATGATGGTGGCCATCTACAACGCCAATCCCCACGCCTTCGTCCACGGCGACATGAACCGCCTGCGCCGGGGGACGCGCCTGTTCCTGCCGTCCGATGCGGCGGTGTACGCGGTGACGCGGCACCAGGCCGCGATGGTGATGCGGGCGCAGTCGGACGCGCGCCGGTCGCCTGCCGCGGTGGCCGGGAGCGCGCCAGCGGCCGTCGCCTCGCTGCAGATCCTGACGCCCGTACCGCTGTCGAAGACCCACCTGGCGGCGGATCTGCAACGACGACTGGTGGTGATCCACCGCGACAATGCGGAGGTGCGCGCCGAAAACGAGCAGTTGCGCGCGCAACTGGCGCAACTGGAACAGCAGACCAAATTGCTGGAGGCGAAGATCTTGGCGCTGCCGACGCCGGCGGCGCCCGCCGGCACGTCGGCCGCCGTGCCTTCCCAGGTCGCTGCGCCTCCCCAGGTCGCCGCGGCCGCTGCGTCGTCGCCGATGACGGAACAGGTCGGCGACGTCGCGCCGCCGGTGGCCGTCCCCGCCGGCCCGAAATCGTGGTGGCGCGACCCCTTCTGGTGGGTGGCGATCGTCGCCGTGCTGGCCAGTATCGCCATCCTGGCGGTGGCCATCATGTTCTGGCGCCGCAGTCATCAGCCGCTCTATCGCGAATTCCGGGTTGCGCTGCGCGACGACGACAGCGTGCCGTTCGGCCGTTTCAGGCCTTTCCAGTGACGGCGCGTCCCATCGGTCTCTTCGGCGGTACCTTCGATCCGGTCCATTACGGTCACCTACGACCGGCGCTGGAGATGCGGGAGGCGCTGGCATTGGCCGAGGTGAGGTTTATTCCTGCCGGCGTGCCGCCGCACCGTGACCCGCCGGCGGCATCCGCCGCGCAGCGCACGGCGATGCTGGAGCTGGCGTTGCAGGGACAACCGGGGCTGTGCGTCGACCGGCGCGAACTGGAACGGCCGGGACCTTCGTACATGGTGGACACGCTCACCTCGCTGCGTGCGGAGCTGGGCGATACGCCGCTCTGCCTGTTGCTCGGCAGCGATGCCTATCTCGGCCTCGCCTCGTGGCACCGCTGGCAAGAGCTGATCGAGCTGGCCCACCTGGTGGTGATGCACCGTCCGGGATGGTCGCCGACGCAGGCAGGCGCCGGCGCACCGGCGCGGCTGCTGGCGCAACGCGGAACCGACGATGCGACCGCGCTGACGCGCCATCCCGCCGGCGCCGTATTGCTGCGAGCGGTAACACAACTCGACATCTCGGCTACCGCCGTGCGCGCCCTGATCGGCGCAGGCCATGACCCGCGCTATCTGCTGCCCGATGCGGTGCGCGACTATATTCGGGCACAGGGTTTGTACCAAAATTGAGTAACGGAAGGTATTGATGCAATCGGAACAGTTGAAGCAACTCGTCATCGAGGCGCTGGAGGACTTGAAGGGGGCCGACATCGTCGCCCTGGACGTACGCGGCATGACCGGGATCACCGACTTCATGATTGTCGCCAGCGGTCGTTCCGACCGCCAGGTCAAATCGCTGGCGCAGCACGTGGTGGAAAAGGCGAAGGAGCGCGGCGTCCCGCCTATCGGCGTGGAGGGAGAGCGCCAGGGCGAGTGGGTGGTGATCGACCTGGGCGACGTGGTGGTCCACGTCTTCATCCCGGAGAAGCGCGATTTCTACAATCTGGAAAAGCTGTGGGGCGGCGAGGCGCCGCGCAGCGCCGCGACGCGTGAATGACAAGAGATACAACCACGGAGAACACGGAGGACACGGAGAAATGCGGATCCAAGTATCGCCGCTACGCACGTCATAATCCTCCGTGCGCTCCGTGTCCTCCGTGGTTAAGTCTTTTTTGAATAAGTGATATTCAATGCGCCTGCACCTGATCGCCGTGGGAAACAAGATGCCGGCCTGGGTCGGGCAGGGCTACGGCGAATACGCCAAGCGCCTGCCCGCCGATTGCGCGCTGGTACTGCACGAGATCGCCCCCGGCCAGCGCACCAAGGGGGCCGACCTGGAGCGCGCCCGGCGCGAGGAGGGCGAAAAGATGCTGGCCACGCTGCCCAAGGGTTGCCATATCGTGGCACTGGAAGTGACCGGGAAGGCGTGGAGCACCGAACAGTTGGCCGAACGGCTCACTGCCTGGCGCCGGGAGGGGCGCGATGTGGCGCTGCTGGTGGGCGGCCCCGAGGGACTGGCCGATGCCGCGCGCCTGCGTGCCGACGAGCAGTGGTCGCTGTCGCCGCTGACCCTGCCGCACCCGCTGGTGCGCATCGTGCTGGCCGAACAGATCTACCGCGCCTGGAGCATCACCCAGGGGCATCCGTATCATCGGTGATGTGGGTAGTGGGTAGTGGGTAGTGGGTAGTGGGTAGTGGGTAGTGGGTAGTGGGGGGAACGCGCGTCGTAGTTACCCGGTTCCCACTACCTATTCCCCACTACCTATTCCCCACTACCCGGAAAGAAACATGCAACCTTCGATCTATCTTGCATCCGCCTCGCCGCGGCGGCGCGAACTGCTGGCGCAGATCGGTGTCTCCTTCGATGTGTTGGAGGTGGCGCTGGATGAGGCGCAGCGGCCGGAGGAGGCGCCGGAGATCTATGTGGTACGTCTGGCCCTGGCCAAGGCGCAGGCGGGCTACGCGCAGCGCGGCGACCGCCCGGTGCTGGGGGCCGACACCGCGGTGGTGGTCGACGACGCCATTCTCGGCAAGCCGCGCGACCGCGCCGACGGCCTGGCGATGCTGGCGCGCCTCGCCGGACGCACCCATCATGTGTATACCGGGGTGGCGCTGGTGACGGCAGAGGGGGAAGCCCACAGCCGCCTGTCGGTCAGCAGCGTTACCTTCCGGCCGTTGACCGATGCCGAGCCGCCCGCCTACTGGGACAGCGGCGAGCCGGCCGACAAGGCGGGCGGTTACGCCATCCAGGGCCGGGCGGCCATGTTCATCGCGCGGCTGGAGGGGAGTTACTCGGGGGTGATGGGCCTGCCGCTGTTCGAAACCGCCGAACTGTTGGAAACTTGCGGTATGGCCCTGCTGGGAACCGGACGACTATGACAATGAATGCACCGCTGACGCCGGCGCTGAACGGCGAAATCCTGGTAAACGTCACCCCGCACGAGACGCGCGTCGCCTTCGTCGAGAACGGCGTGCTGCAAGAGGTGCAGATCGAGCGGGCGCACAAGCGCGGCCTGGTGGGCAACATCTACAAGGGCACGGTGCGCCGGGTATTGCCGGGGATGCAGGCGGCGTTTATCGATATCGGTCTGGAACGGACCGCCTTCCTGCACGTCTCCGATATTCTCTGTCCCGACAGCGGCGACGGCGAGCGCGAACGCTGCATCAAGGCGGTGGCGAGCGAGGAGGGGGCGGCGCCGGACGAGGGACGCAGCCCGCGCCGTTCCAACGAAAATATCGACGCCCTGCTGCGCGACGGCCAGGACATCCTGGTGCAGGTGGTGAAGGATCCCCTCGGCAGCAAGGGGGCGCGCCTCACCACCCATGTCACCATACCGGCGCGCTTTCTGGTGTTCATGCCCGACAACAACCATATCGGCGTGTCGCAGCGCATCGAGGACGAGGGCGAGCGGCAGCGGCTGAAGACGGTGTTGACGGAACTGGCGCCCGAATTCGGCCCCGGCGGCTACATCGTGCGCACCGCGGCCGAGGGTGTCGACGACGAGTCGCTGGGGGCCGACGTGGCCTTTCTGCACAAGCTGTGGGCGGAGATCAGCGCGCGTGCCGCCAGCGAGCCGGCAGGCACCCTGATCTACGAAGATCTGCCGCTGGCGATGCGCACCATGCGCGATGTGGTGGGTGACGAACTGGAAAAGGTGCGCATCGATTCGCGCGAGACCTACCGCAAGGTGCAGCGTTTCGCCGAGAAGTTCATCCCGGAGCTGGCGCCGCGCGTCGAGTACTATGCGGGCGAGCGGCCGATCTTCGATCTGTACGGCATCGAGGACGAGATCCAGCGCGCGCTGGAGCGCAAGGTGCAACTCAAGTCGGGCGGCTATCTGATCATCGACCAGACCGAGGCGATGACCACCGTCGACGTCAACACCGGCGCCTTCGTCGGCCATCGCAACCTGGAAGAGACCATCTTCAAGACCAACCTGGAGGCGAGCCAGGCCATTGCGCGGCAGCTGCGGCTGCGCAATCTGGGCGGCATCATCATCATCGATTTCATCGACATGATCGACCTGGAACACCGGCGCCAGGTGTTGCGGTCGCTGGAGAAGGCGCTGGAGCGCGATCATGCCCGGACCCACCTCTCCGAGGTCTCCGCGCTCGGGCTGGTGGAGATGACGCGCAAGCGCACCCGCGAGAGCCTGGAACACGTGCTCTGTTCCAACTGCCCGACCTGTAACGGCCGCGGCACCTTGAAGACGGCGGAGACGGTCTGCTACGAAATATTCCGCGAGATCCTGCGCGAAGCGCGCCAGTTCGATGCGCAGCAGCTGCTGGTGCTGGCGTCGCAGGAGGTGGTGGACCGGTTGCTGGACGAGGAGTCCAACGCGGTGGTCGAGCTGGAGGAGTTCATCGGCAAGCCGATCAAGTTCCAGGTCGAAACCCTCTACACTCAGGAGCAGTTCGACGTAGTGCTGCTGTAATGTTGGCATCGCCATGGGGCGCGGCGGCGGATTTACTGATACCCTGTTCATAGTCTGCCGCAGCCGGCTGCGGCAGACTGGTCTCCTGTCTCTTGGTTCGGTCCTGTGCACGTGAAACTCCCTAACCCGCATCGTTCACCATCGCTCTCCACCGGGGTGGAGCGGCGTCATTTCGGTCGGGTGCATGGAGCGGCACCCGCAGCGGAAGGGCGTTAATCAATGCACACGAGCCCGCTACGTCGCATGCGCCGCGCCCTGTGGTTCACCACAGCCGCCGGCGTGATCCTGGCAGCGGTCCTGCTCAGTCTGACCCGTCTGTTGTTGCCGAGCCTGCAAAGTTATCGTGCCGACGTGGAGCGCAAGGCGAGCGAGGTCATCGGCCAGCCGGTGCGCATCCGTACCCTTGACGCCCATCTGCTGGGCTTGGCGCCGACGGTGATTCTCGAGGACGTGCGTCTGCTCAATCACCGGGGCACGCGCACCGTCGCCCATTTCCGCGAGGCGCGGATCAGCATCGATGTCCTGGCCAGCCTGCGGCAGCATCATGCCGTGGTGTCGGAACTCACCGTGGTGGGCGCGGAGTTGACGCTGTTGCGGCTGCGCGACGGCAGTCTGAAGATTCAGGGATTGAGTAGCGGCGCCGCCACGGGTAACGATGCCGCCAAGACGGACGGCATCGGCCGCTGGCTGCTGAGCCAGGGGCGGCTGGCGCTGTTCGACAGCCGCGTCCACTGGCACGACCTCGCCAGCGGGCGCAAATCCGACCTGCGGCGCGTCGATATCGAGCTGCACAACAGCGATACCCGGCACCAGCTCAACGTCGACGTGCAGTTGCCGCCCGGCGTGGGGCGCAGCCTCCATCTCGCCCTCGACCTGACCGGCGATGTGTTGCAACCGCGCGGTTGGAGCGGCGACGCCTATCTGAGCGCCGACGAATTGCGGCCGACACTGTTGTGGAACGGCACCGTGCCCGGCACCACGCTCAAGGTGGAGCGCGGCCGCTTCGATGTGCACCTGTGGAGCTCCTGGCAGGCGGGGCGGTTGACCGACGTGGTCGGAAAGATCGCCGCCAACGACTTTGCGCTGCGCCGCGACGGGCGTGAGCTGGCGCTGACCGACCTCTCCACTGCGTTGCATTGGCACAAGGCGAGTGACGGCTGGGAGTTGGGTCTGGGCGACCTGACGCTGCAGCGCGGAAGCGCGCCGGCGGCGCCGGTCCAGGTTCGGGTGCGGCACCAGGGGGGCGGCTGGTTCGCGCAGGCCAGCGCGATCAATCTGGGGGACGCGGCGGCGATTGCGCCGTTCGTGCCCGGTATCGCCGCCGACCGGCAGGCGACGGTGGCCGCGATCCGGCCGCGCGGCATCGTGCGCCGGTTCCGCCTCGATCTCCCGGCCCAGGGTCCGCCTCACGTGCAGGGGGTGGCCGAGCATCTGGCCGCGGCGCCCTGGCGGCAGGTGCCGGGCTTCGACAACCTGAGCGGCCAGTTCGCCTGGACGGGCGATGACGGGCAGCTGCTGCTCGACGGCAGCGATGTCACGGTCGACATCCGCCACCTGTTTCGCGCACCGCTGACATTGCAACGATTGCAGGGCGACATCGAGTTGCATCACGGCGTCGACGGCTGGCGGGTCACGGCGCAACAGCTCCGCGTCGGCAACCCGGATCTCCAGGCCAATTTGGCGGCGACCCTGACCCTGCCGCCGCAGGGCTCGCCCTACCTGGATCTGCGCGGGCACTTCTGGAACGGACAGGCCGCGAGTACCTCGCACTACCTGCCCGCCGCCATCATGAACCCCGATGCGCTGAAGTGGCTCGACCAGGCGTTCGGCGCCGGGACCGTGACCGACGGCGGCGTGCTGTTTCACGGGGCGCTCGGCGCCTTTCCCTTCGACCACCGCGAAGGCCGTTTCGAGGTCGGTTTCCATGTGCAGAACGCCGAGCTGTTTTTCCGCGACGGTTGGCCCCGCATCAAACAGCTCGATGCGCAGGTCGCCTTCGTCAACCGACGCATGGTCATCAGCGCCGACAGCGGCACCATGTTCGACAGCCGCATCCAGCGGGCGACCGTGACGATCGCCGATTTGGAACGGCCGTTGCTGGCGATCCGCGGTGAGGCGCAACTACAGGGGACCGACGCCTTGCGCCTGCTGCGCGATACGCCGCTGCACAGCCGCTTCGGCAGCTATGTCGCCGGCATGCGGCTGGAAGGCGACAGCCGGCTGGGGCTGGCCCTCGACGTGCCGCTGACCAAGAGCGTGGCGACGGCGCATCCGCTGACGGTGAGCGGCTCGGTGAGGTTGCTGAACAACCGGTTGTGGGTGACCGACGGATTCCCGGTGGATGCAGTCACCGGCCTGCTGCGGTTCAGCGACACCGGTCTGCGGGCCGATCGGCTGCAGGCCCGTATCCTCGACGAACCGGCCACGGTTTCGGTGCACAGCCTAGGTCATGGCCGTACCGCACGGACCGTGATTCGGGGCAGCGGCCATCTGGACAGCGCCGCCCTGGCGCGGCTCTACCCCACGCCGCTGGCGACGCGCATCACCGGACGTACCGCCTGGCACGGCAGCCTGACCATCCCGCACGGCGGCGGCGGCGCGGTGCTGCGCATCGTCTCGGAGCTCGACGGCGTGGCAGTGAAACTCCCCGCGCCCCTGGGCAAACCGGCGGCCGGCAAACGCCGGTTGGAGGTCGCGCGCTACTTCTCCGGTCCCCGCGCCGGCCAGCTGGCGGTACGCTACAGCAACCGGGCCAGCCTGTTGTTACAGCTGAATGCCGACCACGCCGTCACCCGCGGCACGTTGCGCCTCGGCCGTGGCACGGCGCACCTGCCCACCCGCAACGTGTTGCGCATCAGCGGCAGTTTGCGCAATTTCGATCCGTCGCTGTGGAGCGACGTGGTGCCGGGCGGCGGCCATAGTCTGACTTCGCTGCCGCTGCTCGTGGATATGTACAGCCTGCACATTGTCAAGGGCAAGGGGGGCGGCAAGGGCAACGGCAGCTGGCAGAGCATCCCGACGCTGGATGTCGACATCCAGCATTTCAGCGTCGACAAATACCGTTTCGGGCGGCTGGCGTTTCATCTGGAACACAGCGCGGATGCGCTGCAGCTGCGCAACCTGCTGCTCACCGGCAAGGCACTCAAACTCACCGGCCAGGTGCGTTGGCAATGGCGTCCGCGCTCGTACAGCGAGGTCAAGCTGCAGCTCGCTTCCGACGACGTGGCGGCCCTGGCGCATCAGTTTCATATCGCCAGCGTCATCACCCGCGGCAAACTGCAGAGCAGCGGTGAATTTCACTGGCCGGGACCGCTGACCCACGCCGACCTGCGCGAGGTCGGCGGCCATATCCGGATGAAGATCGAGGACGGCCAGATGGCGGATGTGGATCCGGGCGCCGGCCGCCTGCTGGGCCTGTTCAGTCTGCAGGCGTTGCCGCAGCACCTGACCCTCGATTTTCGCGATCTGTTCCAAAAGGGGCTGGTGTTCAGCTCGTTCGCAGGGGATATCAATATCCGCGGCGGCAACGCCTATACCTCGAACCTGGTGATGAAGGCGCCGTCGGCGACGATACGCATCGAAGGCCGTACCGGCCTGGTGAAGCGCGACTTCGATCAGCTCATCACCGTGGTGCCCAATCTGTCGGGCACCGCGCCGGTGGTGGGGGCCCTGGCCTTCGGCCCGCAGATCGGCGCCGCGATCTATCTGTTTGAGCGGCTGCTGGGGAAAAAGGTCGATCAGGCGGCAAAGACCCAATACAAGGTCACCGGCAGCTGGGACAAACCGCGCTTCACGCGCCTGCAGCCGAAACCGAAGAAGGCCCCCGCTGCAACCGGCGGCACGGGTTATCCGTAGGCCGCTGCCGGCCAATCGGTAACATGGTATTCTGCCGACGATGAGAGCCGTGATTTTACTGTGTGCGCTGCTGTGTGCCTCGACGGCATGGGCTGCCGCAGCGCCGTTGTACGTGACCGACGCCGAGTGGGCGCAGCCGCGCACCGGCGCCATGGTGTCGCATCTGCCGGCACTGGCTGCGGCGATGCGCCAATTGCAGAACGGCCAGCATCTGCAGCTGCTCTATCCGGGGGGCGACGCCGGCAGCCTGTGGGCGCACGAACTACAGGCTTGGCTGGTGGCGCTGGGGCTGTCGTCGCGCCGCATCGAACTGTTGCCCGGCAGCAGCCGCGAGGACGCCATCGAGGTGCGCGTCGCCGGCACACCGACCGCTGCACAGTAAATGCGCAACGCGGAGACGCGGCGTAAAAAGGTTTTGTAGAACCTATCTCAAAAATACCAAAGACAAGCCCGAACCACGGGGGGCACAGGGAACACGGGGATACCAGGACACGGGGTCTGCATTATCCGTGACTTTGGCGCAAATTCCCCGTGTTCCCCGTGGTTCAAGTCTTGATGTTTTGAATTTTGAGATGGCTTGTAGTTGAATGCGGCCCCTGCACAAGGGCCGTTTGTCCCGGAAAGAACGAGAAAGGAGCACAGCGTGACGCGCGTAGCTGCCATCCAGATGGCCTCAGGCCCGAATATCAGCGCCAACCTGTCCGAGGCGGAACGCCTCATCGCCAAGGCCGCCGCCGCCGGGGCGCGGCTGGTGGTGTTGCCGGAAAATTTCGCCCTGATGGGCATGAGCGAGCTCGACAAGGTCAAGGTGCGCGAGCCCGACGGCAAGGGGCCGATCCAGGACTTCCTGGCACGCACCGCCTCGCGCTACGGCATCTGGCTGGTGGGCGGCACGGTGCCGTTGGTGGCCGACGACGCCGGCAAGGTGCGGGCCGCCTGTCTGCTGTTCGACGACA
This sequence comes from uncultured Thiohalomonas sp., assembly GCA_964421235.1. Classification (GTDB taxonomy): domain Bacteria; phylum Pseudomonadota; class Gammaproteobacteria; order Thiohalomonadales; family Thiohalomonadaceae; genus Sulfurivermis. The sequence continues at coordinate 4,843 of CAYQWR010000050.1, read as the reverse complement.
AGGGCAAGCGCGTGGCCCGCTACGACAAGGTGCATCTGTTCGACGTGCACATCGAGGAGAGCGGCGAGGACTATTACGAATCGAACACCATCGAACCGGGCAACGAAGTGGTGGTGGTGGAGACGCCGTTCGGCCGTCTCGGTCTGGCGATCTGTTATGACCTGCGGTTCCCCGAGCTGTTTCGGCGGATGGTGCAGGAGCAGGTCGAGATCATCGCCATGCCGTCGGCTTTTACCGCCATCACCGGCAAGGCCCATTGGGAGGTGTTGGTGCGCGCCCGCGCCATCGAGAACCTGAGCTACATCATTGCCTCGGCCCAGGGCGGTTACCACGCCAACGGTCGCGAGACCCACGGCGATTCGATGATCGTCGATCCGTGGGGTGTGGTGCTGGACCGGTTGCCGCGCGGTTCCGGTTTTGTGATGGCGGAGATCGAACCTTCACGCTTGGAGGCGATCCGCCGTAACTTCCCGGCGCTGGCGCATCGCCGTCTTCCCTGCACCCTGCCCTGATGCACCGACCTGCGAACGCCAGGGCCGCGCCCATGACGGGCGCGGCCCTGGCGTTGCAGCGTTACCGGACGGGCTACGGCTTGATGTAGGAGTAACCCTTCTGCTCCAGTTCGCCGATGCGCACCACGCCGGCCGGTACCACCTTGGCCGCCGGGTTGATCGCCGGCATGTGGCCGAGCTTCTTGGCCATCGCCTCCATGGTGTTGTGGCAGGCGTCGAATTCGATGCCGGACATCGCCTGGTCTTTGACCCGTTTGGCGACCTTGCTGTTCTTCAGCAGCATTTTCAGTCCCGGGCCGTAGGCCACGACCACCACGTCCACCTTGTCCGGACCGTAATAGTTCTCCAGATTCCGGGCGTTGTTCATCGCCAGGGTCCAGCGCGCGGGGCTGTCTTCGCTGACCTGGATCACATAGTGATGGGTGGCGAACGGATGGGCGTCGTCGGCGGCGTGCGCCGGCATCGCCAGCAGGGAACCGCCGGCCAGGACCGCCAGACCCAGGATATTTTTCAATGAGGACATACTCAGCTCTCTCCTTGCAGGGTGTGAATGGAATAACACTTGGTGATGAGATGCAGCAGTAGGCGGGTTTATTCCTGTTCGTTGCCGCACTCAGCCGATCAATTCGCGCAGATGGCGAAACAGTTCGCGTGAGCTGCGCGGCGGCTTATCTCCGGCAGCCTCGGCCTGGGCATGGCGCACCAACTGTCGCAGATGTTGGCGGTCGGCCGCCGGGTACTCCCGCAGTAGTGCGCCGAGGGCGTCGTCGCCTTCGGCGATGAGCCGGTCGCGCCAGCGTTCGCACAGGTGGTGATGGGCGACGCCGAGGGCGTGGCGCCCGGCAAAGGCGTCGAGTGCCGCGCGGATCGGCGCCGGGTCTTCGTGGCGCAACAGCTTGCCGATATATTTCAGCTGCCGTTTGCGGGCGCCGTGGGCGGTGATGGCGCGTGCCGCATCGACGGCGTCGCGCAGTTCGTCCGCCAACGGAACGGCGGCCAGTTGGTGCGCCGGCAGCGCGGTCAGCGCTGCGCCCAGGTCGAACAGGTCGTGGGCGTCGCGCTTGAGCTGGCTCTTGCTGGGGCCGAGGTCATGCTCCGGTGCGTCGTCCGGTGCGTCGTCCGTAGCGTCGTCGTGCGGGTGGTGGCTCATGAAGTGGGTTCGAATCTATGTCGGGGGCGGCAACGGGCGCAAGCGGTTGCGGCGCGGTGAGTGTAGCAGGGGAGCTTTGGGTACGATGGTCGGTTCATGTGTCGCTGTTGATTTCCGCCAGCAACTCCATGGCCTGCTCGGCATCGTCCTGCTGCATCATCTTCTTTGCCAGTCGGTGCAGCGGCTCCAGCTCGCTGTTGGTGATGATCTGCTTCACCTCCAGCAGCGCCGGCGGCGGCATGCTGAATTCGGTCAGGCCGAGACCGAGCAGCAGGCGGGTGAGCATCGGGTCGCCCGCCATCTCGCCGCACATGGCCACCGGGATGCCCGCCTGATAGCCGGCACGCAGCGTGTTGTAGATCAGGCGCAGCACCGCCGGGTGCAGCGGTTGGTAGAGATGGTTGATGGTTTCGTCCAGGCGGTCGGCGGCGAGGGTGTACTGGATCAGGTCGTTGGTACCGATGGAGAGAAAGTCGAGCCGGTGTGCGAACTCCTCGGCGCAGATCGCGGCGGCCGGCACCTCGACCATCCCGCCGACGGCGATGTTGGTGTCGAATGGTTTGCCTTCGGCGGCCAGTTCGAGCTTTGTCTCTTCCACCATGTCGCGCACCTGCCGGATCTCCTGCACCGTGGAGAGCATCGGGATCAGCATCCGCACCGGGCCCTGGGCCGAGACGCGCAGGATGGCGCGCAGCTGCGGCCGGAACAGGTCCGGTTCGCGCAGGCACAGGCGCACTGCGCGCAGGCCGAGCGCAGGGTTGGTGGCGACACGCGCCTGCGTGATGCCGCCGACCGTTTTATCGGCGCCGAGATCGAGCGTGCGCAGGGTGAGCGGCGCGCCCTTCAGCGCCTTCACCACCTTGAGGTAGGTGCGATACTGTTCCTCTTCGTCCGGCGGCGTCGCGCGGTTCATATAGAGGAATTCGGTGCGATACAGGCCGATGCCCGCCGCGCCCGCGCGCAGCGCCGCGGGCAGGTCTTCCGGTAGTTCGATATTGGCAAGCAGCGTGATCGGTACGTCGTCGCGGGTGATCGTCGGCCGGTGCTTCAGTTTGCGCAGGGCGGCCCGCGCCTTCTTTTCCTGCTGCTGGCATTCGCGATAGTAGGCGAGGCCGTCGTCGTCGAGTCCCGCGAGCACCACGCCTTCGCGGCCGTCCACCACCAGCGGCTCGTTGTCGCGGAAGTACTGCCAGGCGCGATGCACTCCGACCACCGCCGGGATACCGAGACTGCGCGCCAGGATCGCCACATGGGACATCGGACCGCCATGCTCGGTCACAATGGCGGCGACGTCGTGCTGATGCAGGACCACCAGTTCGCTCGGCGCCAGATCGTCGGTGACGATGATGCGGCCGCTCTCGCGTTCGGCGGCGATGGTGGCTTCGCGCGCGGTTTCGTTGAGCAGGATCTGCTGGACGCGCAGGATGGCCTGTTCGACGTCGTCGCGGCGCGTCTTGAGGTAGGCGTCGTCCATCTGGTCGAACACCTTGACCAGCGCCTCCTGCTGCATCTGCAACGCCCACTCGGCGTTGCAGTGTTGGGAGCGGATCAGCTCGATCGGCGCACTGGCCAGCGCGCCGTCCTCCAGCATCAGCAGATGGGTGTCGATGAAGGCGGCAATCTCCTCCGGCGTCTCCGGCGGAATGCTGTTGCGCACGGCATGCAACTCGACGCGCGCGGCGTGCAGGGCCTTGCCGAAGCGCTCCACCTCCTCCTCGACCAGGGGGGGCGGCAACACGTATTGGGGTATCTCAGGCCGACCGCGCTGCAACAGACGTGCGCGGCCGATGGCGATACCTTTCGCAACGCCGGTGCCGTGCAGGCTGAGCGCCATGGTCGTTGCCTTACTCCGCTTCGCCGAAGCGATCGGCGATGAGCTGCTCCAGCTTGCCTATCGCTTCCTGCTCGTCGGGGCCTTCGGCGCTGAGTTCGACGTTGCTGCCGCACGAGGCGGCAAGCATCATGACGCCCATGATGCTCTTGCCGTTAACGCGGCGGCCATCGCGGGCGATAAAGATGTCGCTGGCGCAGGAGGAGGCCACGTTGACGAACTTGGCGGCGGCGCGCGCGTGCAGGCCGAGTTTGTTGACGATGGTGAGCTCTTTTTTGAGCATGCTTAATTTTTTTCCTCCACTGCGCATAACAGGATGCTGTCGCGGGCACCGTCCGCGGCCTTTGCCGCCAGCTGTTCCAGATCGAGCGCGGCATAATTGAATATCCGGCACAGCATCGGCAGGTTGAGCCCCGATACCACGCGGATTGCCGGGTCGGCCAGCAGACGGCAGGCGATGTTGGCCGGTGTCGAACCGTACATGTCGGTCAGTACCAGTACGCCGGCACCCTGATTCAACTTTTCTATCAGCGCCCGCGCCTGGTTCGTGGCCGCTTCGGTGTCGACGTCGAGTGGTACCGGCAGGTTTTCGACGGGCAGCGGCGGCGTGCCGAGGATGGCGGTGGCGACGCCGAGCAGGGCGCTGCCGACCGGGTCGTGTGCGACGATCAGGACGCCGACGCTGCTCATGAGAGCTCCCGGTGGCGGACGCTGACCTTGGCGCTGCCGCCGCTGAAGTGGCGTGCCAGGCGTTCGATGAAATAGACCGAGCGGTGTTGGCCGCCGGTGCAGCCGACGGCCACGGTCAGGTAGCTGCGATTGTCGCGCTCGAATTTCGGCAGCCAGGTGTCGAGAAAGCCGGCGATGGATTGGAACATCTGTTCCACCTCGGGTTGCTGTTCCAGAAACTGGATGACGTCGGTATCGCGCCCGGTGAGCGCGCGCAGGCTCGGGTTCCAGTGCGGGTTGGGCAGGCAGCGGATGTCGAACACGAAATCCGCGTCCACCGGGATGCCGTGCTTGTAGCCGAACGACTCGAACAGCAGCGACAGTTTGCCTTGTATCGCGGCGCCGACATGTGCCCGCACCAGATCGCGCAGCTGATGCACGTTGGTATGGCTGGTGTCCACCCGCAGATCGGCGCGCGAGGAGAGCGGTTCCAGCATGGCGCGCTCGCGCCGGATCGCCTCGGCCAACGGCATCTCGCCGCGCGTCAGCGGGTGACGCCTGCGCGTCTCCGAGAAGCGCTTGAACAGGGTGTCGTCGTCGGCATCCAGGAACAGGATCTGGTGGTCGATACCGCTGTCGCGCAGCTGTCTGAGCGCTTCGGGGAACACGCTGAAGTCATTG
>CAYQWR010000049.1:8735-14842 GCA_964421235.1 uncultured Thiohalomonas sp. | reverse complement strand
CGGTCACCCCGAGGGGCAACCACACCAGCAGACCGGCGATCAGATAGCGGCGCAGACGACCGCGCACGGGGCCGGCTTAAGAGGAGGAGGAGGAGGAAGAAGAGGAGCCGGCCGCGGCGCAGGCGCAGGAACCGCTGCAACCGTGGGACGGAGCCGCGGACGAGGAGGATTCCGCCACGTTCTTCTTGCTGCCCGACTTGAAATCGGTCTCGTACCAGCCGCCGCCCTTGAGACGGAAACCGGCGGCGGAGATCTGTTTCTCCAGCTCCGCCTTGCCGCAGGCGGGGCAGTCGCGCAGGGGCGCGTCGCTCATCTTCTGCATCGCCTCCAACTGATGGCCGCAGGCCTTGCACGCATATTCGTAAATAGGCATCGTTGCTACCTCACAGGAAAAACTGGGGCGTCTATCGCCGGATCAATTGGGATTGTCCACAAAACTTCAAGGGCCGTGCTATTCCAATCCAAAACGGGTCTGTTCCACCGCCGCCGTACGATCGAAGGCGCGATGGGCCTCTTCCAAAGCCTTGCGCAGCCGCTGGTGCTCAGTCACCCCCATACCGGAGTGGAGAAACTGTTCCGCCGCCTGCATCACATGTGTCAGGGACTTGGACTGATAGTGGAGATTGAGCAGGGCCTTTGCAATATGGTGCACATCCTGGTCATTCTCGCGCATCTGTATGGCAGCCGCCAACGCCTCGCGCAATTCCGCCTCGGTGGGCATCCCCATATTCGTGTTTCCTGCCTTATCCGTACTTAACCAATTGATTTGAGGAGTATACCCTGTTTGTGCTCCACCGCGCCGCGCGCCGATACCTTATAATGGAAATGTTTCTCAATTACAGCAGCTATCCATGCACATTCGACACACCGAACCGCCGGCCACCCGACGCAACGACTGGCAGACCATCCGCGCCCTGCTGCCCTACCTGTGGGTCTACCGCGGCCGGGCCGGACTGGCGATCCTGTTCCTGACCCTGGCCAAACTGGCCAACGTCGGCATCCCGCTGGCGCTGAAGGAGATCGTCGATTACCTCAACGGCGCCAAGGCCGGCACCACCGCGACGCTCGCCCTGCCCATCGTGCTGCTGCTCGCCTACGGCCTGCTGCGCCTGGGCAGCTCGGCCTTCAACGAACTGCGCGACGTGGTGTTCGCCCGGGTGCGCCACGGCATCATGCGCCGGCTGTCGCTGAAGTTCCTGGAGCACCTGCATGCGCTGTCGCTGCGTTTTCATCTGGAGCGCAAGACCGGCGCCATCACCCGCGACCTGGAGCGCGGCACCCGCTCCGCCTCGTCGCTGCTCAACTATCTGTTGTTCAACATCCTGCCGACCATCGTGGAGGTGACCCTGATCGCCGGCGTACTGCTGGTCAAGTACAGCCCCTGGTTCGCCATCATCACCTTCGCCACCGTGGCCATCTACGTCGCCTTCACCTTCGCCATCACCGACTGGCGCATGCGCTACCGCCACCAGATGAACGCCCTCGACTCCCAGGCCAACTCCCAGGCGGTGGACAGCTTGCTCAACTTCGAGACGGTGAAATACTTCGGTAACGAGGGCTACGAATACCGCCGTTACGACACCACCCTCACCGAATGGGAGGACGCCGCGGTCAAGACTCAGACCTCCCTCTCCAGCCTCAACGTCGGCCAGGGCGTCATCATCGCCGTCGGCGTCACCCTGATCATGACCCTGGCGGCGCGCGGCGTGCTGCACCACACCATGACCCTGGGCGACCTGGTGCTGGTCAACGCCTTCATGCTGCAGATGTTCATCCCGCTGAATTTTCTCGGCGTGGTCTACAGCCAGCTCAAGCACGCCCTCTCCGACATGGACGAGATGTTCAGCCTGTTGCAGCGCGAGCCCGAGATCCGCGACCGTCCCGACGCGGTACCGCTGATCGTCGGCGACGGCCACGTGCGCTTCGAACACGTCAGCTTCGCCTATGCGCCGGAGCGGCCAATCCTGTTCGACGTCGATTTCGAGGTCGCGGCCGGGAAAAAGGTGGCGGTGGTGGGCGCCAGCGGCGCCGGCAAGTCGACCCTGGCGCGGCTGCTGTTCCGCTTCTACGACGTGGACAGCGGCCGGGTGCTGATCAACGGCCAGGACCTGCGCGGCGTCACCCAGCAGAGCCTGCGCCAGGCCATCGGCATCGTGCCGCAGGACACGGTGCTGTTCAACGACACGCTCTACTACAACATCGCCTACGGCCGCCCCGGCGCGACGCGGGAAGAGATCGAGGCGGCGGCGCAGCTGGCGCAGTTGCACGAGTTCATCGGCTCGCTGCCGCAGGGCTACGACACCATGGTCGGCGAGCGCGGCCTGAAACTCTCCGGCGGCGAGAAGCAGCGCGTGGCCATCGCCCGCGCGATGTTGAAGAAACCGCGCATCCTGATCTTCGACGAGGCCACCTCCTCCCTCGACTCGCAGTCGGAGCAGGCGATCCTGGAGGCGCTGGCGCGGGTCGCCGTCGACCACACCACGCTGGTGGTCGCCCACCGCCTCTCCACCATCGTCGACGCCGACGAGATCCTGGTGCTGGACGGCGGCCGCATCGTCGAGCGCGGAACCCACCGCACACTATTGGAAATGGGCGGTCGTTATGCTCACCTGTGGGCGCTGCAACAGGAGGAGCGCGCCCAGGAAGAGCAGCATCAGCGACGCGCCGCGCCCAAGATTGCGGCATCATGAACGACAGCCCTGTGATATCTTTCCGTCATGCCGAAAACAACAACGACACCAGCGATTGAAACCCTGCAGCTGCGCCGCGTCGCCATCGACACCTACCGCGAAAACGTGGCCTACATGCACCGCGAGTGCGAGCTCTATCGCGCCGAAGGTTTCCAGGCGCTGACCAAGATCGAGATCAAGGCCGACGGCCACAAGATCTTCGCCGTGCTCAACGTGGTCGACGACGCGACCATCGTGCAGCCGTGCGAACTGGGCCTGTCGGAACAGGCCTTCGATCAACTGGGACTGAACCCCGGCACCGACGTGGTGGTGGCCCAGGCCGAGGCGCCGCCGTCGATGGATGCGGTGCGCAGCAAGATCGCCGGCGGCCGACTGAATCTGAGCGAGTTCCGCACCATCATTCAGGACATCGTCAACAACCGCTATTCGAAGATGGAGATGGCCGCGTTCCTGGTCTCCTCCGGCCAGAACAACCTCGACCGCGAGGAGATCCTGCACCTGACCCGCGCCATGACCGAATCGGGCCAGCGGCTCGACTGGGGCGACGGCGTGGTGGTGGACAAGCACTGCATCGGCGGCATCCCCGGCAACCGCACCTCGATGCTGGTCGTTCCCATCGTCGCCGCCCACGGCATGATGATGCCCAAGACCTCCAGCCGCGCCATCACCTCCCCCGCCGGCACTTCGGACACCATGGAGGTGCTGGCCAAGGTGGAGTTGGCGCCGGAACACCTGCGCGCGATCGTCTACGCCCACCGCGCCTGTCTCGCCTGGGGCGGCACCGCCCACCTGGCGCCGGCCGACGATATCCTCATTTCTGTGGAGCGCCCCCTCGGCATCGACTCCCAGGGACAGATGATCGCCTCGATCCTGTCGAAGAAACTGGCCGCCGGTTCCACCCACCTGCTGGTGGACATCCCGGTCGGCCCCACCGCCAAGGTGCGCCACATGCGCGAGGCATTGCAGCTGCGCAAACTGTTCGAGTACACCGGCGACCGCATGGGCATCCATCTGGAGGTGATCATCACCGACGGTTCGCAGCCGGTGGGCCGCGGCATCGGCCCGGTGCTGGAGGCACGCGACGTGATGCAGGTGCTGAACAACGACCCCGAGGCGCCCGCCGACCTGCGGCAGAAGGCGCTGCGCCTGGCCGGGCGCATCCTCGAATTCGACCCGGACGTGCGCGGCGGCTACGGCTACGCCATCGCCCGCGACATCCTCGACTCCGGCCGCGCACTACGCAAGATGGAGGAGATCATCGAGGCCCAGGGGCCGCAAACCGACACGTACACGCCCGGCCACCTCACCTACGAGGTGTGCGCCCCCGAGGCCGGCGTGGTCACCAGCATCGACAACTACATCGTCGCCAAGGCGGCACGCCTCGCCGGTGCGCCGATAGACAAGGGTGCCGGCGTCGACATCCTGAGAAAGCTGGGCGATGCGGTCGAAAAAGGCGAGCCGCTCTACCGCGTCTACGCCGAGTACAAGGCCGATTACAACTTCGCCAAGACCCTCACCGACAACGACATCGGCTACACCATCGGCACCCCGGACCAGGTCTCCAAGACCTACATGGAGCTATGAGGACGCACGTCAAAAGACAAGACAATTAACCACGGGGGACACGGGGAACACAAGATCAAGGTAATCCGTGACTTTAGTGGTCACTCCCCGTGCCCCCCCGTGTTCCCCGTGGTTGGTCTTGGTCTTTTTGTTAGCCAGATAAGGAGAAGCGATGCTGCTCGGATTCAGCGACTACGAACCCCAGGGCCGCCGCCTGGCCGACGCCCTCGGCATGCCGTTCGCGCTGGTGGCCGTGCACCGTTTTCCCGACGGCGAGAGCAAGGTCACCCTGCCCACGCCGCTGCCGCAACAGGTGGTGCTGTGCCGCAGCCTCGATACCCCCAACGACAAGCTGATCGAACTGATGCTGTGCGCCGCGACCGCACGCGCCATGGGCGTCAAACGCGTAGTGCTGGTGGCGCCTTATCTGTGCTACATGCGCCAGGATATCGCCTTCCATCCGGGCGAGGCGGTGAGCCAGAAGATCGTCGGTGAATTTCTCGCCGGCCTGTTCGACGCCGTGATCACCGTCGACCCGCACCTGCACCGCATCGAGCGTCTGGAGCAGGCGATCCCGCGCGGCCAGGCGGTGGCACTGACCGCCGCCCCGGCAATGACCGAATTTCTCGCGCACCACACCACCGCCCCCCTGCTCATCGGTCCCGACGGCGAATCGGAACAGTGGGTGCGCGCCATCGCCGCACCGGCCGGTCTCGACTTCGCCGTGGCGACCAAGGAACGGCTGGGCGACCGCAGCGTGCGCACCAACCTGCCGCAACGCGACTACCAGGGGCGCACCATCGTGCTGGTGGACGACATGGCCAGCACCGGGCGCACCCTGATCGCCGTGGCAAGCCAACTCAAGTTTCGCGGCGCCGCCGCCATCCACTGCATGGTCAGCCACGCCCTGTTCGCCGACGACGCCACGCATCAACTGCATGAAGCGGGCGTCGACCAGATCTGGAGCAGCGACAGCATCAGCCATCCCAGCAACGTGGTTCATCTCGCCTCGTTGCTGGCCGCCGCAGTGCGTGGCCTGGACTGACCGATGCCGGTACGCCCGCCGTTCTCACCGCGCAACCTGCTGCTGTTCGCCTTCGCCATCGTCTTCCTGCTCGCCTTCCTGCAAGTCGGCCTGATCAGCATCGCCTTCGACAAGCTGGGGCTGTCGCAATCCTCCGCCTTCCTGCTGCTCATCACCTCGCTCGGCGGCAGCGTGATCAACATGCCGCTGTTTTCGATCCGTGCCGAACGACCGGCCGAACCGCCGCCGCCGCTGGGCGGCTTATGGCGCATCCCGCTACCGCCCTTCACCGGCCGCACCGTCATCGCCGTCAATGTCGGCGGCGGCCTGGTCCCCATCGTCTTCTCCCTCTATCTGATGGCACACCATCCGCTGCCGCTGTTACAGGTGATCATCGGCGTCGCCGCCATCGCCTTCGTCAGCCACGTCATGAGCCGGCCCATCGCCGGCCTCGGCATCGGCATGCCGGTGTTCGTCGCTCCGATCAGCGCGGCATTGGTGGCGGTGCTGCTCAATCCGGCGCAGAGCGCGCCGCTCGCCTACATCTGCGGCACCCTCGGCGTATTGATCGGCGCCGACATCCTGCGGCTCAAGGACATCCGGCATCTGGGCACGCCGCTCGCATCCATCGGCGGCGCCGGCACCTTCGACGGCATCTTCATCACCGGCATCGTCGCCGTGCTGCTGGCCTGAGCGGGCATCGGATGCGTAAACCTGAAGACTTTCACCGCAAAGGCGCAAAGGACGCAAAGAAAGACGAAAAAGATCTCACCGCAGAGGCGCAGAGGACGCGGGGGATTATTGATGCCTGCGGGATACCGCTTCGCTCT
>CAYQWR010000049.1:0-8635 GCA_964421235.1 uncultured Thiohalomonas sp. | reverse complement strand
TTTTCTTGGCGCTCTTTGCGCCTTTGCGGTGTAATGTTTTTATCGTAACCAGGATGAAACCGATGACCGACGCCGACAAAAGTATTTTGATCACCGGCTGTTCCAGCGGTATCGGGCTGTGCGTCGCCCAGGGCCTGCGGGCGCGCGGCTATCGCGTCTTCGCCACCGCGCGCAAGGCTGAAGACGTGGAGCGACTCGATGCGCTGGGACTGGAGAGCCTGCCGCTCGATCTCGCCGACAGCGCTTCCATCGACGCGGCCCTGACCGAAATACTGCAACGCACCAACGGCCGCCTCGACGCCCTGTTCAACAACGGCGCCTACGGCCAGCCCGGCGCGGTGGAGGATCTGCGGCGCGACGTATTGCGCACCCAGTTCGAGACCAACCTGTTCGGCACCCACGAACTCACCTGCCGCGTCATTGCGGTGATGCGTCGCCAGGGTCACGGCCGCATCGTCACCAACAGCTCGATCCTGGGCATGATCAGCCTGCCGTTCCGCGGCGCCTATGCCGCCACCAAGTTCGCACTGGAAGGACTCACCGACACCCTGCGGCTGGAGCTTTACGGCAGCGGCATCCACATCAGCCTGATCGAACCCGGCCCCATCACCAGCCGCTTCCGCGCCAACGCCTTTGCCAAGTACAAGGAAAACATCGACCCCGCCGCCAGCCACTTCCGCGATGTCTATCATGGCATGGAACAGCGCCTGACCAAGCAGGGACCGGCCCAACCGTTCACGCTGCCGCCGGAGGCGGTGCTGGCCAAGGTGATCCACGCCCTGGAATCGCCGCGCCCCAAGGCGCGTTACTACGTCACCTTTCCCACCCATCTGTTCGGCGTGCTGCGTCGCCTGCTGCCGTCAGCCGCGCTCGATTGGGTATTGCGCCGCGTGTCGAAAAACGAGAACCGCTGAGTCCCGCCATGACCTTCCGCCACGTTCGCATCGCCATCCTGCTGTTCATTCTGTTCCTGGTCGGCGGCGGCAGCTGGCTCACCAAACGACGCGCCACCGAATGGACCCAGACCCAATGGCTGGTGGTCTACCCTATCGCCGGTGATCAGAGCGAAGCGACCCGGCAATATATTCGCACTCTGTCGGATGATACCTATCATGCCATCGAGACATTCCTTGAAACCGAGGCGGCCCACTACCACCTGCCGTTGCAGCAACCGGTCGAGGTTCACCTTGCGCCCCAGGTCGACGCCCTGCCGCCGGCGCCGCCGCGCGACCGCCAGCTGCTGAAGGTGATGTGGTGGAGCCTGGAGATGCGTTATTGGGCCTGGAAGCACGACACCTACCACGGCCTCGCCAACATGCAGATGTTCGTGGTCTACCACGACCCCAGACTGACGCCGGAACTGCATGAATCGCTGGGGCTGGAAAAAGGGCTGGTCGGCGTGGCCAATGTCTTCGCCGATCCGCGCATGAGCGAAACCAACAACGTCATCATCGCCCACGAATTCCTCCATCTGGTCGGCGCCACCGACAAGTATGATTTGGCCACCGATCGGCCAATCTATCCGCAAGGCTATGCCGAACCCGACAAGCAGCCGCGCTATCCGCAGCGCTTTGCCGCGCTCATGGCCGGCCGCATTCCACTCAGCCCGACCCAGGCGGAAATTCCACCCGACCTGGGCTTCGTGATCATCGGCCCGGCGACTGCGCGCGAGATCGGTTGGTTGAAATAACCGCCTGCAACGCGTTTCTGATATTTATCAGCCAGCGATGTGTTTTCTTGCGATTACGCAATAAAACGCCCGCCATCCAATACCTCGCCGGCGTGAGCAATTCTGTTTTCTTGTCCTCGGTCAATGACCGGTGATATCGATTGCCCTATCTTATCCGCTTTCGTCAAATTGCATCGCCACACCGATGAGCGAAAGTCCAATGAGGTACAGCATGAACAAACCGCAGCAGAAACACCGCTTCGTCGCCAGCCCTTTCAATCTCGGCAACGAAGACCTGTATCAACGGTGGCGCGATCAGAAGCTGGTGAGTTATCCGACGAACCTGGGCGACCTGCTGGTTGAAATCAACGATCCGCGCAAGCTGACGGAGCGCGAATATGCCGCCTTGCTGCAACGCTGCCGCAAGGCCAACATGGCGCTGTACGCCAGCAAGACCGGCACCGATCCCGATCCGGAGATCCCCTTGTCGCTGGCACGCCGCTTCGGTCTGCATTGGCTGAACCGAAACTGGCTGGCCGACGATACCGGCCTGACCTCGCTGACCGTACGCAACGAAGGCGTCCGCCAACACTATATCCCCTATACCAACCGTGCCATCAACTGGCATACCGACGGCTACTACAACAACGCCGACAGACAGATCCATGCCCTCAACCTGCACGTGGTACAACAGGCCGCAAGCGGCGGCGACAATGCCCTGATGGATCATGAGATCGCCTACATCCTGTTGCGCGACAGGAATCCGGAATACATCAGGGCGCTGATGGCGCCAACCGCCATGACCATCCCGGCACGCATCGACGAAGGCGGCAAGGTTGCACGCCCTGAGGAGCCGGGACCGGTGTTCAGCGTCATGCCTTCCGGCGACCTGCACATGCGCTATACCATTCGCGTGAATAATGTCATATGGGCCGACGATCCGATCACCCGAGAGGCGCTGACCTATTTGCAGGATATTCTCACCGGCGAGTCCTCATTCATTTACCGCGGTCGTCTCGAAGCCGGCATGGGTCTGGTGAGCAACAACGTGCTGCACGATCGCGCGGCATTTACCGACGACGCCACCCACAAGCGCCACTACTATCGTGCCCGCTATTTCGACCGTCTGGCCGACACCAGTATCACGTAAATTTTTCGCCGCAAGCCCTTACGCCGCTCGAAGGACCGCCTCCTGCGGCCGGCATCCGCGCACGCCGGGCAGCCCATGCAGGCGGGTACCCCTCTCGTGCCGGTCGCTGCCTTTACTTCCAGACGATGGTGCGGTCCCCGGGGACCGCACCATCTGACATTCCCACCGGCGTCGAGCCATTTTCCGATTCATACTCCGCATACGGAAATACTCAGGCGAGGCGGGCAACTGCGTCGTTTCCCTTATCGACTGCGGCATATCACACACCCGTTTGGATTCTGCTCGCCATATGCGATTGATTTAACGGGATTTCGTTTTGGCACACTTCTCGCGTACAGTCGTCGGCATTAAACAATCGCCCCAGCCCGACCGATGAGCGTTATCATCCGGCCGGGCGACGGCAGGATTTCCACCTCGCATCAGCAATGGGAACCGATTTCATGACCAAAAGCCGGACGATATACCTTGGTTTGATCGTAGTTGCGCTCTGCGTTCTGCTCGGGACGCTGTTATGGTGGAGTCCGGCCAAACTTAACGACCTGGTGCACGGCGCGGGCGCCAAACAACCCACCGGCGGCGACTTCACCCTGCAGTCGGCCAAAGGCCCGGTATCGTTGCAGGATTTTCGCGGCAAGGTCGTCGTGCTCTATTTCGGCTACACCATGTGTCCGGACGTCTGTCCGACAACCCTTGCGATGATGGGCGCCGCCTTCCGGGCATTGCATCCGGCCGAGCTTGCCCAGGTACAGGGAATATTCATCAGCGTGGATCCGCAACGCGATACCCTGGCGCGGCTGGCGACCTATACGCCGTTTTTCCATCCTAAGATATTGGGCATTACCGGAACGGCGGCACAGGTCGCGCAGGTCGCCAAGCTGTACGGCGCCGCCTACCACCGTGTGGCCAACGACGCCTCACCGGCCAACTATATCGTCGATCACACGTCGTTTATGTACGTCATCGATCAGGAAGGAAAACTTGTGAAGATACTGCCGCACGGCACGACGGCAACACAACTGGTAGAGCAGTTGAGGAAACTGCTTGCACACCCCGACACCTGATCGCGCTGCCCTCGCCGATGACAAACGGCTGACTGTCGGCAGGTTCCGGTAAAGATCTCAACTCTCGCCTCATTGGGGAAGCTGCCATAATCAGCCGGGCATTACGGGTGTCGACCGTTCACCGACAACGCCCGCCTCGTTCAGCGTCGGTCCGCTCCCGCATCTGCGCCATAGGTCAGCAACAGCTCCCGCACCGTCGACTCGACCATGGCAAGCGCTGTATGCAACAGTGACTCCGGGTCTGTCTCGCTACCCATCTCTATGCCGATGACCGCCACCTTCGCCGGCAGTGCGCCGAGTTGCTCGGCCAAGGCGAGCGCGTCGTTCACGCCGAAGCCGTGACTGGAAACGAAATCGGTCGTCGCGGCGACCTCGCGCAGCGCAAACCGCCGCACCGTGCCGGCCGGCGCACCGGACTGCATGGCATCGATGATGACGGCGGCATCGGTTGACCCCAGCAATCCGATCAAGCGGCTGCCGGGCCGGTCGCTCTGTTCGATGCGTAACTCCAGTTGGGGAAAGCTTGCGGCCAGATCGCCCTGTAGCAGCGCGTCGGCTATCAGCCAACCGATACGATCGGCGCCGAAGGGTGAACCGACACCGAGCAGAAGTACGCGTTGGGGCCGATTCACGGTGTTAAGCGCGCGTGACCTTTACCTTGAGAAAATGAGTGGCGCACGAGATGCAGGGATCGTAGTTGCGGATCACCATCTCGCCGCGCAGCCGGATCTCGTCGTCGGGCTTGTCGAGCCCGAGCGCCTCCAGCGAGTGACGCAGATCTTCTTCGATGCGTCCCTGGTTCTGACTGGTGGGCGGGGTGATGACGGCGCTGACCACACGGCCCTGCGCGTCGAATTCGTACCGATGCCAGAGGATGCCGCGCGGCGCCTCGGTGCAGCCGTAGCCGACGCCGGCGCGCGGCGTCACTTCCACGTAGGGACTCTCCGGCACGCTGTAGTTCTCCATGATGCGCACCGCTTCGACCAGGGCGAAGTGCAGCTCCACCGCGCGGGCCAGCGCGCTGTGGAACATGTTGTTGCTGGGGAACCGGAAGCCGGTCGCTTCCAGGTTCTCGCGCACCACCTGCGGCAACTGCCCGTAGTTGAGATTGATCCGCGCCAGCGGGCCGACCAGATAGGGCTTGTCGTGCAGCCGGCAGTGCAGCGCGTTGGCATGGGGGATGTGGCATTCGGTAAACGCGGAGTCGAAATCGGCGATGTCGATGTCGAGGCCGTTGTCGGAGACGATGCGCCCTTCGTTGAAGGCGTATTCGTCGGGATGACGCAGCGCCACCGAGGTGAAGCTCTGCGGATCGTCGGGCAGTTCCAGTTGCGCCAGCCAGTGCACCAGCGCCGCCACCTCGGGCAGCGCCGCCTTGCAGGCGTGCAACGCTTTCTCCACCTGTTGCGGCGCAGGCGCATGGAAGAAACCGCCGGCCCGCACGCCGACCGGGTGTACCGATCGGGCGCCCAGCAGTCGCACCAGACTGTTGCCCAGCTCCTGCAACTTCAGGCCGCGCTTCACCTCTTCGGGATGCTTGCCCGCCATCGCCACCGCGCTGGTAAAGCCGAGAAAATCGGGCAGCGCCAACAGATGGATGTGCAGGGCGTGGCTCTCGATCCATTCGCCGCAGTAGAACAGCCGGCGCATCTCGCGCACCCAGGGGGTCGGCTCGGCGCCGAAGGCCATCTCGATGGCGTGGGCCGCGCTCATCTGATAGGCCACCGGGCAGATACCGCAGATGCGCGCAACGATGTCGGGCACTTCGGCATAGCTGCGCCCTTCGAGGAATTTTTCGAACAGCCGCGGCGGCTCAAAGATGCGCAGCTTGAGGTCGGCGATGAGGCCGTTCTTCACCTCCAGCTCCAGCGCCCCCTCGCCTTCGACGCGGGTCAGCACCGGCACGTGAATACGGATATCGCGCTGCTCAGCCATGACTCTTCTCCTGCCAGCGCAATCCCTCTTCGTGGAATTCCGGGGCGCCGTTGTTGATGAACAGGAAGCGGTGCGCGATCGCCTCCGGCAGCAGTCCGAACCCTTCGAAACGCTGCGCCAGCGCGGCGGTTTCGGCATTCTCCGCCGGACCGAAGCAGGCGTAGCAGTCGCGCCCGACGCTGGGACAGAGCGCGCCGCAGCCGGTGCGCGTCACCGGCCCCATGCACGGCAGTCCCTTGGTCACCATCACGCAGACCGACTGATGGCGCTTGCATTCGAGACAGACTTTTTCGTTCTCGATCCGCGGCGCCACGCCGTAAAGCAGATCGCGCACCGCCAGCACCACCTGGCGGCTGTTGACCGGGCAGCCCCACAGTTCCAAATCGACCCGCACATTCTGCGCGATGGCAGTGGAGGTGGGCAGGATGGTGAGATGTTCCGGCGAGGCGTAGACGCCGGCCAGCCATGCGTCGGCATCGGCCATGTTGCGCAGCGCCTGCAAGCCGCCGGCGGTGGCGCAGGCGCCGATGGTCACCAGGTATTTGCTGTTGGCGCGAATGCGTTTGATCCGTTCCAGTTCGTGCGGCGTGGAGACGCTGCCCTCGACGAAAGCCACGTCGACCTGAGCATCCTCGTCAAGATAACCCGCCTCGGCAAAGTGCACGATCTCCACCAGTTCCGCCAATTGCAGCAGACCTTCGCCGAGGTTGAGAAAGGCGAGCTGGCAGCCGTCGCACGATGAAAACTTGTGTACCGCAACTTTTGGCTTCATATCGGAAGCTCCGTCATCAGCGCTGTGTTACGCACCATCGCAAAATTCAAAACACAAATATATTGACCACTGAGGCGCTCCCACCTGGAACGCGGCCAACGCAGACTCAATGCATGCAGCGAGTCCCTGTGTTCCCCGTGGTTGCTCCATTGCCTTTGTATTTTTGAGATAGACTCTAGAACCCTTTGACGCCCAACAACTCTTTGACATCAGGATAGTTGAACACCGGACCGTCCTTGCAGACGAATTTGCCGCCCATCTGACAATGACCACAGCGGCCCGATCCGCACTGCATGTTGCGCTCCATGCTCAGCCACAGCGCATCTTCCGCCACGCCGCGTTTGCGCATGTCGTCGATCACGGCGCGCATCATCCCTTCCGGGCCGCACAGCATCACCACGCTCTTCTCCGGCTCGATATGGGCGTCGTCGAACAGCACCGGGATATGACCCACCCGCCACGGCCAGCCGGGTCCGGCCTGATCGGCCGCCAGCAATACCTGGGTGTGCGGCAGCTTGGCCCACTCTTCGTAGCGTTGGCGCCAGATCAGATCGTTGGCGTGCTTGACGCCCTGCAATATCACCAGCCGGCCGTAGCGTTCGCGCCGGCGCAGGATGTAGTTGATCACCGAAACCACCGGGGCGCAGCCCAGACCGCCGGTGGCGATGATGACGTCCTTGCCCTCCGCCTCTTCCACCGGCCAGCCGCGGCCATACGGTCCGCGCACGCCGAGACGGGCGCCGACGGGCAGGTGGGCCAGGCCGCGGGTCACCCGCCCCACGGTGCGCACGGTATGGTCGTACATGTGTTCGTCCAGCGGGTCGGAGACGATGGAGATGGGCACTTCGCCGACGCCGTGCAGGTAGAGCATGTTGAACTGGCCGGGCGCGAAGCGATAGGCCTTGTGCACCTCCGGATCGGTGAAGCGCAGCCGCAACGTGAATATGGTCGGCGACTCCTCCAGTCGCTCGACCACCTCCGCCTCGTAAGGCGCAGCACATCGGGGATCACGCATATTGGCTACCATCGGCTGGTCCTTGTCGGTAAATTAACCCGCGGCTGATTTCTGCTCGATACCATTCAGCAGCTGCACGATCTGCCGGGAGAGCGGCTCCACCTTCAGATACTCGCTCTCCGCATCGGCGGGACGGCCGGCCTCACGCAGCTCGATCACCGCGCGGATGATCTTGTGCAGTTCTTCGTGCGGCCGTTCCAACTGCCGCATCTCGTCCATGGCGCCGTATTTCTGCATCCCTTCGGCGTAGTACCACTTGCCCAGCACGCAGTCGCGGTGCGATACCGCCTGGTCGCGGGTCAGGCTGCCCTTGCCGTCCAGATAGCCGCGCAGCTTACCCTTCCACGCCAGATGTGCAGTCTTCGCCGCCGACAAGTCGGCGCCGCTGACACCGGTACGGAAGCGCGACACCAGCGCCCGCAGTTTGTCCATTTGCTCGTGAATCTCTTCCGTCGCCGCCATCGTTTCGGCTGCGGCATGCGTAGTCTGCTCCGCCACCCCGGCGATGTTGGTGATGCTGTGATCCATCTCCTCCGCCACGTGGCTCTGCTCTTCGGCGGCCGTGGCAATCTGGTTGCTCATGTCGGTAATGGTCGCCACCGACTGCACGATGCGATCAAGGGCGGCACCCGCGGCACCGGTATGCTCGACGCTGGCCTGGGCCTGGGTGCGACTGAGTTCCATCATCCCCGCCGCCTTGCGCGACTGGTTCTGCAACCGTTCGATGATGGTGCGGATCTCTTCGGTAGACTTCTGCGTGCGCTGCGCCAGGGTGCGTACTTCGTCGGCCACCACGGCAAAACCGCGCCCCTGCTCGCCGGCGCGCGCCGCCTCGATGGCCGCGTTCAACGCCAGCAGGTTGGTCTGTTCTGCGATGCCGTTGATCACCTCCAGCACCTGTCCCACCTCGCGGCTGTCCGACTCCAGTTGCCCCATCACCTCGGCGGCCTGCTCCACCTTCCCCGCCAGGTCGTCGATGCTGTCGATGGTCTGCGGTACCACCCGCCTGCCGCTCTCCGCCTCATCCTGAGCC
>CAYQWR010000048.1:0-14876 GCA_964421235.1 uncultured Thiohalomonas sp. | reverse complement strand
GGTTACCCACTCGGAAATCGCATCACTGCCGCTATTTTCTATCTCGCTCATAGTGCGTACCTCACCTTCCTCCGCCCGGCACATCAGCCGGCGAACAATCCGCTGCCAGCTCCACGCTACTCCGGTTCCGCCCCCGGCGCATCCTCCAACCCGGTGGCCAGAACATCGGCAAAGACCGGCGGGTCCAACAAGGCGCACATGTGCGCAATGACCGTCCCGGCCAACCAGCGGCGCTTGGTCCGGCTGGTACGCCAGCGCACCTCGTCGCTGTTCAGCGTGACCACCTGCGCCAGTTCGTCGCAAGCCAGTCCCCAGCTGCCGTTGCCGATAAAGACGACGTGGCGCAAACGCTCCTGCCACGGCGCCAAATTCGCCTGACGATCCTCCGGCATCACCAGCTGAGCGGTGTCGACTACCGGCACGCTGTGGTCACGGTAGGTCATCAGTCCCAAGTACCAGGGCATGTGCCCCGGAAGGGGGGTGATCTTTTCCGCGTGCCACTCCTGAACCCCCGCCAACTCGATCAACGGCACCGCCAGCATCAATCCGCCCACCTTGAACAGTAGCGCCTGGAACCTCTTCCTGCCCCATTCCGGGGGGCCTTCCTCGGGCGGTGCCGATAATACCGGCGGCGCTGCCGCGACAACCGCCGGGGTCTCCACTTCGACGGGCAGTTCCAACTCGCCCGGCGCTTCGCGCAGCAGTGCCTCGAAATAGACGCTCAATGCATCTTTTTCGGCCACTACGGTACGGGCATCGCGTTGTTCCATGGTCAGGCCGACCCTTGCGTGTAGGCCCCGCTCTCCGGCGACAGCAGGGTGTTCAACAATGCGGTATAGGCGATAACACCGCGCGCATGCTCGTTGAGATAGGACAGCGGCATACCTTCGCGACTCGCTTCGCGAAACTGGGTGTCGATCGGAATGACCGACTTCCACAATTCAACCGGATAATGCTGACGCAATGCCTGCAGACTCTCCAGCGACGCACGGGTACGACGATCGAACATGGTCGGCACAATCAAATAATTGAGTGGCCGTTTACGCGCTCTGGTTACCATCGTCAGCGTGCGCATCATCCGCTCCAGCCCCTTCAGCGCCAGGAACTCGGTCTGCACCGGGATCAGCAGATGACTGCTGGCGGCGAGGGCATTGATCATCAAGACACCGAGCACCGGCGGGCAATCGATCAATACGTAGTCGAAGCGATTCGCCAGTTGCACCAACGCTCGTCCGAGCACCAATCCCATTCCCTCCTTGGCACCGAGCTGGCGATCGAGCGTCGCCAGCGCAGTCGAGGCGGGCAACAGCGCGAGACGCTCGAAACGGGTGTCGCGCACAATATCCATCACCGCCGGACGTTCCGGCGAGGCGTCGAGAAACAACGAATAGACGCTGTGTTCGATCGTGTCAGGGTCGAGGCCAAAATAACTGGTCAGCGAACCGTGCGGGTCGAGGTCCACCATCAACGTGTTATGCCCGCGCGCCGCCAGCAACCCGGCCATCGTTACCGTCGTCGTGGTCTTGCCCACGCCGCCCTTTTGATTGGCCACCGACCAGACTTTCATCGTATCAACCTGCACCGGTCGGTGCCGGCGCCGCGGCATGCGGAACGACAGGCGCCGACGTCCGACTATGTTCGATGTCAATCACGCGGCGCGCATCCTCGCCGGCGAGAATCACAACCACGACGCGACGATTCTTACGCCGGCCAGCCGCCGTGGCATTGTCGGCAATGGGTCGATACTCGCCGTAGCCGATCGCCGCCATGCGATCGGGCTGCACCCCTTGATCCATGAACAGATGCACCACGCTGGCGGCACGGTGTGCCGACAACTCCCAGTTGGAAGGGAATATACTGGTGTCGATCGGGACATTGTCGGTAAAGCCCTCCACCTGGATCGCGTTGGGGTATTTCTTCAGCACGTCCGCCAACTGCTTCAACACGGGCACCGCATCGTTTTCCAACGTGGCGCTGCCGCTGTCGAACAGAATACTGGTATTGATCTCGATTTCGACCCACAGGTCATTGTGTTTGACGTTGATCAGGCCCGCCTTGATCATCGGCGCCAGCGCATGTTCGAAGTCGTTCGCAATATGCCCCATATCACTGGAGCGCGCAGTTTGCGCCAACTGCTGGATGACGCCCGGCTGCATGGTCGGTGTGGCGTGTTCGGATGTCACCGGTGACGGGGGCCCGCTGACCCCTTGCTCACCGACCTGAATCGGCTGCATCGTCTTCGGCGGCGTATTGAATGCCGCAACCATGGTGTCGGACAACACGCGATATTTACCCTCGTTGATGGACGAGATGGAGTACATCACCACGAAGAAGGCAAACAGCAGGGTAATGAAGTCGGCATAAGAGACCAGCCAGCGCTCCAGATTTTCATGTTCCTCGTGGCGTTTCTTGCGTGCCATGCCGATTCCTCGTATGGGGACGCTAGTGCAGATAACCCTGCAGCTTGGTTTCTATGTTACGCGGATTCTCGCCCTCGGCGATGGAAACGACACCCTCGATGATCATCATCCGGAACTGGCTTTGCGACATGACGTGGCTCTTGAGTTTATTGGCCATCGGGATCAACAGAAGATTCGCCGAACCGACGCCGTAGATGGTCGCCACAAACGCCACCGCGATACCGTGGCCGAGGTTGCTGGGGTCCGCCAGATTGTTCATCACCTGTATCAGTCCCATCACTGCGCCGATGATGCCGATGGTCGGCGTATACCCTCCCATGCTCTCGAACATCCGTGCAGACTGCATGTCGTGATGTTCCTTCGCATCCACCTCCACCTCGAGAATGTTGCGCATCATTTCCGGCTCGGAGCCATCCACCAGTAGTTGCAGCCCCTTGCGGGCGAACGCATCGGGTTCGGTTTCGGAAACGGCCTCCAATCCAAGCAGACCCTCCTTGCGCGCGATATTGCTCCAGCTGACCAGCTTCTCGATGGCCTCATCGCCCGCCAGTACCGGCGGCAGTATGATCCAACGCAACATGCTCAATGCGCGGATGAAGACCGGCACCGGCGCCTGCAACATGATCGCGCCCATGCTGCCGCCCAACACGATGACGGCGGCCGGGCCGTTCAACAGCGACGCGACCTGTCCCCCCTCCAAATGCTGACCGAACAGCAATGCGCCGACGCCGAATATCAGGCCGATGAGGCTAAGTATATCCATGTCACACTCTCTGGCTGATCGCCGCCCCTATATCGGCCAAGGGCAACACGGCATCAGCAATACCGGCCTCCACGATCGCAGCGGGCATGCCGTAGACGACACAACTGGCCTCGTCCTGCGCCCAGACGGACGAACCGCCTTGTTTGAGCAGACGCGCGCCTTCGCGGCCATCGGCCCCCATCCCGGTCAATACGATCGCCAGGGTTTGTCCGGCAAACACCTTGGCCACCGACGTGAAGGTGATATCGACCGACGGCTTGTAGTTTTGTCCCGGCTCACTCTCGCCGATACGCACCACCACACGTCCGCCGCGTTGCTCCAATATCATTTGCTTGCCGCCTGGCGCCAGCAGCGCCGTCGCCGGCTTCAACTCATCGCCGTCGTGCGCCTCTTTCACCGTAATCGCGCACTGTTGATCCAGGCGCTGCGCAAATGCCGGGGTAAAGCTGCCGGGCATGTGCTGGATCAGCAGCAGCGGCAACGGGAAGTTGCCGGGCAGCTTGGTCAACACCTGCTGCAACGCCACCGGACCCCCGGTGGAGGTGCCGATCGCAACCAGCTTATAGTGGCCACGCCGGGCGGCAGGCATCGCCGTCGGTCGCGGCGCCGCCGGCACTGTCTCGCTGCGTTGCGGGTGCAGCGGCGCAGGCGTGGTTCGCTGCAGGCGAATACCGCGCTTGGCGCCGATCGAATAGACCCGTTCGCACAGTTGCCGCTTGGCCTCGGCCGCATCACGCGAGATATCCTCGAATTTCTTCGGCAGATAATCGACCGCGCCTGCATCCAGGGCGTCCAGCGTCGCCTTGGCGCCGTCGGTCGTCAGCGAGGAAAACATCAGGACCGGTGTGGGCGATGCCGCCATGATGCGTCGTACCGCGGCGATACCGTCCATCACCGGCATCTCGATATCCATGGTGACGACGTCGGGCCGCAGCTTCGCCACCTGCTCCACGGCTTCGGCACCGTTCGCCGCCGTGCCGACCACCTCCATACGGGTGTCGGCATTGAGCATCTCCGTCAAACGACGACGGAAAAATCCCGAATCATCTACCACAAGAACCCTTACGGGCATCCGTTACTCTCCTAGTGTTGTCTGTCTGCAACGACGGGGACGGCACTCAAGCCTGACGCCGCCCATAGGCTCTCATCAGACCCGGCACATCCAGAATCAGCGCGATCTTGCCGTCGCCGGTGATCGTGGCCCCGGCCAGCCCCTGGGTGCCGTGCAGCATGCTGCCCAACGGTTTGATCACCACCTCCTCCTGTCCGATGAGGAAGTCGACGACAAAGCCGACCTGTTGGGTGCCCACATGCACCACCACCACGTGTCCGTCGTGCGGCAGTGACTCGGCGCGGCAGCCGTTGACCAGCCAACGGGTCAGATAGTAAAGCGGCAACGCCTTGCCGCGGACCATCACCACCAGCTGTCCGTCGACCACATTGGTCTTGGTCAGGTCCAGATGAAATATCTCGCTGACGCTCACCAAAGGCAGAGCAAATGTCTGGCTGCGCGACTTGATCATCAGCGTCGGCATGATAGCCAACGTCAACGGTACCTTGATGGACAGGCGCGTGCCCTTGCCCGGCTCCGAATGAATGTCGATGCTGCCGTTCAACTGGGAGATACGCGTCTTGACCACGTCCATACCGACACCGCGGCCCGATACGTCTGAAATCTCGACCTTGGTGGAAAAACCGGCGGCAAAGATCAGATTGAACGCCTCCTTGTCATCGAGCCGCGAGGCGGCTTCGGCGTCCATCATGCCCTTTTCCACCGCTTTGCGCCGCAGCACATCGGGATCCATGCCGGCACCGTCATCGCTAATCACCAGCAGGATATGGTCACCTTCCTGCTCCGCCGCCATCATCAAGGTGCCCTGGCGCGGCTTGCCCGCCTGCTCCCGGACGTCAGGCATTTCGATACCGTGGTCGACGGCATTGCGGACCAGATGCACCATCGGATCGGCCAGGGCCTCGACCAGATTCTTGTCCAGGTCGGTATCCTCGCCCTGCATCACCAGGTTGACCTCTTTCTTGAGGTTGCGCGCCAGATCGCGCACCACGCGCGGGAAGCGACCAAACACCTTCTTGATCGGCTGCATCCGCGTCTTCATTACCGACGCCTGCAAATCACCCGTCACCACATCGAGATTGGCCACGGCCTTGACCATATCTTCACGGCTCTGGCTGACGTCACCGCCGTTGGCCAGCGTGGCGATGCGATTGCGCACCAACACCAGCTCGCCCACCATGTTCATGATGTCGTCCAGGCGCTTGGTATCGACGCGAACCGTAGTCTCGGCCTGCGCCGCAACCGATGTGGCGGCCTTGTCGGCGCCCTTTTCCGCCGCGTGTGCCGGTGGCTTGGATGCGGCGGGGACGGCTGCCGGCGGCTTGGGTGCGGGGGCGGGTGCCGGCGCCTCGGGCGCGGCCACGGGCGCAGGCGGAGGCGCCTCGGTCGCAACCGGGCCGAACTTCCCCTTGCCATGCAACTGA
Source organism: uncultured Thiohalomonas sp. (assembly GCA_964421235.1). GTDB lineage: Bacteria > Pseudomonadota > Gammaproteobacteria > Thiohalomonadales > Thiohalomonadaceae > Sulfurivermis. Next base: position 9,197 of record CAYQWR010000048.1, on the reverse strand, counting down.
TCGAGCAGATTCTCGAACTCTTCCTCGGAAATATCGTCGGACGCTGCCGCTTGAGAGCCGGTCTCGGCGGTCCCTGCTGCCGCTTCCGCAGCCGGCGTCGCGGACGTCACCGTGGTCGGGTTGAACTGCCCCTTGCCGTGCAACTGATCGAGCAGGGCTTCGAACTCCTCCTCGGTAATATCGTCATCGGTGGCGGCGGACACCGCCTCGGTCTCCGCGGCGGACAGTTCCCCCGGCGACGGCGCGGCCGAGGGATTCTCAAGGGCATCGAGCAGGGCTTCGAATTCCTCGTCGGTGATATCGCCCAGATCACCCTCCACCAATGCCGACGTCGGCGACGGCGCGGCGGCAGCGGCCGGTACCGCAGGCGTGGCGGGCGGCTCAGGGACAGGCGCCGGTGTGACGGCCGGCGCGGCAGGCGCCGCAGCGGCAACCGGCTCTTCGGCACCGTCGGGATGATTGATGGATTCAAGCGCGGTGATCAGTTCAGCCGGCGCCGGGTCCGGCTCCTCCGCCGCGCGCAACTGATCGAACTGCGCGTTGAGCACGTCGAGCACCGGCAACACCGTGTCCATCAGCTGCGACGTCACCTGCTTCTGGCCGTTGCGCAACAGATTGAAGATGTCCTCTGAGCGGTGGCACACCGTAACCAGATTATCGAGACCGAGGAAACCGGCGCCTCCCTTGATGGTGTGGAATCCGCGGAATACCGCGTTCAGCAATTCGTGATCGTCGGGGCGCTGTTCCAGTTCGACCAACTGCTCGTTGAGCCGCTCCAATATCTCACCGGCTTCGACCAGAAAATCCTGCAGAATCTCGTCATCAGCATTGAGCGCCATCACCCAGCTCCCTTAGAAACCGAGGCTCGACAAAAGCTCGTCAACTTCATCCTGGCCGGAGACCGTCCCTTGATCCAGTCCCGGCACCGGCGGACCGCTGGCCGCGATGAGGTCTTCATGCCGCACCTCCTGCATCTGTGTAGTGGCCGCGCCGGAGATGCGGATCAGTTCAACCAGATTGCCTTCCACTTCGTCGACCAGTTGCATTACCCGATGGATGATCTGGCCGGTAAGATCCTGAAAATCCTGGGCCATCATCACTTCTTGCAGATTGTGCCGCAGCTTCGGCGAGCCATCGCTCACCGCGTCGAGGAATTCGCCGAGACGGCGGCTTAGCTCACGAAATTCATCAGCCCCCATTTTCCGTGTGGTAAAGCGGCTCCAGTCCTCCCGCAACGAGGACGACTGCTCCAACAATTCGCATATGGGCATCGATTCCTCGACCGCCGTCATGGTCCGGTTGGCGGATTGCGCCGTCATGCTGACGACATAATTGAGGCGCTCCCGAGCGTCCGGAAAGTCCTGCGCGGCCAGGGAGGCGATGCGTGAATCCAGGCGAAAGCTCTGCAACGCCTCATGAAACTCGCGGGTCAGACGTCCCAGTTCCTGGTACAGCGTCTTCTCCCGCAGCGAGGTCAGTTCATCCAACAGACGCACCGCCTCTGCCTCGTTGCCCGACTCGACGGTTTGCGCCAGTTCGCGCACGCGCGCGACGTAATCCTCGGTCAGAACGTTAGCTTCATTCGCCATTACAGAATAATCCTATGGTACCGACGCCTACGCGCCACAGCGTTACTGGCTGGCCTCAATGCGCTCGAAAATCTTTTCCAACTTCTCCTTGAGTGTCGCCGCAGTGAACGGTTTGACGATATAGCCGTTGACGCCGGCCTTGGCGGCTTCGATGATCTGCTCCTTCTTCTGCTCGGCCGTCACCATCAGCACCGGGAGCGTCGCCAGTTTGGCGTCGGCACGCACGGCGCGCAGCAGATCGATGCCCTGCATACCCGGCATGTTCCAATCTGTAATGAGCAGTTCGAAGTTGCCCGACTGCAGCATCGGCAACGCGGTGATCCCGTCGTCCGCCTCGCTGGTATTGGTAAAGCCAAGATCGCGCAAGAGATTTTTTATGATGCGCCGCATTGTGGAAAAGTCATCGACAATGAGGATCTTTATGTTTTTGTTCAAGAGAACCTCCTGAGTCTCGCCACCGGCGTCCCGCAGTCGCCCGGTTGGGCTGGCCCCCGTCTGGTGGGGCTCACCGTTATTTCTGGTTTGCGAACTATCTTATCATGTTCCTTGCGCGACCCAATCGCCAAATAGCGTACGCAGCCGCACCAGGGCTCGGCCATGGATCTGACAAATCCGCGATTCGCTGACCCCCATAACCGCGCCGATTTCCTTGAAATTGAGTTCGTCATCATAATACAACGACATCACCAGCCGCTCCCGTTCGGGCAGGTCCGCGATAGCGTCGGCGAGGCGCAGCTGCACCTCCTCATCGTGCAGCCGCTCGACAATACCGGGTTCGGTGTCGACCAGGTGTTCCAGTACCGTATCGTCGCGGTTGGTCATCATGTCGTCGAGGCTGAGCAGCCGATGGCGGGAGGAATCGGCAAGAATGTGGTAATACTCCTCGGCGGGAATCCCCAGTGCCTCGATCACCTCTTCGTCGGTCGCCTCGCGCCCCTCGCGATTTTCGACGTCGCGGATCGCCGTCGCCACCGCCCGCGATTTACGGTGTACCGAGCGCGGTGTCCAATCATGGCGCCGGACCTCGTCCAGCATCGCGCCGCGAATACGGATGCCGGCAAATGTCTCGAAGCTGGCACCGTGCCCGGCGGCATAATTCCTGGCCGCCTCCAACAAACCGATCATCCCGGCCTGGATCAAATCGTCGGGCTGAATGTGATCGGGAAGCCGCCCCAACAGATGGTAGGCAATACGCTTGACCAAGGCAGCATACTGCTCAACCAAGTCTTCGGACCAGGTGTTTTCCCGTTCGATGGCGTAGGCGGCGAGCCCGTTCACGGCCACGCTCCCCAGTCTGCGGTCTCACTGCGCACCAACCGTTCCACGAAGAACTCGAGATAACCGCCGGCCGCCGTCGGCATCGGCCAGGTATCGGCCTTCTTGGCCAGGGCCGTAAACGCCTGTGCCGCCTTGCTGCGCGGGTATGCCTCCATCACCGGCCGCTGCTTCTGCACCGCTTTGCGCAGGTAGTCGTCATAGGGAACGCTGCCCATAAAATCAAGGACGACGTCCTCCAGGAAGCGATCCGTGACCTTGACGATCTTTGCAAAAAGCTCGCGACCTTCCTGCGAACTATGGGCCATATTGGCCAATACGCGAAAGCGGCGAACGTTGTGTTCCTTGTTGAGCAGCTTGATCAAGGCGTACGCGTCGGTAATGGAGGCCGGCTCATCGCAGACCACCACCACCACTTCCTGGGCCGCCTTGCTGAAACTGACCACGCTGTCGGAGATGCCGGCGGCGGTGTCCACCAGCAGCACGTCCACTTCGGTGCTGAGTTCGCTGAACGCACGGATCAGGCCGGCGTGCTCCGCCGGTGTAAGTTCGGCCATGTGCTGGATCCCCGACGACGCGGGAATGATCCTGATGCCGGCCGGCCCGGCCACCAGGACCTCTTCCAGTGTGCGTTCGCCAGTGAGTACGTGAGAAAGATTGAACTTCGGATGGAGTCCGAGCATGACATCGACGTTGGCCAGTCCCAGGTCGGCGTCGAATACCAGCACCTTGCGCCCCAGCTGGGACAAGGCGACAGCCAGATTCACGGAGACATTGGTCTTGCCGACGCCGCCCTTGCCGCTGGCCACGGCGATGACCCTTACCGGGCGCGGTTTGTTCATCCGTCGCAGTCCCGCCGCTTGATCCTGCACTGGTTCAGACATAGGCTAACTCACCATGCGACCGAAGGCGTTGGCCAACGCCGCTTCTTCCGGAACGTCAATTTTATTTTTTTGCATCAGCGCGACACTGCTGCTGACCAGTTTGTTGGCACGCCCCTGGTGCAGATCCTCGGGGACGCGCTGGCCGTCACTGGTATAGGCCACGGGCAATTGCTGCTGCACCACCACCGACAGCGCCTCCCCCAGACTGGCGGTTTCATCCAGCTTCGTCAGCACGCAGCCGGCGATGTCCGCATGGCGGAATGCCCCCACGGTCTCCTCCAATGCCGCGCGCTGTGCCGTCGCCGACAATACCAGATAGTTCCGCACCCGCGGCGCTCCGTTGTGCAGCAGCGCCAGCTGTTCCGACAACCGCACGTCGCGCTGACTCATACCCGCCGTATCGATCAGCACCAGTTGCTTGTCGCGCAGGCCGTCCAATACGGTACGCAATTCGGCCGCATCGTTGGCAACATGGACCGGAACCCCGAGCAGGCGACCGAAGGTACGCAACTGCTGGTGGGCGCCGATGCGGAAGCTGTCGGTGGTAATCAAGGCGACGCGACCGGGCCCGTGGCGCAGGATAAAGCGCGCCGCCAGCTTGGCCGCCGTGGTCGTCTTGCCGACGCCGGTCGGTCCCACCAGGGCAACGACACCGCCCTGACTCAATATATCATCCTCGGTCACCCGCACCCGCCGCGCCAGCAGCCCCAGGGCATGACGCCAATGGTGCTCGTGCTCCCCTTGATACGGTACCTGATCGGCCAATTCGCGGCACACCCCCGGCGCCAATCCCAGCTGCAACAGCCGCTCCAGCAACTTGGCGCGCGCCGGATGGCGCATCGCCTCCTCGCGCCAGGCGAAACCGGTCAGTTGGCTCTCCAGCATGCCGCGCAGCGTCTTGATCTCGTCGCGCATCGCCACCAGGGCGGGATCCTGCGACCAAACAATCTTGGAGGGCGGTGCCGACGGCTTCCTGGGGGCAGCGGTGCTTATCGGTTGAAACTGCGCCGTGCGCGGGGTTAATCCGGCATCCGGCGCAGCCGCGGCCGGCCGTGGCGCCACAGGCGCCGCTGCCTTGGCGCGGGCGCCGTCGCCATTGGCCATCTTGTGCACCAGCGCCTCGTCGTAATCGATGGCCGCAACGATCTCGACGCCGCCATCGACCTTTCGATTGGAAAGAATGACCGCATCCGGTCCCTGCTCCTCGCGCACCATGCGGATCGCCTGGCGCATGTCGGCGGCGAAATAGCGTTTTATCTTCATGCCTTCGACCCTCGCACGGATTTGTCGCGCCTGGATCGCGACTAGCCGGCCTGATTACCCACCGTGGCCACGATCTTGAGCTGCTTGTTGTCCGGCACCTCGGTGTAGGCCAGGACGTGCAACATCGGAATCGTGTGCCGCACAAAGCGCGCCAGCAATTCACGCAGGGGAGCGGAAACCAACAGCACCGCCGGCTGCCCGGCCATTTCCTGTTTTTGGGTGACCTGCACCAAACCTTGATGCATGCGTTCGGCCAGTCCCGGCTCAATGCCAGCGCCCCCCTCATCTGACGCTCGCATACTCTTTAGCAATATCTGTTCCAATTCATGCGCCAGGGTAATGACGGGGAGTTCGTTGGACAACCCATTGATTTTCTGAACAATCATCCGACCGAGGGCGACGCGCACCACGCCAGTCAAAATTCCGGCGTCCTGAACCCGCGGCGCGTTCTCCGCCAGGGTCTCGGCGATGGTACGGATATCGCGGATGGGAATGCCCTCGGCCAGCAGATTCTGCAACACCTTCACCACCACCGACAGCGGCAGCAGTTTGGGCACCAGATCCTCGACCAGCTTGGGCGCGCTCTTGCCGAGCTGGGTAAAGAGATGCTGCACCTCTTCGTGACCGAGCAGTTCATAGGCGTGCGACTGCAGCAGCTGGCTCAGGTGGGTGGCGACCACCGTGTTCGGATCGACCACCGTATAGCCCAGTCCCTGCGCCTCTTCGCGACGGCTCGTTTCAATCCACACCGCCTCCAAACCGAACGCCGGGTCCACGGTCTTGATACCGTCCAACTGGCCGTACACCTGCCCCGGATTGATGGCCATTTCACGGTCCGGATAGATGTCGGCCTGACCGACGGTCACCCCCATCAGGGTGGCACGATAGGCCGTCGGCGACAGGTCGAGATTGTCGCGGATATGCACCGGCGGAATCAGGAAGCCCAACTCCTGCGACAACTTCTTGCGCACCCCTTTGATGCGCGCCATCAGCTGACCGCCCTGCGCCTTGTCCACCAACGGAATCAACCGGTACCCGACCTCAAGTCCGATGGGATCCACCAGAGGAACGTCGTCCCACGACAACTCTCTCAATTCCGTCCCCGGCTCGTTTGCAGTCGTCGGCGGCGGAGCCGCCGCGGCCACCTGCGCCTGCTGCTGCTTGCGGAAGACCCACCAGGCACCGCCGCCGAGGAGCGACGCCAGCAACAGAAACACGAAATTGGGCATACCGGGGATCAACCCCAACAGCAACAGCACGCCTGCCGTGACCGCCAACACCCGCGGATTGGAGAACAACTGCCCCAACACCACATTGCCCATATCCTCCTCGGCGGAGGCACGGGTCACGATGATGCCCGCCGCCGTCGACAGCACCAGGGAGGGGATCTGCGCCACCAAACCGTCACCGATGGTCAGCAGCGTGTACACCTGCGCCGCCTCGCCAATCGGCATGTTGTGCTGGAATACACCCACGACCAAGCCGCCGATGATATTGATCACCGTGATCAAAATACCGGCCATGGCGTCGCCGCGAACGAATTTACTGGCACCATCCATCGAGCCGTAGAAATCCGCCTCGCGAGCAATGTCGCTGCGGCGTCGCCGCGCCTCGTCCGCATCGATTAAGCCGGCGTTGAGATCGGCGTCGATAGCCATCTGCTTGCCCGGCATCGCGTCCAGGGTAAAACGCGCACTCACTTCCGAAATGCGCCCGGCGCCCTTGGTCACCACGGCGAAGTTGATGATCACCAGAATAACGAACACCACCAGACCAACCGCATAGTTGCCGCCCACGACAAACTCACCGAACGACTTGATCACATGACCGGCAGCGCCCGGCCCGGTGTGTCCATGCAGCAGCACCACGCGCGTCGACGCGACATTCAGGGCCAGGCGCAACAACGTTGCGATCAACAAAATGGTGGGAAAGGAGGCGAAATCCAGTGGCCGCAAGGTGTAAATGGTCACCAACAAAATGATCAGTGACAACGAGATATTGAAGGTGAACAGGATATCCAGCAAAAAACGGCGGCAACGGCAGCACCACCATTGCCAGCAACATCAACACCCGCAGCGGCGCACCGAGACCGGAGCGCAGCACCGCCCTGCTGAACAACGCCATATTTGTTGCTTGAGCCATCGACTACCTCAAATCACCGTCTACTCAGTCGTCGCGACGCAAATCATCCGGAATCGGCAGATCCGGCATCGTCACGCCTCCGTCACGGCCGTAAACCGGACCCTGGCGCAGGTGATACACATAAGCCAGTACCATCGCCACTGCACGATACAGGCCAACCGGGATCGGATGCTCCAGTTCAGTACTGTGATACAAAGCGCGTGCCAACGGCGGCGCCGCCAATACCGGCACATCGTTTTCCTGGGCAACCGTACGTATCTTCTGCGCCATAAAGTCGACGCCCTTCGCCACCATAATCGGCGCGTCGCCCTTGTCCTGGTCATAGCGCAAGGCAACCGCATAATGGCTCGGATTGGTCACCACCACATCCGCCTTCGGCACTTCCGCCATCATCCGGCGCTGCGCCATTGCCATCTGCATGCGCCGGATCTGCCCCTTGATCTCGGGACTGCCGTCGGTTTCCTTGTGCTCATCGCGCACTTCCTGCTTGGTCATCCGCAACTGACGCCGGTGATCCCAAAGCTGGAACGGCACGTCGATAGCCGCAACGACGATCAAGGTCGCGCTCAGTATCAGGAACGACCACTCGAGCAGCGACCCCATGTGCGCCAACCCCTGGCGCAGCGGCTCACCGCCCAGACCGAGGATTTCGCCGCCCCAGCTCTTCAGCAATATCAGTGCCGCCGCAGTCACCAAGGCGAACTTGGCCATGCCCTTGAACATCTCGACCAGACCGCGCCAGGCGAAAATCCGCCCCATTCCCTTAATGGGATCCAACTTGTCCCATTTGAACATCAACGCATCGGCGGAAAACGACAAGCCGCCCAACACCACGGCCGCCGCGACCGCCACCACCACCATCACCACAAAGAATGGCGCCAACGCCCAGATCGCATGCGTCACTTCCGTGGTCAAGGTCGCTGCGATCGTTTTAGGATCAAACGCCTGTTCCCGACTGAGCGACAGGCCACCCTGCATGCCCGCCACCAACGCCCGCATCATCTTATCGCCGATGGAAAGAAACATTATCGCTGCGGCCATCAGCGCAGCGACTGTCGACAGTTCCCGTGACCGAGGAACTTGTCCTTTCTCGCGTGCCTCCTGCTTGCGTTTACCGGTTGCCTCTTCTGTGCGGTCCTCGTTGTCGCTCTCCGCCATCGCCTATCCTCCAGCGAGAACTCGACCGATTAACGAAAATCCGTCGCTGACCAGAGTGGAAAACTGCGGCACGACGGTGGGTAATGTGAACATAATCACCACGAATCCCATAATTAGCGTTACCGGAAATCCAACGGCGAAAATATTAAGCTGCGGCGCCGCACGGGCCATCACACCGAACGCGATATTGACGACCAGCAACGACGCCACAGCCGGCAGCGCAAGCCACATCGCACCGGCAAACATTTCACTGCCCCAACTCACCAGTGTCCACATCCCGTGTTGGGTGATTCCGCTCATGCCGATAGGCACAATATGAAAACTATCGACCAGCATTCGGATCAGCACCAAGTGACCGTCAAACCCAAGGAACAGAATAGTCACCATCAACAGGTAGAACTGCGACAGCACCGGTACCTGCGTACCGTTCTGCGGATCGACCATCGACGCAAAACCAAGCCCCATCTGCATGGCGATGATCTGACCACCGGTCGTGACCGCATTGAATACCAGCTGCAATGAGAAACCCATCGCTACACCGATCACGATCTGCTGCGCGATGATCATGACGGACTGCACGCTGAACGGATCCACGACAGGCGTAGCCGGCAACAGTGGCACAATCACACTGGTCAGAACCAGCGCCAGTATCAATCGGACGCGGATAGGGACCAGAACCGTGCCGAATATGGGCATTGCGACAATCAACGCCGCGACGCGAAACAACGGCCACAGATAGCTACCGATATATCCTGCAATCTGTGTCCCGGTAAAGTGCATAGCTAACCTATGAACGACGGAATGTTGTGTATCAAACGTTCCGTGTAGTCGATCAGCACCTGCAACATCCATGGACCCGCAATCATCAGTACAGCCAGCGTAACCA
>CAYQWR010000047.1:0-15159 GCA_964421235.1 uncultured Thiohalomonas sp. | reverse complement strand
CCAAGGACTAGGGCTGAACATGTTCGGGATATTCGGCGCCGGTAATCGCGCTGGCAACAAGGAAATCGTCTGCGATGCAGGATGCTTCGGCAAGCTTCCCTGTCAACCGGATTTTGTGCGGCATAACGCCGGACAGCGGGAGATTATGGCCCTGGATCAATGGGTGCAGCAGGCGGTTGCAATGTTGAGCAGGCACATGGCTGGAGGCGGAGAGGATCTCTGGAAATCGGTGCCTTCGGTGAATTTCATCATCATCGGCGGTGATGACGAACGCACCCAGGTCGGCACCATGGTTCCGAGCCGCGACCGCAGCGGTCGAACCTACCCGTTTGTGACGTTCGGATTTTCAGTGTTTCCGCTTCTGCGGGAGATTCAGTCCGGAGCACCGGTGATGCTGGAGCGCTTTTTCAGCAAAGCCACGGAGGTGAACGCCGCTGCCGCGAAGGCGGATTCGTTCGATGTCGTGAAGATGGATGTGGATGCTCTGTGCACAGGTAATTCGCTCCCGTCCAAGGGGCAGGTGTTGGATCGAATGCTATCCCGTTTGCATTCCATTCCCATTGCGGATTTTGGCGATCTCATCCTGGGTGAAGCGACTGCCGATATCGGCGACGGCTTCCTAGTTGCGTTCGTCGATGCGCTGAGAGAGGCGAAGCGGCGCCAACCGTCGCGTATCAGCTGGGGATTTCGCGTTCCACTGGGCGGCGAAGAGCACTATATGGCCGGGCTGATTTTCTCAACTCGTCTGATCGACGTTGCGTTGGCCAACACCAACTGGCGTGCCCACTATTTTTGGTTCAGGAATGAGCAGAGCGGTTCCTATGAGGCTGCGATATTCATGCGTCAGCCGCCTAGTTCGTTGCTGCTGGCACTGGCGAATCCGACCGCGGGCGACGGCATATTGCAGGACTTGCGCAAGCATGCTGAGGCCTCTTCCGGGCAGGTCGGCGGCTTGTCTGGCGCTGGACTGTCCGCCGCGGCGTCGATCCCGGACCTTATCAATCGCATTGCTGCAACGGTCAACAAATGAGCACTGTAGAAGAAGAAGTGATAATCGCGCGCGGTCCATTCGACGACCTGATCGACGCCGCATCTGCGCCATTTTCGCCGGCGGAGTCCGGTGAGGATCCGCGCTATCTGGACGAGTTTCTCGCTGCAAAGCTGGAGATCGATAAGCTTACCGGCACCGATTTCGAAGCGGTGGAGCGAAATTGCAGCAAAATATTGACCGAACACGCTAAGGACTTGCGTATTTCGGGTTACCTGACATTGGCCATGGCAATGCGTCACGGCGTTAGCGGCCTGGACGCAGGGCTGCGTATCACCAGAGCGCTCATCGATTCGTTTTGGGACAGTTGTCACCCGGCAAAAGAGACGCAAAAACGCAGCGCGCTCGAATGGTGCAGTAGCCCGAGATTTGTCGGGCTGATCGAGAAACTTGAACCCGGCAGCGATCTCGATGTCGCCAGGAGCGTCGTGGAGACGGTGGTGGCGATCAATGCACGGCTGGCCGAAAAACTGGCGGATGGCGGCGATGCACCTCAATGGATGGCCGTGCGCGAATGGGGTTCGCGTCAGGTCACGGAGCTGGAAAGCCGCGTGGTACCGCCGACACCTCAGCCCGCGCCGCAACCCGTCCCGACCGATGCCATATCAGGTTCGCCGGAGACCGCGACATCGTCATCTCCTGCCACATCGTCGTCGCCTTCAATGGGCGGGTACGACGATGCACCGATACCGTCGAACATCGAGTCCGAATCCGGTCTGATCGACGTGGTACGAGGATTGACAGGCTACCTGCAGCAAAAGGGGGAGCGGGCACGGGCAGCCGCATTTGCCCGTGCGCTGCGCTGGGGGGGGCTGAAGCAGTTGCTCAATGAGGGCGGCAAGACGCGGATTCCTGCGCCACGGCGCAACGGCTGGCGCGCCATCGACGATGCGGAGCAGGCGGGCGACCTCGAGTCGGCGTTCGTCGTCGCGGAGTCGGCTTTTTTCGAACCGGGATGCCATCTGGCTCTCGATCTTCAACTTCGTGCCTGTGAAGTGGCGCGCGCGCTGAAGGACGAAGCCCTCGTTCTTACCATCGAGACCGCCGTGGCGGGACTGGTTAAACGCATACCGAACATCGTCACCTTGCGGTTCGAAGACGATACGCCATTTGCTTCCGGCGCCGCGTTGAGCTGGATCGAGTCGATGTCCGAAGGGTCGGGCGGCTCCGCAGGTGGCGCCGACGAGGCGATAAGGGAAATAGTGCGCAAGGCGCAGGAAGTTCAGTCGGAAAAGGGTCTTCCGCACGCGTTGCAGTTCATAGATACCATGCCGGCCAGGAGCGGGCGGGAGCGGTTCGCCCTTGCACTGTCCAAGGCCGATATGCTGTTGCGCGGTAACCGGGCGGATATCGCTGAGGCGTTATTGGCGTCGCTGGTCGAACGAGCCGATTTTAACGGTCTTGACGAATGGGAACCAAAATACGCGGTAGACGCGCGCTTCAAGTTGCGGCGCGTTCTGGAGCAACGTCTGGCCGATGCGACAGACGGGGAGAAGAAGGAGATTAAAGCGCGCATCGATGCATTGGGTCAGGATATCGGTCGTATCGACGCGACCATGGCAGCAACGATGCTTTAGATGGTTACAACATATTCATTACATGGAGGAGTGAGCTATGGCACAGAGTTTTCAGAATGAGATTCCCAAGGCGCGAGTCAATATTACGCTGGATGTAGAAACCGGCGGCGCCAAGAAAAAAGTGGACCTCCCGATGAAGCTCCTGGTTGTCGGGGACTACAGCAACGGGAAGGGCCATGGACGTCTTGCGGATCGGACGCGGATCAACGTGGACGGCAACAACCTGGAAGCGGTGATGAAGGAGTTGGCGCCGTCGGCCAGTTTCTCGGTACCTCATACCTCCAGCGATGATGGCAGCGAGATCGATATCAAGCTTGAGTTTGAGTCCTTCAAGTCCTTCAGCCCGGAAGTAGTCGCCGGTCAGATACCGGAGATTTCGAATCTGTTGGCCATGCGCAATCTGCTCAAGGATCTGAAATCCAACCTGCTCGACAACAGCAAATTTCGCAAGGAGCTGGAGCGGATTGTCCGCAACCGTCCCGAGATGGACGGGCTGCGCCAGGAGTTGGAAAAACTCGCTCCTTCCGATGGCGAATCCAAGTCCGGGGAATAACGTATCTACGGCAGGCTAAATAGGAGACGTGATTATGGCAGTCAAGGAAAAGGCCGCGCCGGCACCGGCAGCAGTCGAAGAGGAGAGCGGCAACCTCTATGAGCGGTTGTGCGTTCTGGCGGAAATGCAGCCGGCGAAGGATCATTTGTCATTCGATGCGTTCACCGACGCACAGAAGATGGCCGATGCCTCCAAAGGTTCCCGGCTGACGGCCGGCCTGCATGTATTTCTCGATATGCTCAGCCGTGGGTCGCCGAAATCGATATCCCGTATCGACAAGGCGCTATTGGATGCCTATATCGGAGAGATCGACGAGCGGATCAGTCGCCAGCTCGATGCGGTGCTCCACCATCCCGAATTCCAGAAAGTGGAGTCGGCATGGCGCGGGCTGCGCTTTCTCGTCGACCGGTGCGACTTCAAGCGGAATATTCGCGTCGAACTGCTTGACCTTTCCAAGGAGGATCTGCGCGACGATTTCGAGGAAGCACCGGACACCACGCAAAGTGGGATGTTCAAGCATATATATATCCAGGAATATGATACTCCGGGTGGCGAACCCGTTTCCGCGGTGGTCGCGAACTACGAGTTTGACGGCAGCGCCCAGGATGTCAGTCTGCTGACGGAGATATCACGCATCTCCTCCGCCTGCCATTGCCCGTTCGTCGGCGCGGTCGGTCCGAAATTCTTCGGCAAATCCAGCATTGAGGAGCTGCCGAAGATCAACGACCTTTCGTCCTATATGGAAAAAGCGGAGTTCATACGCTGGAACGCGTTCCGCGAGACGGAGGATTCGCGCTATGTCGGCCTGACCTTGCCGCGGTTCCTGTTGCGTCTGCCCTACGGAGACAGCAATCCCGTTAGGTCCTTCAATTACAAGGAGGACTCCGGCGGCGAAAATGCTGAACGCTACCTGTGGGGCAATGCGGCCTTCGCCTTTGCCGCCAACATGGCGCGCAGTTTCAAGGAGAACGGCTGGGCGGTGAATATTCGCGGTCCCGAGTCAGGCGGCAAGATTGAAGCGTTGCCGCTGCATCAGTACGACATCGGCAAAGGATTGCAGACCAAGATCCCGACAGAGATTCTGATCTCGGAAACGCGCGAGCTGGAATTCGCGAATCTTGGCTTCATTCCGCTCAGCTACTACAAAAACAGCGATTACGCCTGCTTTTTCTCGGCAAACTCGGTGCAGAAACCGGCGGAATATACGTCGTCTGATGCCACTGCAAACAGTCGGATTAACGCACGCCTGCCCTACATCTTCCTGGTGTCGCGGATCTCTCACTACCTGAAGATCCTGCAACGGGAAAACATCGGGGCATCAAAACCGCGTCCCGAGCTGGAGAAGGAGCTGAATACCTGGATTCAGACGCTGGTAACGAAAATGAAGGACCCGGAACCCGAGTTGATTGCCACCCATCCGTTGCAGGATGGGCAGGTGACAGTAAAGGAACTCGCTGACAATCCTGGATTCTACTCGGTCAATCTGTACGTAATGCCGCATTTCCAGATCGAGGGCGTCGATGTGCGTCTGTCGCTGGTGGCACAGATGCCCAAAGACAAGGGCTGACGGGAGAGGGCGTGGTCGGATCGAATAGCGTGCTGATTGATGAACGCAAACGGATGACGGCCTCGCTACGAGAGAAGCGAATTTGCAGGCAAGTGTCTTTCGCGATGCATCTGCCGAGGTGGTATGGCAAGATTTTCGCGAAAGACTGCTGTGCGGGTTGGGTTATGGATGCCAATCCGGGGGCTTTGTCCGCTCCCCTTAAGGTCAAAAATGGCCGCAATGATGCCGTAGTCCGGTATGTGTACCGGGATGCGGCAAACCGGCAATGGCGAAACGCGCACGTGCGCTGAAGGCTGTTGTTTTCCTAGTGGAAACTAACGGAGGTAGTTATGGCTATTCCAGCCTATATGAGTATCAAGGACGACCAGGGAGCCCCGATTAAGGGCCCGGTTCAGATTGCGGACCGTCAAGGTACGCTCGAGGTACTGCAGTTCGGTCACGAACTGCGTATCCCGACCGACTCGGATACCGGTTCTCTCACCGGAACGCGCAAGCATGAGCCGCTGGTCATCACCAAGTCGTTTGATCAGACTTCACCTTACCTCTATAAGGCGTGCAGCAACGGTCAGACCTTGAAAGAAGTCGTGATCAGCTGGTACCGCATCGATGATTCAGGAACCGAGCGCGAATATTTCCGTCATCGTCTGCAGGACGTGAAGATTACGGCAATTCGTCCCACGATGCATAACGTCAAGGATATCGATAAGGAGCGCTATCCTCACCTGGAAGAGGTGGCGATGCGCTATGGCACGATAACCTGGACGTTCATCGACGGCAACATCGAGTTCCAAGATGCTTGGGGTGCGGCCCAGGGTAGTAGTTCCACGTAGTGGTGCAAACAGGGGCATGCTGAGCATGCCCCTGTATGTTAACCGATGCTGAGTGAAGGCAGTCCGAATATCAGCATTGGCGACGATCCGATCTCTTTGCGTTAATGCGCCTGCTTTGCGGTGGGTGCGCGGGCCTACGGGATTACATTTAGGCAGGGATGCGATGGTATGACGGCACTGTTGGAAATATTGCGTGGTCGTTACATGAACGGCACTGAGCTGCGTTCCGCGTCTGAAGATGATGGTTTGGTTCTCAGTATTCAAGACCATCTGACGTTGCTGTTGAACGCGCGTCGCGAATCGTTGCCGCATATGCCGGAATACGGCATGCCGGATCTAACCGACATCTATTCAAATCTTCCTTATTCACTCGATCAGCTGATAGCCGAGGTATCGCGGAGTATCGAGAAGTATGAGCCGCGTCTGCGCAATGTGCATGTAAGCGTAGAACCTCTCAACGGTGCTTCGTGTGTGATTCACCTGCGCATAGAGGGCAGTACGGTCGTCGGGCGCACGGTGAGACTGCGTACATGGTTTTATAGCGAAGGACGAGCGGAAGTAAACTGATCGTCCGGAGAAGAAATTGATGCGTGACTATTTTGAATCGGAAATGCGGCTGCTCAACGAGGCGGCCCACGAGTTCGCCGAAGCCTATCCGGAACAGGCCGGATTGCTCAATATGGGCGATATTTCCGACCGGGATCCCTATATCGAGCGGTTGTTGGAGGGCATGGCATTCCTTACCGCGCAGATCCGTCGCAAGATAGACGACGATATTCCCGAGATCAGCGAAAGCCTGTTGCAACAGCTCTGGCCGACCATTTTGCGGCCGATGCCGTCGGCGACGATCATGGAGTTCCTTCCGCGCCCCGGGCAGTTGCAACAAACCAAGGTACTGCCCGCCGGCGTCGAAGTTTTGAGCCAGCCGGTCGGCGAAGAACTGGTGCCCTGCCGGTTCCGCACGGTGACGCCGGTGAAGTTGCAGCCGTTGCGGATACAGAGCGTGACGGTGGACGAACCCAGCAGCGGCGGCAGCGTCATTAAATTGAATTTCCATACCGAATCGGCGGTATCTGTCGCGGATCTGGATCTGGCGAATCTGTCGCTTTATCTCCACGCGGATACCGGTCTGGCGTTGGAACTCTATATGCTGTTCACCCATCAAGTGCGTGATGTGGCAGTTCGGTTACCGCAGCGTCCGCACGACATACCGTTTCGGCTTGGGCGACGCAGCATTTTACCGCTCAACCTGGCAACCAACGAGACGTTGACGCCCAATGTCGGCGAATCGTTCCACGGCTTTCACTTGTTGCAGGAGTATTTCTGTTTCAAGGAGAAATACCAGTTTGTAGGCGTCCACGGCCTGGAGCAGATGGAGTGGCCGCAGGGGACGACCGAATTCGAACTGGAAATATACGTCGACGGGCAGCTGCCTTCAGAGCACCACCTGAGCCGCGAGACATTCAAACTGTGCTGTGCACCGGCGGTTAATCTGTTTCCATATGATGCCGAACCGGTGCGCGTCAACCATCGTGCCTTCGAATATCCAATCGTCGCTGAGGTGCGCGCGCGCCATGGCATCCAAATCTATACCGTCGATCAGGTGACCGGCATCGATCCGGAGTCCGGGCAGCGTTTTTCCTATGAACCGGTACGGAACTTCTCCCTGGATGATGCCGGTGCGCGTTTCTTTCAGGTGACGCTGCGCAGCGACGGTACCGACAAGCTCAATGCCTATATGTCTGTCGGCGGGGAGGCGCCCCAGGGCAACGAGTCGCTGTCATGCAAGGTGACGTGCACCAACGGTCATTATCCGCGGCGCTACCTCACCGAACGTATGGTATCCATCGCGGGCGAAGAGTGTCCATCGTACGTCTCGGCGCACAATATCATTCGTCCTAGCGCACTATTGAATCCCACCGGCGAACGGGACCGACGCTGGCTGCTCATTGCCGGATTGGCAGCCAACTACGATTCCATTGCATCGGCCCCGGCGCTGCGCCGCGTGCTGAGTCTTTACGAATGGTCCGGCAGTCGCCAGAACCGGTTGCGTATCGAGGGGATCAGCGAGGTGGCGATGAAACCTCTCGACTGGATCCGCAAGGGAGCGATGGTTCGTGGTATCGACATGGCCATCACCGTCAATGAAGGAAAGTACCGTTCATTGGCGGATATCTATCTGTTCGGCACCGTGCTGCACCACTTTTTCAGCAGCTACGCCCAAGTCAATACGTTTGTCAGGACGAGGATCGTCTGTCACCCGTCAAACAAGGAGTTCGTATGGGAGCCGCGCCAAGGCGCAAACTTGCCAATCTGATCAAGGCGGTCGTCGACGACGGTTCGCGCTTCGAGTTCTTTCAGGCGTTGCGACTGTTCGAGAACCTGTGGCGCGACCGCGGCATGGTTGGACGGGGACTGGACCGTTGGGTGCGGCTGCGGCCTGCGCCTGAGATCACCTTTCCCGCGTCGGATATCCGCAGGGTGGGGTACCGCGATGACGGCGCCGTGGAGATCGAAGCGAACTTCATGGGGCTGTATGGCGTCGACGCGCCTGTTCCGCTCTATCTGGTCGATATGGTGGCACTCGGCGACGAGCCGGCGCATCGGCTGCGGGCGTTCATGGATATCTTCAACCACCGCCTCTATGCGCTGTTCTACCTGGCATGGAAAAAGTATCGCGCCGTAGTGCAACTGGAACAGTCCAACAGTGTTTTTCGCAAATATGTCGGCTACACCTCCGGCATGACGGCAGACGACAGTTTCATCGATCTGCGCTACGCCGGTTCCATCGCCATGCGCGGCTGCAGCGCTTCGACCATCGCCGCGACCGCAAGCAACCTTCTTGGCGGCGTTCCGGTGGAGGTCCGGCAGTTCGAGGCATGCTGGGTTCCGCTGGCCGAACCGTTTGCGCTGTCCTCGCCTGATGGGCAGAGCGCGGCATTGGGAGAGAGCATTGTGTTGGGCGACGAGGTGCTGGATTTAAGCAGCAAGATTGCTGTCGAGGTGGGACCGGTGGCGCCCACGTTTGCGATGCAGATGCTGCCGGGAACCCGGACCGGCAGGGCGATCGTCGCCCTGCTGGACAGGATGCTAGGGCCGACGGGGGCGTTCGATATACGCATCAAGATCGACTCCGGAACGCGCAACCTGCCGGCTCTGGGCAGCGACACGATCGTGCTCGGTTGGTCGGCCTGGATCGGGGAGAGTTCCTCGGAACCGCAGGTAATCGATGTCCCCGGATCGTCGTACCGAACCGCCGCGAAGGAGACGGATAGTTTCACACCGCAGGAAGAGCGCCGCGCGGCGGCGTGATGTTTTGATGACACATAAAGGATATCGACATGGACAATGAACGTCTTAAGGCGCTGATTAACCGGCTGAGCGATTTTTGCGCACAGGCGATCGAGCAGGGAGTGGCGTTTGCAACGGCTCGCAGTCACTACGAAATCGGCATCGAGCATATCGTCATCAAGATGCTGGAGGAAGGGGGCGGCGACTTCGATCGCGCTCTGCGCTATTTCAGGGTCGATCTGGACGGGCTGTGGAACGACCTGCTGGAGAGCGTCGGTACCCGGCGCGCCGGCAATTCCGGGCGCCCGGCGTTCTCGCCGTTCCTGCTCGACTGGCTGGACCGCGGTTGGACCAGCGCAACGCTCCATCTTGGCCACGACACCATCCGCTCCGGCGCTTTGCTGGACGCGTTGATCGAGATGGCGCCGTTGCTCAACGGCCCTGCCTACGAGCGTATCGGCGAAATTCCGCTGCACACCTTTCGCGCCCAGTATGCCGCCATCACCGACGGCTCGGTGGAAGGCTATGGCGTGGCGTCCGAGGAACCGACGGGCGAGGGCGGCGGTGCGCATCCCAAGGAGTCGTCATCCGACGCAGCCCTGGCCCGCTTCACCGACGACCTGACCGCGCGGGCCAGGGCCGGCGAGATCGATCCGGTATTGGGCCGCGATTTCGAGATCCGCGCGCTGATCGACATCCTCACCCGCCGCCGCAAGAACAATCCTCTGTTGGTCGGTGATCCGGGCGTGGGCAAGACGGCGATCGTCGAGGGGCTGGCGCAGCGCATCGTCGACGGCACGGTGCCGGAGATGCTGCGCGACGTGGAATTGCGGGCGCTCGATCTCGGCCGCCTCAAGGCCGGTGCGGGCGTCAAGGGCGAGTTCGAGAAACGGCTCAAGCAGGTCATCGATGACGTCAAATCGTGGCACCGCCCGGTGGTGCTGTTCATCGACGAGGCTCATACCTTGATCGGTGCGGGCGGTGACGCCGGGCTGGGTGATGCCGCCAATCTGCTCAAGCCGGCGCTGGCGCGCGGCGAGCTGAAGACTGTCGCCGCCACCACCTGGTCCGAATACAAGCAGTACTTCGAGACCGACTCGGCGCTGGAACGGCGCTTCCAGGTGGTCAAAGTGGAAGAGCCTGATGTTGAACAGGCTATCGTGATGCTGAGCGGCCTCAAGCACCACTATGCCGAACATCATCAGGTCCACATCACCGACGCCGCCATCGATGCGGCGGTGCGTCTGTCGGCGCGTTACATCCATGGTCGTCAGCTGCCGGACAAGGCCATCGACCTGCTCGACACCGCGTCGGCGCGGGTGCGCATGGGGCAGAGCGTCGAGCCCGGCGTGATCGAATCGGAGCGTGCCCATCTGGAGTATCTGGAACGGCGTCTGACGCAATTGAATGCCGATGTGGCCCACGGCGTCGCCGTGGCACAGGACCGCCTGGATTCCATCGCCGGCGAGATCGACGAGACACGGACCCGGCTGGCGGGCTGGTCCGACCGCTGGGATCGGGAACGCGACCTGGTGGCGGCGATCCGTGAGCACAGTGGCAATGGCACTGCCTCCGAGACACAGCGTGCCGAACTGGCGGAGATGCAGGGCGACGCACCGATGGTTCAGCCGGAGGTGGACGCCTCCGCCGTCGCGGCGGTGGTGTCGGAGTGGACCGGCGTACCGCTGGGACGCATGCTGAAAAGCGACGTCGGCGTCCTGGTCGGATTCGAGGATCAACTGGCGGGCCGTGTGATCGGCCAGGAAGCGGCATTGACGCTCATTGCCAACCGGCTACGGATGGCGCGCGCGGGTCTCAATCGGCCGGAGGCACCGCTCGGCGTGTTCCTGCTTGCCGGCCCGTCGGGCATCGGCAAGACCGAGACCGCACACGCCGTGGCCGACGCGCTGTTCGGCGGCGAGCGTTTTCTGGTGACCATCAACATGAGCGAATACCAGGAGCCGCACACCGTGTCGCAGCTAAAGGGCTCGCCGCCGGGCTACGTGGGTTACGGCAAGGGCGGCGTGCTGACCGAAGCGGTGCGGCAGCGCCCGCACTCCGTCATCCTGCTCGACGAAATCGAAAAGGCGCATCCGGAAGTCATCAACTTGTTCTACCAGGTGTTCGATAAAGGCATCATGCGCGACGGCGAGGGGCGCGAGATCGACTTCCGCAATACCGTGATCTTTATGACCACCAATCTCGGCGCCGAAACCATCATCGAGGCGACTGTCGACGAGTCCGACGAGGCGGCGGAAGGCGAGGCGGAGAACGAGAGGACGCCGATCTCGACCAGCGAACTCATCGAGCTGGTGCACCCGGATCTGTTGCGCCGTTTCGCGCCGGCCCTGCTGGGGCGCATCCAGGTGGTCCCCTACAGCGCGCTGGACAGTTACGCGATGCAGCACATCGTTGCCCTCAAACTGGATCAGGCGGCGCAGCGCCTGGATGAGGCGCACGGCATCGAACTGCGCTGCCATCCCGACGTGATCTCCCATATCGCCGCGCAGTGCCGCCGTACCGATGCCGGTGCCCGTTACGTGCACACGGTGTTGGAGCAGCGTCTGCTGCCCGGCGTCGCGCGCCGCCTGCTCGGCTTTCTCGCCGACGGCGACACGCCGGTCGCGGTGTCGCTCGCGTTCGACGAAGCGGAAGGCCTGGTATGCGACTTCCTCGTCAATGACGACGAGATCGCGGAACAGCCGTCGCTGACGGCCGTCGCGCCTTAATCATATTTCCAGGAGGGAACCACCATGTCATTCATGGAATCGATATCATCTCAGGCGCGGCCCGGCAAACCGGGCGCCAACCAGACGCAATTCCTGTTCAACATCAAAGGGTACGCCGACGACGCGCTGTCGGTGCTCGCCTTCAGCGGACGCGACTTCGAGTTGTCGCACGACTATGTCTTCAACGTGCGGATCAAGACCGACCTGCAACTGGACATCATGGCGACCCTGGGCCGCACCGCGCGCCTGGAACTGCTGTGGGACTACGCGCCGGTGTTCGTACACGGCGTCGTCACGGAGCTGCTACAGGATAACGCCGTGGTCGACGGCCACGAATACGAGGTCGAGATCGCCTCGCCGCTGCATCCGCTGCGCCAGCGCTTCTCCAACCGCGTCTTTGTCGACAAGGGTGTCAAGGAGATCGTCAGCGAAGTGCTGAACGATGCCGGCTGGGCCGGCGACGCCTACACCTTCCAGTGCGAGAACCTGCCGCCGGCCTGGGACTTCGTGGCTCAGGCCGACGAAGACGACCTTGCCTTCATCGAGCGGCTGCTGGCCCGTGCCGGCCTGTTCTACCGCTTCGAGCAGGACAAGGACAGCGTCCGCCTGGTGCTCAACGATTCGGTCAACAAGCTGCCGAAACTGCCCGGCGACGAACTGCGCTACGAAGTGCAGAAGGGCGAAAACCGTCTGGAAGAGACCCTCTACACTCTCAGCATCGCCGGTTCGCTGCTGACCCGGCGCTACCTGCTCAAGGATTACAACGACGACACGCCGGAGGCGGACCTGTCGGTGGTCAGCAGCGGCGCCGACAGCGGCAGCTACGGCGACAGCCATCTCTACGGCGGCAACTACCGCACGGTGAGCGAAGGTCGGGCGCAGGCGCAGTTCCATCAGGACGCCACCGACTGGCGGCGCGTCCTCTACGTGGGGCAGACCGACTGCCGCGGCCTGATGCCCGGCATGGTGGTCAAGGTGACCGGCCATCCGCAGCCGGCGCTGAATACCGCCTACACCGTGGTCAAGGTCGAGCCCGAAGGCGATCAGCGCGCCGCGTTCGCCTATGGCGACTCGCCCAAAGGCACCACCTACCGCGCCGCCCTGCACCTAATCCCGGCAGGCATACCGTTTCGCGTGTCGCCGCCGCTGCCGCGTACCGCCCCCGGCATGATGACCGCACGCATCGAGAGCACCGGCGGCGATTACGCCCATCTCGACGAACAGGGCCGTTACCGTTTGCGCATGGACTTCGACAACCGCCGCTCGGGCCAGGCCCAGGCCTCGTTGCCGGTGCGTCTCGCGCAGCCATATGCAGGGTCGGACTACGGCTTCCACTTCCCGCTGCACGCCGGTACCGAAGTGCTGGTCGGTTTCGTCAACAACGATATCGATCGACCCTACATCGTCGGCGCGGTAAACAATGCCGAAACCCCGAGCCCGGTTACCGCCACCAACAAAACGCAAAATGTACTGCGTACCTGGGGCGGCAACGAACTCACCATGGACGACCAGCAGGGCAAGGAGAAGATCGAACTGTTCACCCGCGATCGCAAACTGAGCCTCAGCCTGGATGCCACCGCACAGCAGAACCAGGTGCGCCTCGCCACCGAAGAGGGCGACATGAAGCTCCACGCCGGCAAAGGCATGGTGGTGGAGGCGGGCGGCAATCAGGACGTGAGCGTCGGCAAGGATTACACCGTCACCGTCGGCAATGCGCAACGACTGGTGACGAAGAAGGCCGGCATCTCCTTCGACGCCGCCACCGATCTGCTGCTGAAAGCTGCGCAGAACCTGCGGCTACAGACCGATCAGGGCGGCATCGAACATAGCGCGGAGAAGATGATCTCGATGGAGGCCGGCAGTGGCTTGGCGATGGAGGTAAAGAAACAGGACGCACAGTTTCTGGTGGACAGCGGCAACCTGAAAATGAAGGTGTCCGGTGCCGTTTCCGTCCTGGGTCAGGGCAAGGAGTCGGTGTTCTTCGGTCAGGGCGGCGGCGGCATCGAGATCAAATCGAGCGGCGACGTGGCCATCAAGGGCAGCAGCACCATCTCCCTCGACGCCAACACCATCAGCGTCAAGGGCCAGGGGATCGGCAACAACAGCTAACGCGGGACATCGGCCTCGCAACAAGGAAAAGGCCCGGCCGCGGCCGGATGCAAGGAGAGAGCAATGAACGACAACGTAGTCAACTGGCGCTCGCGCCGCGCCATCACCGTGCCGATGCAGACGTCCGTCGGCATCGTCGGCGAATGCCGCGATGGCGAAGCCCTCGATGTGATCCCCGGTGGCGAAGAGCCGGTGCTGCGGGTCACCGGCCATCTGTCCGCAGTGCCGGTATTGCAGCATGGCGACTCGGTGCTCTACGCCACCACCGGGGAGGGGGGCTGCGTCATCATCGGCCGGCTGCGTGGAGTCGGCGAAGCGCCGGCCGCGCAGATCACCGAGCAGAACGGCGCCGTCGAATTGAAACCGCGTCGCAGCCTGCGCCTGCAAGTGGGCAAGTCCTGGCTCGAACTCACCGCCGACGGCGCCATCCGCATCGACGGCAAGGAGATCAGCGCCTTCGCCCAGGGCCGCTTCTCCCTGCAAGGTGCAACCCTCGAACTGAACTGAGCGACAGCCAGCGTCACGGAATCAAAAGGTAGGATACGGAATGTTCATGTCGGCAGAGGAAGGCGACGGCGACGCAGTGGAATACTCGGACGGTTCCACCACCATGACCGTCTACCAGAGCGGCAGCCGCTCGTGGCGCACCAACAACCCCGGCCTGCTGGGGTTCGGCATGTTCACCTACCAGCAAGGCGCCCTGTGTGCCGTCGGCAATGTCGCCGCCTTTCCCAGCTACGCCAAGGGCAAGAGCGCCTTGGTGGCCATGCTCGGCGACCGCTCCTTCTCCTACCTCACCGTAGAGCAGGGCTACCAGCGCTTCATTCCCAGCTACAGCGTGCCGCCCCCGCCGCCGCAGCCCGGCGCCAGCGACAGCAGCGACCCGCCCAAGCGCCACTGCCCCAACACCCAACTCGACGCCGACGCCCAGATGAACGCCCTGGGCGGGTCCGACCGCCGCAAGATGGCCGCCGACATCGAACAGCTCATCGGCTACCAGCCGGGCAGCATCACCAAAAAGACCCTCACCGAACTCAACAACACCAACGCCGGTGGTGGCGGCGGCCAAGTGCTGATCAACGGACGCACCGCCGTCCATTCCGGTTCCAACGGTAAATACAACTCGCCCGACGTCTGCAACACCCCCTCGGGTGACGGCTGCACCACCGTCATGTACACCAACAGCGCCAAATCGAGCGACGCCGACAAAACCGCCTCATCGGTGAAGATCAACGGCAACCCGGCCTGCACCAAGAAATCGATCTTCAGCAAGAGTACCGGCGATGAAGGGGGCAACTGCGGCGGCGTCTCCTCCGGCACCAAGCAGGGCAAGGCGGAATTCATCATGGGTTCGCCCGACGTCAAGATCGAAGGCGAGGCCGCCGTGCGCGCCTTCGACATGATGGTCTCCAACAACCACAACACCCCGCCGATGCCCCTGATGCAGCCCGGTGC
>CAYQWR010000046.1:0-15346 GCA_964421235.1 uncultured Thiohalomonas sp. | reverse complement strand
CAGTTGCTGTGGATATTCGAACCACACCCGCATGGTTAGAGCTCACCATAAACGCAGCATAATTGATGGCCATTGCCGAACTCACAGCGCCAGCGGCGCCTGATACGGCTGCTTGCGCCGCATCGGCTTTGAGATCGATAAACTTAGGTAACGCCGTCGCTGCCAGAATACCCAGGATGACGATAACCATCACCAGTTCGATTAACGTAAAACCCGTTTGTTTCTTCATGTGTAACTCCCAGATCAAGATGTACGCAGAGACCGCGGTCTCATAGCCCGTTTCCGCCGTGTTCGGTCGTCTGCCGGATCACCACCCTTGCGGAATTCTATGTCCCTCCTTAAGGTAGCGTTATGGGACATAAAGATCAATAGTTTATGACGGATACTTAAGCGCAATTAATAGCTCGTTAATCGTTACCACAACCGGTAGCGACAGGCGACGAGAATGCCGGAAATATAGGTTGCCGCCAGCATCATTCCCGGTCCGGCGAGACGCGGATGGGACCAGAACCAGCCGTTGATCTCGTCATGCGCAATATCCAATGACTTCAGCGCGGGTTCCGCCGACCACCAGCGGTTGGCTACCACCTCGCCCCGTTTCAGCAGGCTGGGGCGGAAATAGACGATGATGCCCACAGCGAGCGCTATCACGTTGGAAAGGAGCAGCATCGTTACGGCTGATTGGACGAGATCGCGCCGCAGCCCCATTCCCCAGACGGGAGGCAGCAGCAGTGCCGCGGCCTGCCCGTGGAGCCCAGTCAAACGAATCAGCGTGTAGGTTGTCGCCAGCACCACCAGAATCCCGACGAACTTATGGTGACGATAGAACCAGTTTTCCAGATAGCGCGGTCTATCCAGTACCTCGACCAGTGGCGCCGACGAAAACCGCCGCTCCAGGCGTAGCGTCGCCGCCCGAAACGATACCGGAAACAGCAGGAATGCCAGCCCGCAGCTGAAGGATAACGCCATGGCGGCGATGGCAACCGCGAATAGGATGTTCAGAGCATTGTCCATACGCTATGGTCCTGCGCCAGAGTGTTCGTCGAAAGGATCGCGCTACTCTATTTTGCAGGTAACCACTTATAGCGATCCAGCGCCACTAGATCGACTCCCTGTAACACGTCAACGCCGGGATCAAAGTGGTGGTTACCGTTCATATCCTTGTAATGGACCTGTAGCTGAAACCGTATCCGAGGCGGTCCCGCCAGCGACGTATCCAGATAATCGCCGTTTCCGACCCGGTAGATCAACATGCCGGATGTCGGTTCGTAATACCAGCGATATGGCTGCATCTCTTCCGGTGGCATCGGGCCCTTGAGTGTCTCGAAGTTCGCGGGCAAATGTTGTAGGTACAGCATCGGATCGGCATGATTCATCTCTGTGACCGAGCCGAGTCCGCCATGCAGCGCACGATACATGACTTCGATACTAATGGCACTGCGCAGATTGCCCACCATTTGCATTACCGCGACCCGTTCCGCCGCGACGCGCAAACGCCATATTTGGTGTATCGCGATGGTTATGAATATCGTAATGAGGACGACAATGATCGCAAGCTGTAGCATCCGTATACGCGATGCGGCACTGTCAGTGGTCGTCACAAATCGCGGCATAAACAGGTAGATCGTCCTGCGGGCCTAGTGCGGTTTGGCCAATTCGGTAAGATTCCACATTGGCAGGAATACGCCGAGCGCAAGGATCAATACCATGATGCCGATGGCGATAATCAGGATTGGCTCGATCGCCGAGCTGATGTTCTTCAGGTCGTATTCGACCTCACGTTCGTAAAAATCCGCCACCTCGTCCATCATGTCGTCGACCGCGCCGGTCTCCTCGCCCACCGACATCATCTGCAACACCAGCGGTGTGAACATGGCCGTTGCCGATGCGGTACGGGTCAGATTGTCGCCGCGCTCCACTCCGTTGCGCATGGCAAGAATACGCTCGGCGACAAAGCTGTTGTCGACGGCGTACGCCACCACAGTCAGCACCTGTATCAGCGGCACGCCGGCGCGCATCGACATGGCAAACGACCGGGCAAAACGGCCAAGCGTTGCCCGCAGGATAATGCTGCCGGTGACCGGAAGCCGTAGTTTGAACCCATCCCAGCGATAACGTCCATGCTCCGTCTGTACATAATAGCGTACGGCGAAAACCGCAAAAACGAGCGAAATAAGCAGGTAGGGCCAGTAGGCGACAAAAAAATCCGAAATAGAGATCAGCAGCCGCGTTTGCCATGGCAGCGCAAGATGTGCGCTCTTGAATACACTTGCAAACGCCGGAATAACTAACGTGTTGATAATCCCGATAGCTACAGCGATGGCGACCAGCACAAAGGTCGGATAGCGCATGGCCATTGTAATACGGCTGCGGGTATCCCGCTCAAGCTCAAGATACTGCGATAATTGCAGGAATGCCGTATCCAGCTGCCCGGTGTTTTCGCCGACGCGCACCATGCTGATCATCAGCGGCGTAAAAACGGTTCGATGCTGCCCCATGGCCAGTGACAGCTCGCGGCCGGATTCCAGTTCGGAGCGGGTGTTGCGGAGAATATCGCCGAGCATGATGTTGCGCGTGGTATCGGCGAGCCCGGTGATCGCGCGAATGATCGGCACGCCTGCCTTCGACAGCGTATACATCTGTCGGCAAAAGAGGATCAGGTCATCAAGCGTCGGCTTGCCGCCTCCCAGACGGCGTCTAATTTCTGCAAAAACATCCTGCTTGGGTTTGATTTCGCGAATATCAATGGGCGTGATGCCGCTATTGATTAGCTGACTCGCCACGGCATCGGCAGATCCCCCCTCCATCTCGCCGTTAATCGCGTCGCCACGGCTGTTGCGTGCCTTATATTGATAGAGCGCCATAGTGCTACCCGTCGATCAGCTCCAGTTTCATGACGGCAGTGTCGCCGTTGTCGTCTTCGCCTGCGACACGCAACACCTCTTCAATGGTCGTGACACCTTGCGAAGCGTATGTCAAAGCGTTGTGGGTCAGCGGCCGGAACAAGGTGCTTCGTTGGGCGGCATGGGTAAACGCCGATGTATCATCGCGGCGCAACGCATCGGCGGTAGCGACGTCGAGCTCCAGGAATTCGAACACGCCGATACGCCCGCTGTAACCCGTATTGTTGCAATGTGGACACCCGGCTCCACGACGGAAACGGAGCTGTTCGGCTTGAGAACCGACCACCGCATGCAGCCAGGCGAGCTCATGGGCGTCAGGTTGATGCTCGGTGGTGCAGCTGTCACAAATACGCCGCACCAGGCGTTGCGAGATCACTGCTTCAAGCGCCGTCGCGACCAAATAGCCCGGAATGCCCATATCGATAAGGCGAATCGCGGTACTGACCGCATCATTGGTATGCAGTGTGGAGAGTACCAAGTGACCGGTAATGGCGGCGCGAAGGCCGATTTCAGCGGTCTCCTGGTCGCGCATTTCACCAACCAGGATGATGTCCGGATCCTGACGCATGGCGGTGCGTAACACGGATGCAAAACTTAAACCTATCTTTGAATTAACTTGTACTTGGTTGATGCGCGATAATCGATATTCCACGGGGTCTTCTACTGAAATTATCTTTTTTTCCGCAGAATTTATCTCATTTAGCGCCGCATAAAGCGTGGTGGTCTTGCCGCTGCCCGTTGGACCTGTAACCAGCACCATGCCGTGAGGACGATGAATGTTGCGGCGAAAACGT
Organism: uncultured Thiohalomonas sp.; assembly: GCA_964421235.1. Classification (GTDB taxonomy): domain Bacteria; phylum Pseudomonadota; class Gammaproteobacteria; order Thiohalomonadales; family Thiohalomonadaceae; genus Sulfurivermis. Next base: position 11,649 of record CAYQWR010000046.1, on the reverse strand, counting down.
TCCAGGATGTCAGCGGGCATGCCGACCTGTTCCAAATCAAGGATGCCGCCGGATTGATCCAGCAGTCGCATGACGACAGACTCGCCGTATTGAATAGGCATGGTAGAGAGACGCACATCGATATTGCGATCCTTCACGCGGATATTGAATCGTCCATCCTGCGGTAGACGCTTTTCCGAGATATCGAGCCCGGACATCAATTTGAGTCGCGACACCAGCGCGGAGGCAATGCGCTTCTCTTTCATGACCTGTTCGTGAAGCATGCCGTCGATACGTTGGCGGATACGCAACACCTGTTCATCCGGTTCGATATGGATGTCGGATGCTCCGATTTGTACGGCATCTTCGAAGAGAGATAGCAGCAGCTTAACAACAGGTGCGTCCGTCACGTCAGACGTTTGAGCGAGCTCCGTAAGATCGAAGTCGGCGCCGCCAGACATTTCCTCGCTCAGCTCCTCGGCCAAGGTCGATATTTCGTCGGTACGTCGATACACGAGATCGATTGCGCGCAACAGGTCGGACTCGCGCACTACCGCTTCGCGTACAGGACGCTTCAGCACGCGTGACAATTCGTCGTAGGCGAATATGTCGGTGGGGTCGACCATACCGACAAGAACAGATTCTTGCGAATCGTCCAGAACGATAACGCGATAGCGCCGTGCCATCGTTTCCGGAATCGTGCGAACGATATCGGGCTTATATTTATAGTGTTTGAGATCGATGAATGGAATTTGCAGCTGGCGGGACAGAAATTCCAGTAATTGCTCTTCGGTGATAACGCCGAGCGCAATAAAGGTGCGGCCGAGCTTAAGGCCGGTTTTTCGCTGTTCGGCCAACGCCGCAGCCAATTGGCCTTCGGAGATGATTTTGTGCTCAACGAGCAGATCACCTATTCGAATCTTCTTGCGCGGTATCATGGCATCATCCGAGTCGTCTGCTGATTGTCAGAGCCGGTCAGTGTAGTCCGGTGTCGCTACCGGTGTCGGTAGCGCTATGCGCCTTCAGCGCAACAATTCGCTGTTGTGCATAATCGCGAAGCGGTGCAGGCAAATTTCCTTGAAGCGCGTGAGCATAGGCTTGGGCGGCGTGATGATATTGGCCAGTTCCCTCTTCGCTGATCGCAAGGCCAACCCACCACGTCGGAACGTCCGGATTCAATTTCACGGCGTGCTGATAGGCCTGAACGCTTTCGCTGAATTTGTGCTGCTTCTGGTATAGCGCAGCCAGAAACGCCACATAATCGGCACGCCCGCTGGAAAACGGCAACCCGCCCTCAAGCAACTTGGTGGCGCCGGCAACGTTGCCCTGTGCAAGGCGCACGCGCGCCGCAAGCAGCTCAAGCGTAGGATGTTGCGGGTTGCGGCGCCTTGACGCATCGATGATGGGTGCTGCCTCCACCATACGTCCTTCGTTAATCAATAGCGCCCCCAGTGCTTCAGCTGCCTGCACATAGTCGGGATCCAGTTGCAGCGCCTCCCGCAACTTGGTCTCGGCTTCGCCGTTTCGGCGTTGCCGTAGCAAAGAAAGCGCCTCCTGATAGCTATTGGTGGCGAGCTGTTGTGGTGTCGGCGCATGGCGACGGATTTCAAGCCCGGTAGGGGCCTCCTGCGACCGCGTTTCATCGGGCAGGCGACGAGACTTATGCGCTGCGCGGCCCACTGGTGGGATGGTTGCCGCGCGCTGCCGGATCGCCGGGCGTTGTTGCTTGGGCTGGGGTTGTTTCGGCGTGGAGGGCGTGTCGCTTATCTTGGGTGTCGGGATGGTCGGAGCAGTATCGGCCGCCGCGATCTGCATCATGCGATGTGACGGTGCTACGGTTCGTGCGCGAGCAACCGGCGCTGGGCGCGACTCCGTTGTCGCGGCCGCCTCATGTTGTCCCGGCCGGTGCACCCGACCAGCGGCAAACCACGCCGTCGCCCCCGCGATGGCAGCCACGCCAACCACCAATGCGGCCGTTAAAACCGGCGAATGTCGCCGCGACGTCGCACCACCGGCTAATCCCTGAAAAACACCGCTGTGCTGGCCGGTGTCCGCCTGCCTGGCCTCCAGGTCGCGCAGCATCTGATTTATGAGGCTCACAGCCAACCTCCCAACGACGAATTTCCGCCGTTATGGGCTACAAAAAAAGTTACAAGGAAAATCGTGACCAATCCGGCGACAAGCATCAAAGTGCGCAGCCTCTGGAAAAAGCCGAGATGTGACCGAACATCCTCGGTATCGAGCGCCGCCATCGTGATGTGTGACTCATCGATCACCTTCGTTCCCTGTCCGTAGCCGGCCATCAGCGCCTTGTGTGCCAGTATGTTCACCAGCCGAGGAATGCCCCGGCTGTAGCGATACAGCACTTCGGTCGCTCTTGGCGTAAATGCAAGCCCATCGGTAGCCCCGGCGATATGCAGCCGATGGTCGAGATAGGCATTCATCCCAGTTTGGTCTATCGGCTGCAATTTATACGAAAAGGTGATGCGTTGCCGCAGTTGGCGTATCGACGGCCTATTGAGGCGAACATCCAGTTCCGGCTGTCCGAACAGAACCACCTGCAGCAGTTTGCGTTTCTCGGTTTCCAAGTTGGTCAGCAACCGCAACGCCTCCAGCGTCTCCTCGGGCATCGCTTGAGCCTCGTCAATGAGCAGCACGATCCGTCGCCCTTCTCCGGCGAGTTGCATCAGGCGAGCCGTAATCTCCTTCAGCGTACGATGCTGACCGACGTTGCGCGCCAAATGCAGACCCAGCTCCTCCGCGAGCGCCAGATTGAGTGCCGCTGGGGTCAATAAGGGGTTAGGTATATACGCGGTGTAAAAATTGCCATCCAGAGTGGTCAGCAGCCTGCGGCACAACAAGGTCTTGCCGGTGCCGACTTCGCCGGATACCTTTATGAAACCTTCGCCGCTGCGCAAAGCCACCAGCAGCGTGTTATAGGCGTCGCGATAATGGCCATACTCAAAAAAGAATTGCGTATCCGGCGTCAGGCTGAAGGGAAACTCGCGCAGGCCGAAAAATTCAAGATACATTGCGGATGCCTGCTGCAATATTCATGACGCCGTGGGCCACCGCATGCTATTGCGACTCGTCCTGCCCGAGCTGACGAAACACAGATGCGCTTTGGTGCAACTGGTCAGACCATTGCGAATTGTTCTTTACCACCGTTGCCTTGAGCAAGATTACCAGCTCGGTCTTGGTCTTGACCTCCTGGATATGGCTGAACAGCAGGCCGAGTCCCGGGATGTCGCCGAGTACCGGGATGCCAGCCCGTTCCTTGCGTGTGCGATTCTGGATCAAGCCGCCGATGACGATAATCTGCCCATTATCGGCACGTACGATGCTGTCGGATTCGCGAATATCGCTGCGCGCCAGCGGTACGCTGAGCGTGTTCGGCGTATTGGTGGTAACGGTGACGTTCTTGGTCTGTTCAGTTACTTCGCTCACCGACGGGTGCACGTGTAGTATGACCTCGCCGCTGGCTGAGATCTGTGGCGTCACATCCAGGCTGACGCCGGAAAAGAACGGCGTCCATTCCACCTGCACGGTCGGCGTCGTGCCCGCCACCCCGGACGCGCTATAGGTCGATGTCGTGTTTACGTTGGTGACGAAAAATTCGTCGGAACCGACTTTAATGACCGCTTTCTGGTTATTGACCGTCGAGACCCTGGGACTGGAAAGCACATGGACCGCGCCCTGCGTTTTGAGCATGTCGATAAATGTGGTGAAGTTGTTAAACGTCGCGCCAATAGTGAATAGGCCGCCGTAGGACGAAGCGGATCCGCCCGAACTGGCTATGCCGCTGAAATTGCTGAGTCCGGGATTGTTGTTATTGGTACCGTTGGCAAAGCCGAAGGTAGTGAGCAGACCTCTATTGTTGATCTGCGCCCAGTTGATTCCAGCCTGATAGCCTTTGGCCAAGTTGACTTCAAGCACGCGCGCCTCCAATACGACCTGGCGGTCGGAAATCTGCTGCGTATCGGCCAAATAGTGTTGTATTTGACGCAACTCCGCAGGGTACGCACGTACCACCACCAGGCCTGATTCCGGATCAACCGAGACGGCACGCCCCTTGGCGGAGCCGATGATCTGGGTCAGCGTCGTTTTCAGGTTTTGCCAAAAATCCGATGTGGACTGGGTACTAATCGTACTGGCGTCACTCGTCGTCGACGTCGAACCGCCTGAGCCACTCGAACCGCTCGAACCGTTTGAGGTTGAGTTGCTGTTGCCGGACTTGGATACTTCGGTCGCGCCGGCCGTGATTTTAGATGTACCGACGCGTTTGATATCGAGATAGTTAAGATGAAAAATGCGCGTCTGCAAGGTATTGGGCACAACCTGAAAGGTTTCACCCATCTGATCGAACTCGTAACCGTATGTCTTGCGCACCACTTTCATGACCTCGGGGACGGTCACGTTTTTTAGGTCGAGACTGATATGGCCGGACAGACCGGGCGGTACCACCATGTTATAGCGTGTTCCCTGCACTAGGCCGAGAAAGAAATCACGGGCTGCTACATGGCGCACCTTGACATCGAAACGCGGCTCAGCCGCGGCCGCGTTAACGCCGGGAATATTGAGTTGAATGGGCGGCAGCAGCGCATTGGTAACGGCGGTAGGCGGCGTAGCGCTCGTGGCGGCCGCCTTCGGCGGTTCCTGTTTCAGCGCGTCCTGAATGTCGGCCATTGTTGAGTTGCTGCCATCGCTGGCACAGCCGCTCAGCAACACGACGCAGGCGCTGAAAAGCGCTAATGTCAGATGATCGCGAAATCGTGTCTTCATAACCATTACTCGGTAGGTGCCGGAGTTTTCACGGAAATAGGCAGCAAGTGAAGCGTCGTTATACGTCCGTCGCGGCGGAGGCGAACTTCGGTAGGAAGGATCTCCACTATGCGCGCGTTGCCTACCATGTCTCCAAGCTGGACATGACGTCCGTTGATAATGGCGCCTTTATGGTTACGCGCAATAAATGTAGAACTTAGCGTGTAATTGCGCGCACTAACGGCAGCGTTACGGATGCCGGCGGCTGAGACGCCGGGCGGGCGCATCGGATCCTGCAGTTGCTCCGCTGCGGATGCTGATGAGATGCATAGGGCTGTGACAAACAGCGCCAAGCAAAGGCGCAGGTTGTACCGCCTTCCTGTGCCGCGGGTACTAAACACCGATCCAACCCTCATCCAGACTCAATGTGTGAACGACAATCACGATATGCGTCTTCGGGTATTTCACTGTGGATAGCTCCACGCCGTCCCAATAGAGTACCCACGGTAGCGATTGCAGTGCATGTAGATATGCCAATGCGCTCATGTAGTCGCCTTCGAATTCAAGGCGGACCCCATGCTTATAGATGCCTACCCTTACGTCGTTATCCTTTTGCTCTTGCGGCTTTATCAAGGGCTCGCTTGGCAGACTCTCGATATGCAGTAGTTTCAGGCCGCTTTGGCGCTCCAGCACAGCCTCCAGCACTTTGGCCATCTGCTGTGGGGCGATGAGACCCTTTACTTTCGTTGAGATTTCCTTGTCCAACAGAGCCACTTGCGTGTCCAGCTGCTGTTGCAGCCGCCGGTTTGCCGCGTTCGGATCGGTCGATTGGCGCTGCAAAATAATACGAATCTGCTGTTCGGATGCCGCGGTCTGTTCTTGCAGACCACGAATTTTATCCACGATGTGCTTCTGCTTGGCATTTAACGGCGAAAACAGCAATGCCTGTGACAGCATGCCAAGTACGGCCACGAGCGCGATGAACAGCAGCCCCCGTTCACGCAGCGACATGGCGTCAATCTGAACACGGAGGCGCTCAATCCGTTCGTTCATTTCTTCACCTTCTTGTCCGTTAGCAAGATGAAGTTAATCAGGTGCGGCTGCTTTTCCGGCCGGTCCATCATGAAATATTTGAAATCCAGGCCGGCAAACGCCGGTTCCAGAGCCAGCCGCTGAATAAATTGCGGAATCTGTTCCGGTCGCAAGGTGCTGCCTTCGAGGTCGAGAAACTCCCCTCCCTGCTTGATGTCGATGTGGGTCAGCCACATCTGCGGCAAGCGTTGCCGTGCCAGCCCGGTAAGCTGCCCGCTAAATCCAGCAGTATTGCCGGCTTTACGGTCAGCCAGTCGCGCGAGCACCAATTGTTTCATTCTCACTTCGTCACTTAAGTGCTTTACCCGTTGGGCAAGTGCAGGATCCTTCTCGCGTACCGGATATTGCTGCGCAAGTTTCAATACCTGCTGAGCGGTCTGTTGCTGGCGCTCTTGTGCGGCTTGCAATTGCTCATTTAAGCTTGCTGTTTGCCACAACCCATATACGTAAAATACGATAATTCCGAGCAATATTACCGCAACGCCTTCAACCATTGCCCGGCTGGAAAATACTTTCGCCTGTTCACGAAAAATCGGCTGATAAAGGTTAACTAACTGCATCAGAGCGCTCGCTCCTCTACCCGCAGCGCCGCTCCGATCGCAGCAAAACAGCGTGCCTGTAATACATCATCGATCGTCTGTTCGCTATCGAGCACGGAATTCAAATCGAGTAAGCGGACGGGCAACCCGAGACTGTTGCTGAGATATCCCAGCATTCCCGGTACGGCCTGTTCGGTCGGGGCAATGACCAGGCCGCTTACCGGCGGCAAGCCGAAATGACTTTCGTAGTAGTCGAGTGAGCGTTGTACCTCGAGCACGATGCTGTCCAATAGACGTCGCAGGCCGGCGGATAATCCCGTATCGGTTGTATCACCTGCACCGTCATCGCCCAAGTCCGCGGTCAGCGATGACTCGGCGCCCAAGTGGTCGCTGCCAAACTCCAGCGTGCGGGCCAAGAACAGGCTGCCTTGGCGGGTGATGGTAAGGAGGCCGCTATGAGGGGAAAAGTGCAGTAGCGCAACACCGATTTGATCTTCTTTAAGGAGAGTCGCAACGTTGCGTTGGGCCAGTTCGGGAATGTCGATCACATTGAGCCCAACGCGGGCATTTTCCAACAAATCAATATGCTCGCGTACGGCGGAGAAGCGCGCTACGACGACATACATCATGTTGGCGCGACCGCGCTCGCGTTGCCCTTCGATGTCGAACACATCAATAACAGCGTCGTCGATATGGAAATCGATGAGGTCCTTGATGCGCCAGCGCACGGCCGCCTTCAGTTCGGTCGGGTCCACCTCGGGGGCTTCGACCAGCAACAGGCTGGTGTTGCCGGCATCCATGAGGCTGGTGCAGGTCGCGCTATCCAACTGAAATTTGGCGGCAATTTCATTTAGGATGGCCGGGCGTTCGGCGGCCGACGGCGTTGGGAAGTACTCACATACGGTGAGTTTCGGCGGAGCAGTTGGACTCTCCCGTATTATACGGGCGACGCCGATCCCTTCGGCAAGGATGCTGATCCCTGTCAATCCGTTGACATGCTTTCTGCGTTTAAGTAGCGAAAACAGGGCCTAGTCTCCGAAGGTTGAATTGCCGGCAAATCGTATATCAAATCGTGACTTAGTTCACATTACCCACTAAGTTATACAGTTTCTAGTTCATGTGCAACACAAAAAAAGCCGAATAACTTACTGAAAAGACAACTGTTAACAATGAATTAACCGGGGCCGCAGCAAGTCGGTCGGGCCAGTGGTTCGTTAAGGCACAGGCTCCCGGTCAGTTGGGCGATTTCACTCATTTGATGGCGTTTGAGGTAGCCGACGATTCCGGCGTTGATCTTGGGGCAGATCAGCGGGTCATAGAACAGTGCCGTACCAATTCCCACCGCGCTGGCACCGGCAATGATGAACTCGAGGGCGTCTTCGGCGCTGGTGATGCCGCCCTGTCCGATGATCGGGATGCCGTGGTTGCGGCACACCTGGTAGACCTGGTGCACTTTGAGCAATGCCACCGGCTTGATGGCGGGGCCGGAGAGCCCGCCCTGGTTATTTCCCAGGATGGGGGTGCGTTGTTCGATGTCGATGGCCATCCCCATCAGCGTATTGATGACGGCGAAGGCGTCGGTACCGGCCTCGATGCAGCGGCGGGCATTGCCGGCGATGTCGGTCTGGTTGGGGGATAGCTTGGTGATGAGCGGCTTGGTGGTGGCGCCGCGCACCACTTCCACCACCCGCGCCGACATTTCAGGGTCGTTACCGAACGCCATGCCGCCGGCCTTGACGTTGGGGCAGGAGATATTGATCTCGATGGCGTCGATGGGCGAGTCGTCGAAGAGGCGCGCGACTTCGGCATATTCCTCGACGGTGGAGCCGGAGATATTGGCGATGAAGCGCGTTTCCCCGCTGTCGAGGGTGGGAAGGATCTTGTCCACCACATGGCGGGCGCCGGGATTCTGCAGTCCGATGGCGTTAAGCATGCCCATGGGGGTCTCGTAGATGCGGTGTGGCGCATTGCCGAGACGCGGCTCCAACGTGGTGCCCTTGAGGCATACGGCGCCGACATCCCGGTTGGAGAATCCCTTCACCCGCGTGTATTCCTCGCCGAAGCCGACGCAACCGGAGAGCAGCACCAGGGGGGTATCGAATTGCAGGCCGCAGAAATCGACCGCAAGCATGGCTTTGTCTTCAGGGTTCATTGGGGATCCAGATGCAAGGTAAAAGAGTAAAGATACAAGGGAAAGTAATGGAAGGACAGTGCCCTATCCCTGTATCTTGTACCTTCGTCCATTTCTCCGCGTCCCTATGTTCCACGTCGTCCTGTTCGAGCCTGAAATCCCGCCCAATACGGGCAACGTGATTCGCTTGTGCGCCAACGCCGGTGCCAGGCTTCATTTGATCCGGCCGCTGGGTTTTGATTTGGACGACAAGCGTCTGCGCCGCGCCGGCCTCGATTACCATGAATACGCCTCGCTGGCGGTGCATGACAGTTACGATGCTTTTACGGCGACGGTGGCTCCGCGGCGCATATTCGCCTGCACTACCCGCGGTGAGCGGAGCTATGCGGCACCGGACTACGAGCCCGGGGACGCCCTGCTGTTCGGGCCGGAATCGCGCGGCTTGCCGCGGCCCCTGCTGGCGGCGCTCGGACCTTCGCGTTGCATACGGATCCCCATGCGGCCACAAAATCGCAGCCTGAATCTTTCCAATGCGGTCGCGGTAATTTTGTACGAGGCGTGGCGCCAGCAGGGATTTGCCGGCGCCTGAGGCAGATCAGCCGGGGACTTCGGGTTTCTGCTCGCGTGCCAGCAGAGCATCGACCGCCGCGGACGGCGCGAGCCGTTCATAGAGGACGCGATAGACCTGTTCCGTGATGGGCATCTCGACGCCGTGGCTGCGTGCCAGTTCGCGCACCTCCGCCGCGGTTTTGATTCCCTCGACCACCTGCCCGATCGTCTGCAGCGCCTGTTCCGGCGCGACGCCACCACCCAGCGCGAGCCCGAAGCGGCGATTGCGCGACTGGTTGTCGGTGCAGGTGAGGACCAGATCGCCGAGTCCGGCCAGCCCCATGAAGGTTTCGGGCCGTCCGCCGATGACGGCACCGAGCCGCATCATTTCCGCCAGGCCGCGGGTGATGAGCGCGGCGCGGGTGTTGGCGCCGAAGCCGATGCCGTCGGCGATGCCGGTGGCGATGGCCAGGACGTTCTTGACGGCGCCGCCAAGCTCGACCCCGGTCACGTCGTCGCTGGTGTAGGCGCGAAAGGTGGCGCCATGCAGGCGATGGGCGAAAAAGGCGGCGATGGCGCCGTCGCGCGAGGCGACCGTGACCGCGGTAGGCAGGCCGGCCGCCACTTCACGCGCAAAGGTGGGGCCGGAGATCACGGCGGGGCTAACGGTATCGCCCAGCTCCTCGCCGCATACCTCGTGCAACAGCTTGCGGCTGCCCTCCTCCAGCCCCTTGCTCGCCCACGCCAGGCGCGCGGTCGGCTTCAGCAGCGGCGCAATGGCGCGCAGGGTGGTGCGAAAACTATGGCTCGGTACCGCCAGCAGGATGTCGTCTGCCTGCGCCAGGGCCTTCGGCAGCTCAGCCGTCACCGTGATACCGTCAGGAAAGAGAATGTCCGGCAGATAACGCTCATTGCGGCGTTGCGTCTGCATGGCCGCGACCCGTGCCGGGTCGCGCGCCCACAGCATCACCGGCGTGCCGTTGCGTGCCAGCAGCACCGCCAATGCCGTGCCCCAGGAACCTGCGCCCAGGACAGCAACGGCGGAGGCTGTGGTTCCGCTCATGATGAAGGCTCAGGCGTTAATGGACGGGGTCTTGCTGCGCTTCGCCACCCTGCTGTTGCGCGAGGTGCTGGGCGTAGAGGGCGTCGAAGTTGATCGGCGCCAGCACCAGCTGCGGGAAGCTCCCCTTGGTGACCAGGTCGGTGATCACCTCGCGGGCGTACGGAAACAGGATGTTGGGGCAGTAACTGCCGATAATGCCGCCGAGCTGCGCTTCATCGAATCCGCTGATGGTGAAGATGCCCGCTTGGTGCACTTCGACCAGATAGGCCGTCTTGTCACCGGCCTTGCAGGTCGCGGTGACCGTCAGCACCACTTCATAAACCTCTTCGCCCAGACGCGCGGCACTGGAGTTGAGCTCCACGTTGATAGCCGGTTCCCAGGAGTTGGCAAACAGCTCCGGCGAATTGGGCGTCTCGAAGGAGACATCCTTCACGTAGATACGCTGCACGCCCAGCTGCTGCTCGGGTGCGGTGTTTTCCGTGGTCGTTTCGGCCTCTGACATGATGAATCCTTACAATTGCGGTTATTGGTTGCCGGCGCTGGGCCGACGCATTGGGAACAGGTACGCGACGCGCGTTACCCCGCGAACCCGGTGGCGGCGACCGCGACGATGGGTCCGCCGCCACCTCTACGGGAGTGATCTTACTTTATTGGCGCAAACCGAGCAGCGGGTCCAGCTCGCCATCGAAATCAAGTTCGTACATGTCGTCACAACCGCCGATGTGGCGGTCGTCGACGAATATCTGCGGTACGCTGGTCGCGCCGCTGCGCCCCTCCATTTCCGAGCGCAATTCCGGCGTTATGTCGACCCGGTACTCGGTGATCGCGACGCCTTTCTTCTCCAGCAGCGCCCGTGCCCTTATGCAATAGGGGCAGCTGCCCGTGGTGTACATCTCAACCTTCGGCATGGTGTGTCCTATCTCTTCTTGCGCTTGCCGCCCCGATTGATCGGGAGATTGGCGTTCTCCCAGGCGAGCATGCCGCCGCGCAGGTTATAGACTTGCTCGAAACCCTGTTTGCGCAGCATACCGCAGGCGCGGGCGGAACGTGCGCCGCTGCGGCACCCTACTATAACCGCGCTCGCCTTGTGCTTTTCAAGTTCTCCAGCCCGCGAATTCAGCGCGCTTAACGGAATATGCAGCGCATCGTGAATATGTCCCTGCTTGAACTCGCTCTCCTCACGTACATCCACCACCAGGGCTTCTTCGTGATTCATCAGTTGCACCGCCTCCAGCGGCGGTAGCTCCCGATAGCCGCCGATGCGTGCCGCAAACGAGTGCTTGGCCAACAGGGCGAGGATGACGAACAGGGCTCCGAACAGATCCCAGTGGTGTAACGCAAAGTGAAGGTATTGCTGCATGGTAGTCGTTGGGTAGTGGTAAAGGCGCCGGCGGGTTGTCCCGCCGGCGCAGAAGGTGGGATCAGCCGCAAGCACCGCCGCCGACGGGCACGCCGGCTTTCTTCAGGATGATGTCCATCGGGCAGAAGCGGGTGATGCCGCTCTGGAACAGGTTCAGGCCGACGAAGGCGGTGAA
>CAYQWR010000045.1:6268-15550 GCA_964421235.1 uncultured Thiohalomonas sp. | reverse complement strand
CCCAGCGCTTTACCGCCAACCTGATCATCGCCTTCATCCCGGCGGCGGTGCTCGGCGTGCTGTTCATCAAGGAGATCAAGCACTATCTGTTCAAGCCGGTGCCGGTGGCCCTGGCCTTCATCATCGGCGGTCTGCTGATCCTGTGGGCGGAGCGGCGTCAGCACCGTGTCACGGTACAACGGGTGGACGACATGGATTGGCGCGATGCGCTCAAGGTCGGCTGCGCCCAGGCGCTGGCACTGATCCCCGGCACCTCACGTTCCGGCGCCACCATCATCGGCGGCCTGTTCTTCGGTCTGTCGCGCAAGGCGGCGACGGAGTTCTCCTTCTTCCTCGCCATCCCCACCATGTTCGCGGCGACGTTTTACGATCTCTACAAGCACCGGGCGATGCTGCACGTGCATGACCTGGAGGTGATCGCCGTCGGCTTCGTCTTCGCCTTCATCAGCGCCTTCTTCGCGGTGCGCGGCCTGTTGCGCTACATCGCCCACCACGACTTCACCGTCTTCGCCTGGTACCGCATCGCCTTCGGTCTGGTGGTGCTGGCCACCGCCTATTTCCACCTGGTGAACTGGTCGGCTGGGTGAAGGTTTAAACGTCTGAAAAGATTTCACCGCAAAGGCGCAAAGTGCGCTAAGAAAAGCGATTCATTGCCGGGTCACTAAAACAACGATTCCAAATTGCTATCCGGTCGGTTCACCAACCTGGATTTCTATTCGGATTGAGATGCCTCGTGCCTTCTTCGCGCCCTTTGCGCCTTTGCGGTGAGTTGGTTTTTACCCTATCCATCAATGCGCGCCGCCGCCGGCGGCTGCGGCGGTGCCGGGGCGGGCGCCGTGGGCGAACCACACCACTCCCATCAGGGCGGCGAAGATCACGCCGGCGAGCCAGAAGATGTCGTTGGTGCCGAGCATGACGGCCTGGCTTTCGACGCCGTGGGCGAGCAGGGCGAGGGCCGAGGGGCCGTGCAGGCCCAGGGTGCCGATGCCGCTCAGGGCGTGTTCGGTGGCGGGCGAGTAGACGTTGATCTGTTCCGCCAACTGGCTGTAATGCAAGATCGTGCGATGGTCCCACAGCGCAATGGTGGCGGAGGTGCCGAGGCTGCCGGCAAGGATACGGACGAAGTTGGCGAGACCGGTGGCGCTGGCCATCATGCGCGGCGGGATGTCGGTGAGGGTCAGCGCGGTCAGCGGCACGAAGAAGGTGACCATGCCGAAGCCCGTGGCAAAGCGCGGCCCCACCAGGTGCCAGTAGTCGACGTCGGTATTGAAGCTGCTCTGCCAGAACGAGGTGAGGGCGAACGCGGCAAAGGCGAAGGTGGCCCAAACGCGCAAATCGATCTTGTGCAGGTTGCGTCCCACGGTGGCGGAGAGCAACACCGGCACGATGCCGATGGGGGCGGCGACGAGGCCGGCCCAGGTGGCGGTGTAGCCCATACTGGTCTGTAGCCATAGCGGCAACAGCACCACGGTGCCGAAGAACACCATGTAGCCGATGCTGATGGTGATGGTGCCGACGGTGAAGTTGCGGTTGGCGAACAGGTGCAGGTCGATCACCGGATGCTTGTCGGTCAGTTCCCAGATCACCAGGGAACTCAGACAGATCAGCGAGGTGAGGCCGAGCAGCACGATCTGGGTGGAGCCGAACCAGTCGAGGTCGTTGCCCTTGTCCAGCATCACCTGTAGTGATCCCACGCCCACCACCAGCAACACCAGTCCCACGATGTCGATCGGCTTTTTCTCCATCTCGCTCTCGCGCGTCTTGAGGATGCGCCAGGTGAGAAAGGCGGAAAGGATGCCGACCGGTACGTTGATGTAGAAGATCCACGGCCAACTGATGTTGTCGGTGATCCAGCCGCCGAGGATCGGTCCGGTGATCGGCGCCACCACCACGGTCATCGACCACAGCGCCAGCGCCAGCCCCTTTTTCTCTTTGGGATAGTTGCCCAGCAGCAGGCTCTGCGACAGCGGGATCATCGGCCCGGCCACCGCCCCCTGCAAGGCGCGGAAGGCGACCAGCACCGGCAGGTTGGGGGCGAGACCGCACATCCACGAGGCGACCGAGAACAGCAGCGTCGCCATCACGAACAGACGCACCTCGCCGAAACGCTTGGCCAGCCAGCCGGTGAGCGGCAGGAAGATGGCGTTGCTCACGGCGAACGAGGTGATGACCCAGGTGCCCTGGTCGGGGCTCACCGCCAGGTCGCCGGCGATGGCCGGGATCGAGACGTTGGCGATGGAGGTGTCGAGCACCTGCATGAAGGTGCCCAGCGACAGCGACAGGGTCAGCAGCGCGAGTGCCGTCCCGTGCAGCGGCGGTGGTGTCTCCTGCATGGCGTCAACGGTTTCCCGGCTGGGTATCCGCGGTTGTCTCCGCGGCGCCATCGTTACCGCTGATCACGTGCTGGATCAGGGCGTTGACCTGCTGTAGTTCCCCGGCGTAGATGTCGGTGACATAGCGCGGCGGGGCGTTCGGCGTGACCTTGGTCAGTACCGTGCCGCGGCGGTCGCCGGTGTCGATGGTGACGTTCATGGAGAGGCCGACGCGCAGCGGATGCTTGGCCAGTTCCCGCGGGTCGAGGCTTACCCATACCGGCAGCCGCTGTACGATCTTGATCCAGTTGCCGCTGGCGTTCTGCGGCGGCAGCAGGGCGAAGGCGCTGCCGGTACCGGCAGCCAGCCCCTCCAGCCTGCCGTGGAAGGTGACATCGTCGCCGAAGCTGTCGGAGTGCATGGTGACCGGCTGGCCGATGCGCAGGTGGGCCAGCTGATCCTCCTTCACGTTGGCCTCGACCCACAGTTGGTCGAGCGGCACCACCGCCATCATGGTCGTACCCGGCGTGACCTGTTCGCCCACCTGGACGCTGCGTTTGGCAATGAAGCCGTTTACGGGGGCACGGATCACGCAACGCTTCAGGGCGAGGTAGGCGTCGCGCAGGCGCGCCTCGGCCTGCAGTACCGCCGGGTGGGTGGCGACCGTCACACCGGCCACCTCCATCCGTGCCGCCTCCAGCTTCGACTGGTCCAGCTTCAATTGGGCCGCTGCCGTGTCCACGGTGGTGCGCGCGTGGGCCACGTCCTCCTCGGAGATGCTGTGGGCCGCCAGCAGCCCGAGACGCCGCTTCAGGTCCTGCCGCGCCTGTTTCAACTGGGCCTGTTGCAACGCCACCATGGCCTGATCCTGCTTCACCGCCTCGAACATCTGACGTACCTGGCGCACCGTCTGGGCGAGGCCGGCAGTGGCCTGCTGCAGCGCCACCCGGGCGTCGGTGTCGTCCAGGCGCACCAGTACCTGGCCGGCATCCACCCGATCCGGGCTCGCCACCGCCACGGCGATCACGGTGCCGGCGATGCGCGGCATCACCTGGATCAGGTTGCCGCTGACGTAGGCGTCGTCGGTGTACACGCGGTAGCGCCCGACCAGGCTCCACCAGATGCCGTAGGCAATGCCGGCGGCGACGAACAGCGCGATGAGCAGCGTCAGCGCGCGCCGGCGCTTGTTGTTGGGGGCGGCCATGACCTCTGCGGCATTGGGAGTGTTCATTGGGAGTCTCGTCGGGTTGAGGTGGCTGCGCAGTCGCCGTCGGCGTGCCGGGTGTCGAGGCGCGCCAGCAGTTTGCGCAGCAGTCGTTCCAGGGCGGCGCGTTCGCCGGCGTCGAAGTCGTCCCACAGCGAACGCACGTGGTCCCATTGCAGGGGCAGATAGCGTTCCACCAGCGCGACGCCGTCGGGCGTCAGCGACAGGTCGATGCGGCGCCGGTCGGTGGGCGATACGTGGCGTTCGACCCAGCCCTGCTTCTCCATCTCGTCGATCAGGCGCGTGACGTTGGTGCGCGACGAGTTGAGCGCGGCGCTCAGTTCGCAGGGGTTCACCCGGTTGTCCGCGCTGCCGTAGATCATGGCCAGCGCCAGCGAGGTGGTGGTGTTGACGCCGTGGTCGGCGAGGAAGCGGTTGAGGTCGTCGTTGACGCAGCTGAAGGTGAAGAAGAACAGGCGGGTGAGCACCACCATCTCCTGCGGCATGCCTGGCAACCGGCGCGAGACGCGTGCGATGCCCTGCTCGAAGGGTTCAAAGGTGTGATTCATGGTCTGTCGCCGAAATTCCGGGGCACATAGTTCAGCACGTTACTATCCCGCTGTAAACAAATGGCCTGCCGCGCCTGTGGGAATAGGCGGTAGGGCGTCGGGGCTCAGCGGTGCCGACTGGCGCGGTTGGGGACGGCGGCGGGCGTCGGCGGTGCCGTGATGGTTGGGTGAAGGTGCCCGCAGGGGGCACCCGGGTGCTGTTAGTCGTCCGCGCCGTCGTCGTCGAGGAGGGGATCGTCGTATTCGTCATCCGGTTCGAGTTCGAGTTCGGGCACGGGCTGGACCGGCTTCGCCGCCGCGGCACGGCCGCGCTCGGGGATGTTGCTGGCACGCTCCCCGCGTGGCTGGAAGCCGTTGCGGGCCTTGCGGTAGCCGCTCTTGAGCTCGCCGACGGTTCCCTGTTCGTCGCCGCCCAGTTCGCGCAGCTTGGATTCAACGATGGCGCGCTTGTATTCGATGATTTCGCCGCGCTTCAGGTTGAACATGTAGACCGTCGTCGGGTCGCCGGTCGCGAGTTTATTGTCGATGGCCACAGGGGAACTCTTGTCGCCTGCATCGAGGTAGCCGTACCACAGCGTTTTGTCGCTCATCTGTTTTTCCTGCGTAGTCGCCAGTCTTGATGTAATGGGGTACTGGAGGCGCATTTTCTGCGGCGGCAAATCTTTGTCAAGAGGGGACGATGAGAAATTGTGATCGAAGCCGGGTGGCGGTGGTCGCGGCGCCCCTCCGGACCGGTCCGGAAGGCGTCCCGGCGGCACCGTGATATCGGACCGGTGTTGCCCCTGACGGCGGGACCCGAGCGGACGGATGTCGCCTTGAACATAGGGGGGCGACGGTTGTCCGATTGATCGGGGAGGGCGCCGGGTCGCCGTGATCGGTAGCGGGCCAGATGTGATCGTCAAATCTGTGTGATGTTGATGACCGGCTTGCGACGACACGCATCATGCGCCACCTTATGTATGAGGATGCCCGTGTATCATCGTCGCGGTTTCCCGTCATCGGTACCGACGCAACCAGGGCATCGTTATTCCATCGTGAAGTTTCTACCATCGGCCGGTGCAGCTACGCGTTTTGATCCGCCGCTGACATTTGCTTTGTTCGTCGCGGAACACCGTGTTTCGTCGAGTGGTTCGACGTTGTGTCTGGAAATAATAGGATTTTTCTACAAGGAATCGTCCCATGATTCAAAGCATCGAAACAGAGAATGCCGAAAAGCTTGATCCTGAAGCGCTGTTCCAACAATTGCAGAGTTCCGCACACGGACTAAGTGGCGAAGAGGCGCGGACCCGCCTGGCGCAGGTCGGGCGCAATGCGTTGGAGGAGAAGAAGGTCAGTCCGCTGGTCAAGTTCCTGCGTTATTTCTGGGGACCGATCCCGTGGATGATCGAGGTGGCCGCCATCTTGTCGGCGCTGGTCCGCCATTGGGAAGACCTCATCATCATCATGGTGCTGTTGGCTTTCAACGCCGTGGTCGGTTTCTGGCAGGAGTTCAAGGCGGCCAACGCGCTTGATGCATTGAAGAATCAGCTGGCGCTCAAGGCGCGCACGTTGCGTGACGGGCAGTGGGGCGAGATCGATGCGGCGGAACTGGTGCCCGGCGACATCGTGCGCCTGCGTCTGGGGGACATCATCCCGGCGGATGCCAAATTGCTGGAGGGCGAATACCTGTCGGTGGATCAGTCCGCCCTGACCGGCGAGTCGCTGCCCCAGGACAAGAAGGTGGGACAGGTGGTCTACTCCGGGTCGGTGGCCAAACAGGGGGAGATGGTGGCCCTGGTCACGGGCACCGGCTCCGACACCTTCTTCGGCCGCACCGCCAAGCTGGTGCAGAAGGCGGGGGCGGCGTCCCACTTCCAGAAGGCGGTGCTGGCCATCGGCGACTATCTGATCTATCTGAGCCTGGGGCTGGTCGCGCTGCTGACCATCGTGCAGCTGCACCGCGGTATGCCCTGGCTCGAACTGGTGCAGTTCGCCCTGATCCTCACGGTGGCCTCCATCCCGGTGGCGATGCCGGCGGTATTGTCGGTGACCATGGCGGTGGGGGCGCTGGCGCTGTCGAAGATGAAGGCCATCGTCTCGCGCCTGCAGTCCATCGAGGAGATGGCCGGCATCGACGTATTGTGTTCGGACAAGACCGGCACACTGACGCAGAACAAGCTCACCCTGGGTGAACCGGAGGTGTTCGAGGCCGCCGATGCCCAGGAGGTGATCCTGGCGGGCGCGCTCGCCTCCAAGGCCGAGGACAAGGACGCCATCGATCTGGCGGTGCTCGGCGGACTGCACGATGCCAAAGTCCTCGATGCCTATACCCAGGGTCGCTTCGTACCCTTCGACCCGGTCAGCAAGCGTACCGAGGCGGAGATCACCGGCGCCGACGGTCAGCGCTTCAAGGTGACCAAGGGGGCGCCCCAGGTCATCCTGGAACTGGCCGACGTTGACGGAGAGGCGACCCGCCGCGCCGACAAGATCATCCATGACCTGGCCGTCAAAGGGTTCCGCACCCTCGGCGTGGCGCGTACCGATGCCGCCGGTAACTGGCGCTTCCTCGGTATCCTGCCGCTGTTCGACCCGCCGCGTGAGGATTCCCGCGAGACCATTCAGCATGCCATGGAGCACGGTATCGAGGTGAAGATGGTCACCGGCGACAATGTCGCCATCGCGCGTGAGATCGCCGGGCAGCTCAATCTCGGCACTGATATCCACCTGGCCGGCGATCTGCTGGCCGAGGCGGCGGCACAGGGGCCTCTCTCCGATGTCTCCGAACGCATCGAAAACGCCGACGGCTTTGCCCAGGTCTTTCCCGAACACAAATATGCCATCGTCAAGGCGCTGCAGGAGCGCGGCCACCTGGTGGCGATGACCGGCGACGGCGTGAACGACGCCCCGGCGCTCAAGCAGGCCGACGTCGGCATCGCCGTGAGCGGTGCCACCGACGCGGCCCGGGCGGCGGCCGCCCTGGTCCTGACCGCGCCGGGCCTGTCGACCATCGTCAGTGCGGTGGAGGAGGCGCGGCGCATCTTCGAGCGCATGAACTCCTATGCCATCTACCGGGTGATCGAGACGGTACGCATCATGCTGTTCATGGTGCTGGCGATGCTGGCCTACAACTTCTATCCGATGACCGCGATCATGATCATCCTGTTGGCGCTGCTCAACGACATCCCGATCATGGCCATCGCCAAGGACAACACCTGGCTGGATCCCAAACCGGTGCGCTGGCAGATGCCTCATGTTCTGACCCTCGCCACGGTACTCGGCCTGATCGGCGTGGCCGAGACCTTCCTGCTGCTCTATCTGGCCAAGAGCGTGATGGGGGTGGGGCTGGCCCAGTTGCAGACCATCATCTTCCTCAAGCTCTCCGTTGCCGGCCACCTGACCCTGTTTGTCGCGCGCACCCGACGGCCGTTCCTGACCCGGCCGTTTCCGGCGCCGCTGCTGCTGTTCGCCATTCTCGGGACGCAGATCGTCGCCGCGCTCATTGCCGGTTTCGGCTTCATGATCACGCCGATCCCGTGGAGCTACATCGGGCTGATCTGGATCTACTGCCTGTTCTGGGTGGTGATCGAGGACTACGCGAAGATCATGGTCTACAACAATCTGCGCCATGCCTCGTCCCATCATCAGAGCTTCATCAATATGACGGCGCCGCATCTCGGCGGCTACGGCCCGTCGGCCGATACGGTGCGGCGGGATAAGACCCAAAGGGGTAAGTAGAACCTGGCGCCTGGATATCGAAGACAAGCGCGAACCACGGGGAACATTTATGCCCTTTGGGTACGGAGGACACGGGGAATTGACGCCGATACCGCCGACCATCCAGGCCCAATGCCCTCTATATTCCCCGTGGTTAAGAGCCTGTGGTTTTGAATTTTGAGATGGTTTGTAAGCCTCGTCGATGTGGACGGCGGCTTCATCAGAAGTCACCGTTGACCCCGGCCTTCATGATGGTCATCAGCATGTGGTTGATGCGGTTGGCGATGGCCTTCTGTTGCGGCGGCAGGTGGGTGTTGTCGATCAGCATGTCGAGGTTGATCATCTCCAGCCAGTAGCGGCCCTGCCTGTCCTCCACCAGGGCGATGCGGCACGGCATGTAGGCGGCGAACACCGGATCGTAGACCACCATCGCATGGGCGTCGGCCGGGTTGCAGAACTGGAAGATGTCGAGACGCCCCGATTTGATGCCCATCGCCGCCAGCTGTTTCGACAGCGGTTCGTGGGCCACCAGCTTCATGTTGAGATCGATCGCCTTCGATTGCAGGGCCTGGGCGGCATCATCCGGCGAGACGCCGGGCGCCAGTTGCATCTTGATCACCGTCTGGTCGATGGTGTAGCGGACCGCCGGCGCGGCGGTCGCGGCGTGAATCGTGAACAGCAGGGCCAGTGATGCGAGGATTCGATAACCGGTGTTCATGGTCACGCGCCCCTTCCGTTGGCCGACCGCTACTTTTCGAATACCAGAGAACTCGGCGTCGCCCCAAGTTCGGTGAGCGCGCCGTTGACCGCACGTACGAACGGCGGCGGGCCGCAGACGTAGAAGTGCTGGCCGAAGTCGCCGATCTGCCGTTGCAGAAACGCCTTGTCGACGCGCGCGGAACCGCAGTGGCAGTCGCTTTTACGGGTGCACAGCAACAGGCAACGGTCGCCGAGGTAGTCGACCAGTTCCTTGCCGCAGATCACGTCGGCGGGGGTCTTGTTGCTGAAGATCAATCGATGACCGGCCAGTTTGTCGGTAGTCGCCAGTTCGCGCAGGATCGCCAGAAACGGCGTGATGCCGGCACCGGCGGCGATGAACGTGCCGCGGCCCTGATACTGAATGGCGCCGAACGGCGCCGACATCAGCAGCGGCGCCCCCGCCGTGAGCATGTGCAATTTGTCGGTGACGCCCTGGTGATCCGGGTAGCGCTTGATGGTGAACTCCAGCACGCCGTCGTTGAGCAGCGAAGTGGGGGTGAAGGGCCGTCCTTTGTCCCGCCATCCGGGTTCGTCGACGGCCAGCTCCACCCCCTGGCCGGGACGGTAGTCGAGCCCGTCCGGCCGCGTCACCACGAACCGCTTGACGTCATGGGTGACGAATTCGCTCATCAGCAGAGACACGGTATGTTGCTTGGCCATGGGAGGACTCCGTGGGGGTGTTGGTATCGGCCTTATCGGCCGAGTGAAACACGGGGAGACGAGGCGTCCAGGCACGCCTCGATGC
>CAYQWR010000045.1:0-6258 GCA_964421235.1 uncultured Thiohalomonas sp. | reverse complement strand
CGCCGCACATTACAGGCCGAAGGCGTCGATGCTCCAGCTGACGCCACCGACCACCGCTTCGGGGTGACGGCGGTGCATGTAGTCCTCCACCTCTTTCACCCGGGGGCGCGGTACATCAAGCATGATGACCACCTCGCCGTGGGCGATGGCGTCATGAAACTGATCGAGCTGGGCCTGGGGTACGTGGCTGGTAAACAGGAAGCCGATGACGAAGGTGGCGATCATGATCGCCAGCGTCACCACGGCCAATATGCCCACACCCGAAACCAGTGCGACCACGAACAGCATCAGTGCCAGCGTAAACAGCCAGAGATTGCCGTTCCACACCCAGGTCTCGGTGCGTGCGGCGGTGTTGTTCCGCTGCCGCGCGGTCGGACGTGGCAGGCGGGCGATGCCGGTTTCGTCGCGGGTCAGGGCGTGGACGTGACGGGCGTCGATGCCGATTTCGTCGAGCAGGGTGTCGACGGCGTGGCGCGCGTGCACTTCGTCGGGGAACAGGAAATAGAGTCGCCGTTGCATTGTGAACCTCCTTGAGGGGTACTCCACACAGGTTCTATAACCTAACAATAGAAATGCAGAGTAAATTAGTCAAGAATAGGCTGGCGCGCAAAAAGGATAGACGGATGAATGTATAGTGGCCGCTCACTTCGGTGAGCGGCCAGGGCCGGTGGGTGATGGCGGGTTGCCGTGGTCAGCGGCGCAGGGGGACGAAGGAGCGCTACTCCTCGGGCAGTGCGAATTTCGCTTCGCCGCTGGTCGGGAGCTGCTCCATCTCCTGCTCCTCTTCGACCGTCTCCAGGCTGAGATTAATGCCGCCGGATTCACTGCCGGCGCTATGGACGGCCGCTTCGCCCTTTTCGCTCAAACTGATGCGCAGGCGCAGGTTGTTGGGGGAGTCGGCGTTCTTGAGCGCTTCGTCCAGGGTGATATGGCCGGCCTTGTAGAGTTTGAACAGCGCGCCGTCGAAGGTCTGCATGCCGATGGGTTCCGACTTCTCCATCACCTCCTTGATGCCGCTCATCTCGCCGCGCTTGATCAACTCCTGGATGGTGGGCGAGCCGAGCAGGATCTCCACCGCCGCCTTGCGTTTGCCGTCGACGGTGGGGACCAGGCGCTGCGAGACGAATGCACGGAGATTGGAAGAGAGGTCCTGCAGCAGCTGCGGGCGGCGCTCTTCGGGGAAGAAGTTGATGATGCGATCCAGCGCCTGGTTGGAGTTGTTGGCGTGCAGGGTCGAGATGGCCAGGTGGCCGGTCTCGGCGAAGGCCAGGGCGTGCTCCATGGTCTCGCGGTCGCGGATCTCGCCGATCAGGATCACGTCGGGGGCCTGGCGCAGAGTGTTCTTCAGGGCCTCCTGGAAGGAGATGGTATCCACGCCCACCTCGCGCTGATTGACGATGCAGCGCTTGTGCGGGTGGATGAACTCGATGGGGTCCTCGATGGTGATGATGTGGCCGCCGTTGGGGCTGTTGGCGTTGCGGTGGTCGATCAGCGCCGCCAGCGAGGTGGACTTGCCGGAACCGGTGCCGCCGACGAACAGGAGCAGACCGCGCTTGACCATGATCACCTCGGCGAGGATCGCCGGCAGATCGAGATCGGTCATGCGCGGGATTTCGGTCTTGATGTTGCGCACCACCATCGACACTTCGTTGCGCTGTTTGAAGATGTTGACGCGAAAACGGCCGATGCCGGATTCGGAGATGGCGAGATTCATCTCCAGCGCATGCTCGAACGCCTGGCGTTGCTCCTCGTTCATCACCGTCTCGGCGATGGCGCGCACATCGCCCGGTTTGAGCGGTATCTTGTCCAGCGGTTTGAGGGTGCCGTGGAATTTGGCGCAGGGCGGGGCGCCGGTGCTGAGGTAGAGGTCGGAGCCGTCGTTGCCGGCGAGAACACGCAGATAATCTTTGAATTCCATGGGACACCGTCGTTAGTGGGAGCCGTCGCAAAATTCAAGAGCAAAAAGCCTCAACCACGGAATACCCGGGTGCACCGGGACGCGATAGCAAAAGCGGAGGCGGCGGCTCGATGCCGCCATACAATATCCGTGGCCCGGGGTTAAGATTTTTTTTCTTCGAATTTCGCGCTGGCTGGTAAAGTCACTGTCCATTATACGGGTAGACGGCGGTATGGCGACTGCGCAATGCCGCACAAAACGCGGCGCGCCGGCGCCGGGTGCGCGGCGAATTCGTGGTAATCTCCCGCCATCCTCCGGGCGCCCGCCGTGCGGCGCCGTCGGCTTCACCCTATCAGCGACAGGTTGCATTGCGATGGTCCGATCTTCACACACTCTATACGGCGCCGGGGCGTAGCGGTGCGCCTGGATCGTTTCGTCAGCCAGAGCAGCGGCCTGTCGCGCAGTGCGGTGCGGCGGTTGCTGCGCTGCGGTGCGGTAAGCGTGGACGGCAACGTGGTGACGGCGGCCGATACCGCGGTGAACGGGAACAGTCGCGTGGAACTTGACGGCCGGCCGCTGGCGGCGCCGGGCTTCCGCTATTTCATGCTCAACAAACCGGCAGGCGTGGTCAGCGCCACGGAAGATGCCCGTCACCCCACCGTGGTGTCGCTGCTGGACGAGCCGCACCGCGACATGCTGCATCCCGTGGGCCGGCTCGACATCGACACCACCGGCCTGGTGCTGCTGACCGACGACGGCCAGTGGTCGCACGGCATCACGGCGCCGCGACGTCATCAGGACAAGCGCTACCGGGCCATTCTGGCGGAACCGTTGACGGACGAGGCCGCGGCCCGTTTTCGCACCGGTTTGTTGTTGCGCGGCGAGACGCGGCCCACGCTTCCCGCCGAGCTTGAGGCGGTGGCGCCGACCGTGGTGCGGGTGACGCTGCGCGAGGGGCGCTATCACCAGGTCAAGCGCATGTTCGCGGCACTGGGCAATCGCGTGCTGACCCTGCATCGCGAGGCCATCGGCGGGGTGGCGCTGGACCCGGTGCTGGAGCCGGGTCAGTACCGCGCGCTGTCGGCCGGCGAGATCGAGCTGTTGCGATGAGCGGCGATCCCGCCTTCGCCCTGCTGTTGCCCCTGATCGCCGCGCAGCGCGCGCCGGCGCTGTGGGTGCTGGACGAGCACGGCGTCGGCACTGAGGCGCTGGCCCCCAACGCCTCCGTGGCGGTGCTCAGCAACCGGGTCGATGTCGCTCAGGCGATGGGGGCCGCCGGTTGGGATGCACACTTCTCCGATTTCGATTTTTCACCCTGGCCGGAACAGGGGCTGGACGCGGTATTCCTGCGCCTCGCCAAGGAAAAGCCGGTGGTGCACCATGTGGTGAACGCCGCCGCCGGGCGGCTGGCGCCCGGCGGTCGCCTGCTGCTGACCGGCGGCAAGCAACAGGGCATCAAGAGCTACGCGCAACACGCCGCCCGCTGTCTGGGCGGCGAACTGCTGTACAAGAAGACGGGCGCCGCCTATCTGGCGGTGATCACCCGCGGTCCGGCACCGGCCGCGCCTCTCGACGACAAGGTGTACCCGCTGCTGCGCCCGGCGGTGCGTGAGGACGAGCTTCTCTTTTTCAGCAAGCCGGGCCTCTACGGTTGGGACAAGGTGGATGAGGGGAGCGCCCTGCTGGTACGCCATCTGGCGGCGTTGGCGGGGGAGCGCACGCCGCGAAGCGTCTGCGACCTCGGCTGCGGTTACGGCTATCTGTCGGTGCACGCCCAACGGTTGTTTGCGCCGCAGCGCATCGTCGCCTCCGACAACAACGCCGCGGCGGTGGCGGCTTGCGCGCGCAATCTGGCGGCACAGGGGGCGGCCGCCGAGGTGCGCGCCGCCGATTGCGGCGAGGGGATCGACGAGCGTTTCGATTTGGTGCTGTGCAATCCGCCGTTCCACCAGGGGTTCGGGGTCGAACGGGATCTGACAGCGCGGTTTGTCGCGGCGGCGCGGCGCCTCACTGCGGGCGACGGCATGGCGCTCTTCGTCACCAACGCCTTCATCCCCATCGAACGGATTGCGCGCGCCCACTTTCGCACCGTCACCACGGTCGCGGAAAACGGCCGCTTCAAGCTGGTCAGGATGGTTCCGTAACTGCTTGCCGCCTCATCCCTCGGGCAACGAGGCTACGATTGCGGGGGAGTTCGGTAACCGCTGCAAGGTGCGGCAGTTGCACGCGATGTCGGGGTTCGACTGCCGGCGCATGCAGGCCGACTGCGTCGGCGGGAAGTTCGGGACGCCGCCAGGCGCACAAACAAAAACCCCGCCTTGCGGCGGGGTTTTGCGGCGTCTACAACGAACGCAGCTTATTGGGCAACGACGTTGCTGGCCTGCGGGCCCTTCGGGCCTTTCTGCAGGTCGAAGCTCACCTTCTGACCTTCGGCCAGGGTCTTGAAGCCGGAACCCTGGATAGCGCTGAAGTGCACGAACACGTCTTCGCCGCCGTTGTCCTGGGAGATGAAGCCGAAACCCTTGGACTCGTTAAACCATTTCACAGTGCCAGTAGCCATTTCAATCTATACCTCAAAACGATGAACTAGAGTGTCGCATGCAGGTGGTGGGCGGAAGGGGTTTGGGAGGTACCGCGAAACGGGACGCCCTAAACTGTGCTACCGCCACCGTACGCCGCAGCGCAACCACTATACGCCAATAATCTTTGCAATACCAAGAAATTCTTATGGCAAGTCAAGGACTTTGCGGTCTTTGGCGGTGCCGGCGCGACGCGGTTTCAGCGTCGGTGCGGGGAGAATGACCGCCGCCGTCATTGATGCACTCCGGGGAGCCTTTTTAACTGATTGTAATTATTGTGCATTTTGTTCGTCATTGGGCGAATGGCGGGGCGCGTTTGACGCTGCGCCCCGCCTGTTCGTCAGCCGGTTCTTTCCAGCAGCGCCCGGCGGTAGGCCACCAGGTCCTCAATGCTCAACACCGGCATCCCGTGCCGCTCGGCGAATGCCACGATCTCCGGCAGCCGCGCCATGGTGCCGTCGGCATTGGTCAGTTCGCACAACACGCCGGCCGGTGTCAGGCCGGCAAGGTGCATCAGATCGACGGTGCCCTCGGTGTGGCCGCGGCGGCTGAAGACGCCGCCGGGCTGGGCGCGCAGCGGAAAGACGTGGCCGGGGCGGGCCAGGTCGTCGGGTCGGCACTCCGCGTGGATGGCGGTGCGGATGGTGGTGACGCGGTCCGCCGCCGAGACGCCGGTGGTGACCCCGTTCCGGGCCTCGATGGAGACGGTGAAGGCGGTGCCGTTGCGGCTGGTGTTGTCGCCTACCATCATCGGCAATTGCAGCCGGCGCACGGCGTCATCGGGCAGGCAGAGGCAGACGATACCGCTGCACTCGCGGATCATCAGCGCCATCTGGGCGCTGGTGATGTGTTCCGCGGCGTAGATGAGATCGCCTTCGTTTTCACGCTCCTCGTCGTCGACCAGCAGCACGCCGCCGCCGTCACGCAGTGCGGCGAGGGCGCGTTCGACGCGTAGTTGGGGATCGCCGAAGCGTTGCAGCAGCGAGGTGTGGCTCTTACTGTTCTGATTCATGGTCAGCTCCTTTCAGCGCGCCAGAATCAGGGCAATAGCGGGAATTGGCCGGCGCGGAAAAACGCCGGACGACAGGGTAGGCGGCGCCGACGCGACGGTCGGGACCGGCAACTGTCTTATCCTCTTCCATCCGGACTGTTACCGTCGGCCCCGGTTTCGCACCGGATCTGCTGACCCCGTCTTGCGACGGGCGCTCGCGGGCTCCTCCCGTTACTGCCAGGAGTTACCGCCGGTCGGGAATTGCACCCTGCCCTGAGAATAAGTGTGGTTAGGTTGTGTGCCCGCGAACGGGACCGCAGCATCCTAGCGCGGCTGGACGGCCGGCGCAAACGGGCGGGCGGCGTTAGTCCGGCAGGGTGTCGAGAAAGCGGCGGCGCGCCTGGGCCAGCGTCTCTTTTGCCTGTTCCGCGGCGCCTTGGTCATCCTCGCCCGCGACGGCCTCCACGCAGGTGACGCTGGCGACGTAATAGCGCTCGAAGGCGTCGCGGACCTGGTCCCAGGTGGGAACGCCGCCGCCGGCCGCGGGCGCCGGTTCCGCGACTTCGACCATGGTCGAGCGCGGCACCAGTTGTTGTTTGTTGCTGCCTTCGTTGCGCGCCAGCAGCGAGTTGATCTTGGTGAAGTTCTCGCCTTGATGGACGAAGGACTGGCCAATCGCGAGTTGGGCGAAGCGGGCTTTCATAGGGCGTGTCGCGGCAACGGCACGGCCGTCGACAACAGAGGTTTGCGCTGATTCTTGCGGATATCGTTCATGGGGATACCTTGCCGTA
>CAYQWR010000044.1:0-15698 GCA_964421235.1 uncultured Thiohalomonas sp. | reverse complement strand
TTACGACCGCGATTGTTATGTTTTTATGTTAGGAAAATACCGCCTCTGGCGCCCAGCGTCAATCTCGTACCGAACCGCTGAGTAATTAACCGGCTTGATGACCGGCCGGTTCCATGTATTCCACGACCATTTGCAGTGTGCGGCGGTTGCGGAACTCGTTGACATCCAGCCGATACGCCGCCCGTACCGCCCCCTGATAGCGTTGCCAGCGCCCGACATCCGCGTTGAATGCGATGGCATCCACCGCCTGCCCTCCCCCCGGCCAGCGCAACACCAGCTTCAAGTGCCGTTCGCCCACCACCCGTTGCTGCACGATATCGAACACCCCGTCGAACAGCGGCTCCGGGAACCCTTGTCCCCAGGGCGCCGCATAGCGCAACTGCTCCGCCAGCGCCAGATTCGCCTCGTCCGGCTGCAGTTCGCCATCGCTCCGGATCTCCCCCTGCGGCGCCGCGCCACCCAGCAGCCGCGTCACCTCCTGTTCGAAGGCGGCCCGGAACAGCGCCAGCGAGTCACGCCGGAGGGTTAGCCCGGCGGCCATTGCGTGACCGCCAAACCGCACCAGCAGACCCGGATGGTGCGCGGCGATGGCATCCAGCGCGTCACGGATATGCAGCCCGCTGACGGAGCGCGCCGACCCCTTGATTTCGTCGCCGTCGCCGTCGGTAAACACGATCACCGGACGATGCAATCGGTCCTTGATGCGCGAGGCGAGGATACCGATCACCCCCTGATGCCACGCGGGATCGTACAAACAGAGCCCCACCGGCAGACCGGCCCCATCCAGATGCATCCGTTCGAGCAGCGCCAGCGCCTGCTCCTTCATCTCATCCTCGACCGTGCGGCGTTCGCGATTGAGCGCGTCCAACTGCGCCGCCAGGGCGCGCGCTTCGCCGGGATCGTCGCTCAACAGACAGCGAATACCGAGGCTCATGTCGTCCATCCGCCCCGCGGCGTTCAACCGCGGCCCCACGGCGAACCCCAGATCCGCGGCGACCAGTCGTTCCCGCTGCCGCCCGCCCACCGCCAACAGCGCCTCGATGCCGGCGCAGGCGCTGCCGGCGCGAATGCGCGCCAGTCCCTGCGCCACCAGGATCCGGTTGGTCTGTTCCAGCGGCACCACATCGGCCACCG
The DNA here is from genome assembly GCA_964421235.1 of uncultured Thiohalomonas sp. GTDB lineage: Bacteria > Pseudomonadota > Gammaproteobacteria > Thiohalomonadales > Thiohalomonadaceae > Sulfurivermis. Next base: position 14,564 of record CAYQWR010000044.1, on the reverse strand, counting down.
TGCCGAGGGCGACCAGATCCAGCCATTGCGCCAGATTGGGGTCCGGCAATTGCCGCTCGGCGAACCAGCCCTGTTCCCGCAGCGCGGCACGCAGGGCGAGCATCACATAGAAGATCACGCCGACGCCGGCCAGCGACTTGGCCGGAAAGGCGTCATCCGGTTGGTTGGGATTGACGATGGCATCGGCCGGCGGCAGCAGCGCGCCCGGCAAGTGATGGTCGGTGACCAGCACCTTGACGCCGCGCGCCTGGGCCGCCGCCACCCCGTCCAGGCTGGAGATGCCGTTGTCCACGGTGACGATCAGGTCGGGCCGCCGCTCCATGGCCACGGCCACGATCTCCGGCGTCAGACCGTAGCCATATTCGAAGCGATTGGGCACCAGGAAGTCCACGTGAGCAGCCCCCATGGCGCGCAGGGCCCGCACCGCGACCGCGGTGCTGGTGGCGCCGTCGGCGTCGAAGTCCCCCACCACCAGGATGCGCTGCCGCTGGTGCAGCGCCGCCGTCAGCAGCGCCACCGCCCGCTCGACACCGCGCAGCAGGGTATACGACGGCAACCGATCGAGCGTGTGCTGCAACTCCTCGGCCGCGTGAATACCGCGCTGGGCGAAGACCCGTGCCAGCAACGGCGGGAATGCCGCCCCCAAGGCCGGCGCCTCCGCTGCGGCGGGGCGGCGCACAATGCGGCGCGGTGGTGGCGCAGAGCCGGTCATGGTCTTCCCTTGCCAAACAGGTCACGCCACCAACGGCGCAACAGCGTGCGATCGAGGCGATAGCTGGCGCCGCTACCCGGCAGATGCAGCACCAGGGAATCCAGGCGGCCGGAACGCAAGGCAGCGCGCAGCGGCACGAACCAGTCGCGCTCCAGCTGCGCCCAGTCGCCCCCATGGGCATCGAGCACCACCAGTGCCGGAGTGTCCCCGTCCAGCACCGTCCCGAGATCGGCGGGCAACGGCGACCACGGCCGCCCGCCCAGCACGGCCAAACCGCGGGCCGTGCAGTCGTCGGCGTAAACCCGCTGCCACGGAACATCGCAGCGTTGCGGCAGGCGACCGCCGCCCCAGGGCCAGAGACTGTTGATGGCCGGCAGGTTCCGCGCGGCGCGGCTGGCGCTGACGCCGCTGGCGTGAAACAGCATCTGCACCTCGTTCAGCATCGCGTGCCACGCCATGGCGTCCGCGCCCTTGGGCAGCAGCGGCCGGATGTCGCGGGCGAGGGCCGCTTGCGGCGCCGTGGTGGTGATGGCGGGGACATGGTCGCAACGCAGGTACCAGCGCGTCGCGGTGAGCGGAACCAGCTGCCAGCCGTCGGGCTGGAACAGCGTGTTGAACTCCTGCGCCAGCTGCGTGGCATCCTCTTGAGCAATCGCCAGCGTCTCGGCGGTCGCGGCCAGATAGAGCCTGTCCTGATCGGCGGCGAGATGGACCGGATCGGCACGCAGCCAATAGGCGTCCGCGGGGTCACCGCCGTCGGCCAGGCAGCACAGCGGCGCCAGCGGCGGCTCGCCGTCATCGGCACAGCCGCAGCGGGCCAGCAGGCGCGCTGCGGCACCGGTCGGCCAGCCGTCCCTGCGTTCGGCCCGCCGCAGCAGCGCCGCCAGCAGCGGCAGCGGTCGGTCGGTGTCGTTGGGCCAGGGCGGCAGGATCAGTTCCAGTGTCGCCGCAATCATGATAGTGCCCACAGCGAAAAGGCCCTTGCGGGCCCCTTCGACATTACGCCATGTTGGCCAGAATCGCCTGTTTCACCGCATCGAGCTTGGCCTCGATGGTGAGCATCGGCGAGGTGCTCTGCTTGATGGCGGTATCCGGATCCTTCAGACCGTGGCCGGTGAGGGTACAGACCACCTTGCTGCCCTCGGGGATCTTGCCCGACTCGATATCGCGCAGGGCGCCGGTCAGGGAGGTGGCGGAGGCCGGTTCGCAGAATACCCCCTCCCTCTCCGCCAGTGTCTTGCGCACGGCCAGGATCTCGTCGTCGGTACACTCGTCGAACCAGCCGTTGGACTCCTTCTGTACCTTCCACGCCTTGTCCCAGCTCTGGGGATGGCCGATGCGAATGGCGGTGGCGACGGTCTCGGGGTTGTCGACCATGTGGCCGCGCATGAACGGCGCGGCGCCGGCGGCCTGGTAGCCCACCATGCGCGGCGTGTTGTTGACGATGCCGTGGTCGCGATACTCGGTGTAACCCATCCAGTGCGCGGTGATGTTGCCGGCGTTGCCCACCGGGATGCAGTGGAAGTCCGGGGCGGTGCCCAGCTCCTCGACGATCTCGAAGGCGGCGGTCTTCTGCCCTTGCAGGCGGAACGGATTGATCGAGTTGACGATGGTCACCGGCGCCTCCTGGGCCACCTCTTTGACCAGCTGCATGCCGGCGTCGAAGTTGCCCTTGATCTGGATGACCACGGCGCCATGGATCATCGCCTGGGCCAGCTTGCCCAGGGCGATCTTGCCCTCGGGGATCAGCACGAAACAGGTGATACCGGCGCGCGCGGCGTAGGCGGCGGCGGCGGCGGAGGTGTTGCCGGTGGAGGCGCAGATGATCGCCTTGGAACCCTCTTCCACCGCCTTGGTCACCGCCATGGTCATGCCGCGGTCCTTGAACGAGCCGGTGGGGTTGAGCCCTTCGTACTTGACGTAGATGTCGACCTCTTTGCCGATCATGCGCGGGATGTTGTGCAGCCGGATCAGGGGCGTGTTGCCCTCGCCCAAGCTGATGATGCGGGTGTCGTCGTGCACCGGCAGGCGGTCCCGGTAGCGGTCGATGAGACCGGTATAGCGGCTACGAAAAGTCATAATGTCCTCTACGTCAATCGATTAAGTGGCAAGTTACAAGTGACAAGTTACAAGTGAACGTTCTCGCTGCGCTCGTGTTGATTTGAACATCGTGCGCGAAGCGCACTCATTCGCTTGTCACTTGCAACTTGCAACTTGATTACTATCCATGCGGCGCCATGCGCCACCTGTCACTGTTCAGTTATTTAAGGCTCTCCACCCGCATCCGCATCACCGGCCGGTGGATGGCGTCCAGCGCCTCGATGGCGGCGATGGCCTGATTCATCTGCCGCTCCAGCACGCGCCGGGTCAGCAGGATCACCGGCACCGTGCTGTCGCCCTCGGCCGGCTCCTTCTGGATCACCGCCTCGATGCTGATGTCGGCGTCGCCCAGCAGGCGGGTGACGTCGGCCAGCACACCCGGCCGATCCTCCGCCTGCAGGCGCAGATAGTAGGCGGTCTTCACCTCTTCCATCGGCAGGATCGGGATGTCGTGCAGCGCATCGGGCTGGAACGCCAGGTGCGGCACCCGGTTGCCCGGATCGGTGGTCAAGGCGCGCACCACGTCCACCAGGTCGGCCACCACCGCCGAGGCGGTCGGCTCGGCGCCGGCGCCGGCGCCATAATACAGCGTCGGACCTACCGCGTCGCCCTTCACCAGCACCGCGTTCATCACGCCGTCGACGTTGGCGATGAGGCGACGCTGCGGGATCAGGGTCGGATGGACGCGCAGCTCGATACCGCCGTTGGTGCGGCGCGCGATGCCCAAATGCTTGATGCGGTAGCCGAGCTGTTCGGCGTAGGCCACGTCCTCGCGGGTGATGTGGGTGATACCGTCGGTATAGACCTTGTCGAACTGCAGCGGAACGCCGAAGGCGATGGCCGCCAGGATGGTCAGCTTGTGGGCCGCGTCGATCCCCTCCACGTCGAAGGTGGGATCGGCCTCGGCGTAGCCCAGCCGCTGCGCCTCCGCCAGCACGTCGGCGAAGTCGCGGCCCTTGTCGCGCATCTCGGTGAGGATGAAGTTGCCGGTGCCGTTGATGATGCCTGCCAGCCACTCGATGCGGTTGGCGGCCAACCCTTCGCGGATCGCCTTGATGATGGGAATGCCGCCGGCCACCGCCGCCTCGAACGCCACCGTCACCCCCTTCTGCTGCGCCAGGGCGAAGATCTCGTTGCCGTGCTTGGCGATCAGCGCCTTGTTGGCGGTCACCACGTGCTTGCCGTTGGCGATGGCGCGGGTGACCATCTCGCGCGCCAGGCCGTCGCCGCCGATCAGTTCGACGACGATCTCGATCTCCGGATTGTCCACCACCTCGCGGGGATCGGTGGTGAGGGTGATGCCGGTGGTATCGCAGATACGCGCCTTGGCGATGTCGCGCGCCGCGGCCTGGGTGATGACGATGCCGCGGCCGGCACGGCGCGCGATCTCCTCGGCGTTACGCTTCAACACATTGACGGTGCCGCCACCGACGGTACCGAGGCCCAGCAATCCTACTTTGACGGGGTTCATAGCAACTTTATCCTGCTTTCTGTTGTTCTTGGTTCAACCGCCCTGATGGCGTTTGCGGTATTGATCGAGGAACCGGGCGAAACGGGTCAGCGCCTCGGTCATCTCGTCGAGATTGGGCAGAAACACCAGCCGCAGGTGGTCCGGCTGCGGCCAGTTGAATCCGGTCCCCTGCACCACCAGCACCTTCTCCGCCTCCAGCAGTTCGAGGATGAACTGCCGGTCGTCGTCGATGGGATAGAGCTTGGGATCGAGGTGCGGGAAGGCGTACATCGCTCCCTGCGGTTTCACGCACGAGACGCCGGGGATGGCGTTGAGCGCCTCGTAGGTGTATTCGCGCTGGCGGTACAGACGGCCGCCCGGCATCACCAGGTCGTTGATGCTCTGATAGCCGCCCAGCGCCGTCTGGATCGCGTGCTGCGCCGGCACGTTGGAGCAGAGCCGCATCGAGGCGAGCATGGTCAGCCCTTCGATGTAGTCGCCTGCGTGGCGCTTGTCGCCGGAGACCACCAGCCAGCCGGCGCGGTAGCCGGCGGCGCGGTAGTTCTTGGAGAGGCCGTTGAAGGTGACGAACAGTACGTCGTCGGCCAGTGAGGCGATGGAGGTATGCTGCACCTCGTCGTACAGCACCTTGTCGTAGATCTCGTCGGCGTAGACGATGAGCTGGTGCTGGCGCGCAATCTCCACCAGCTCCAGCAGCATCGCATCGGGATAGACCGCGCCGGTCGGATTGTTGGGATTGATGATGACGATGGCGCGGGTGTTGGGCGTGATCTTGGCGCGGATGTCGTCCAGGTCCGGCAGCCAGCCCGCCTGCTCGTCGCAGATGTAGTGGCGCGCCCGGCCGCCGCCGAGGGCGACGGCGGCGGTCCACAGCGGATAGTCCGGCGCCGGCACCAGGACTTCGTCGCCGTCGTCGAGCAGCGCCTGCATCGCCATCACGATCAGTTCCGAAACGCCGTTGCCGACGTAGATATCCTCCAGCTGCACACCGGCGATCTTCTTCTCCTGGGTGTAGTGCATGATCGCCTTGCGCGCGGAGAACAGCCCCTTGGAATCGGAGTAGCCCGAGGCCGCCGGCAGGTTGTGGATCACATCGCGGATGATCTCGTCGGGCGCCTCGAAGCCGAACGAGGCGGGGTTGCCGATGTTCAGCTTGATGATGCGGTGCCCCTCCTCCTCCATCTGCTTGGAGCGCGCCATCACCGGCCCGCGGATGTCGTAGCAGACATTGGCCAGCTTGGCGGATTTGTTGACCGGGCGCAGCATGGGTACGCCGTCCGCCTGGTTGGGTTTTACCAATTTCACAGCAAACCGTCCTTGCGAAACATTTCGCGGATACCGCGCACCGCCTGACGGGTGCGGTGTTCGTTTTCAATCAGGCCGAAGCGCACGTGGTCGTCGCCGTAGGCGCCGAAGCCGATGCCCGGCGAGACCGCCACCTTCGCCTCCTCCAGCAACCGCTTGGAGAATTCCAGCGAGCCGAGGTGCCGGTAGGCTTCGGGGATCGGCGCCCAGACGAACATGGTCGCCTTGGGGGGCGTGACCTGCCAGCCGATGGCGTTGAGCCCCTCGCACAGCACGTCGCGACGCTTCTGGTACATATCGCGGATCTCGCCCACGCACGCCTGCGGCCCTTCCAGCGCGGTGATCGCCGCCACCTGGATCGGCGTGAACATGCCGTAGTCGAGGTACGACTTCATCCGCGCCAGCGCCCCCACCAGCGTCTTGTTGCCGACCATGAAGCCGACGCGCCAGCCGGGCATGTTGTAGCTCTTGGAGAGGGTGAAGAACTCCACCGCCACCTCCTTGGCGCCGGGCACCTGCATGATGGAGGGCGCGACGTAGCCGTCGAACACGATGTCGGCATAGGCCAGGTCGTGGATCACCCAAATTTGGTGCTCGCGGCAGATGGCGACGATCTTCTCGAAGAAATCCAGCTCGACGCACTGCGCCGTCGGATTGCCCGGGAAATTGAGCAGCAGGAACTTGGGCTTGGGCCAGGAGTCCTTGATCGCCTTCTCCAGTTCGGCGAAAAAATCCACGCCCTCGACCATCGGCACGTGACGGATGTCGGCCCCGGCGATGACGAAGCCGTAAGGGTGGCTCGGATAGGCGGGATTGGGCACCAGCACCGCATCGCCCGGTCCTACCGTGGCCAGCGCCAGGTGCGCCAACCCCTCTTTGGAACCGATGGTGACGATGGCCTCGCCGTCCGGGTCCAGATCGACATCGAAGCGCTTCTTGTACCAGCCGCAGATCGCCTTGCGCAGACGCGGGATCCCCTTGGACACCGAATAGCGGTGGGTGTCCTCGCGTTGGGCCGCCTCCACCAGCTTGTCGACGATGTGCGGCGGGGTCGGCTGATCGGGATTGCCCATCCCGAAGTCGATGATATCCTCGCCCCGCGCTCGGGCCTTCTGCTTGAGATCGGTGACTATGGCGAATACATAGGGAGGTAATCGCTTGATTCTCTGGAAATCTTCTATCAAGACCGTGATTCCGCGCGCCGGTTGTCGGCCGGCGACAGGCGCTGTCACCCCGGCCAAACTAAAGCTGCTAACATTACTGGGCCTATTTTACACTGTCAACGCAATGCAAGTACCTGCCCAGACTGAAATTCAATGAAAGTCACCGAAGATACGCAGAGCCGCGGCTACACCATCCGCGCCTATAGCGCCGAGGCAATCACGGTCGCCGGACGGCCGCCGTCCTACGGGGAAACCGACGCCGGGCCGCTGCCCCTGACCGAGGTGTTCACCCGCAGCTTCGTCATCGCCCCCGACCAGTTGCTGCGCGACTGGCCGCCGCAGCAGCTGGATGAGCTGGAACCGCACCATCTCGCCGCCCTGCTGCCGCTGCAGCCGGAGCTGGTACTGCTGGGTTCCGGCACCCGGTTTCGCTTTCCGGCGCAAGACGTCCTGCAGACACTGGCCGCACACGGTATCGGCATCGAGGTAATGGATACGGGGGCGGCCTGCCGCACCTACAACGTGCTGGCCGGCGAAGGACGGCGCGTGGTTGCCGCGCTGTTACTGGGGGAATAGGCAAAAGCAAACAGACCCACCGCAAAGGCGCAAAGGACGCAAAGTCTTGCGGGGCAAGGAAAAGAACCGCTTATTGCGGGGTGAAGGCAGTCAATGACATACCATGCCTTCGTATCCGCCCTGCCCAGCATTCTTCTTTGCGCGCTTTGCGCCTTTGCGGTGAATAATTCTTTGTAAACGTTGACCGTCAGATGGTATCGCTGAAGAAGCCCTGGCTCTCCATAATCTTGCGCAGCCGTTTCAACGCCTCGATCTGGATCTGACGCACCCGCTCGCGGGTCACGCCGATCTGCTGCCCCACCTCTTCCAGCGTCGTCACGTCATGGCCGTTCAACCCGAAGCGGCGCTCCACCACCTCGCGCTGTTTGTCGGTGAGATCGTCGAGCCACTGTTCGATCTTGGCCCGCATGTCGTCGTCCTGCAGCAGCTCCACCGGGTCGAGGTTGTTCTCATCAGGAATGGAGTCGAGCACCGACTTGTCCGCATCGCGGCCGACAGGAACATCCACCGAAGTGACGCGCTCGTTCAGCCCAAGCATGTGCTTGACGTCGTCGATCGGCCTGTCCAGCATATCGGCGATCTCTTCCGGACTGGGTTCGTGATCGAGGCGTTGGGTCAGCTGACGGGCCGCGCGCAGATAGACGTTGATCTCCTTGACCACATGGATCGGCAGGCGGATGGTGCGGGTCTGGTTCATGATGGCCCGCTCGATGGTTTGGCGGATCCACCACGTAGCGTAGGTGGAAAAACGGAAACCGCGTTCGGGGTCGAACTTCTCCACGGCACGGATGAGACCGAGGTTGCCTTCTTCGATCAGGTCCAGCAGCGGCAGTCCACGATGGAGATAACGGCGGGCAATCTTGACCACCAGGCGCAGATTGCTTTCGATCATGCGCTTGCGCGCCGCTTCGACACCTTTCAGCGCAAGCCGCGCGTAATAAACCTCTTCTTCGGCCGTCAGCAGAGGGGAGAAACCGATTTCACCCAGATAGAGGCGGGTAGCATCGAGCTCCGCATCAGGAACCGCCATCGGCGTATAATCCTGCAGAGCGCCGCCGTCATCGGCAACCGCATCCGCATCTTCGCCCAGCTCCATGACCTCTTCGCTTTCTTCCTTCGCCTCGACATACTCTTCCGACTCATCCCCAGCGATGGTCTCGTCGGCATGCATATTATTGTCACCCATACGCACCGTCCTTTAGTTTGTTTTCCTCGGCAGATATCGCAACGGATCTACTGGTTTACCTTCCTGGCGAATCTCGAAATGGAGCACGGCACCGTCCTTGCCCGTCTGCCCCATCTCCGCAATCATTTGTCCCGCTTTGACATGCTCGCCCTCCTTCACGAGCAAACGCCGGTTGTTGCCGTAGGCGCTCAAAAATGTATCGTCGTGCTTGATGATCACGAGGTTGCCATAACCTACCAGACCATTGCCGCTGTAGACAACATCTCCGGCAGCGGCCGCGTAAACCGGCTGTCCCAAGCTGCCGCCGATATCGATGCCTTTCTTGCTGCCCGGATCCATAAAGCTGCGTTTAACGACGCCACGCGTCGGCCAGCGCCACGTAATCTTCAAGTGATGAGGGCGCCAGACAGGCTTTTCAACGGATACCGGCGACCGGTTTTTCGTTGCAATAATAGAGTGCGCCGCGGTCGATTTGTTCCCGCTATCGACCACCGGCGCCGGAGACGAGGCAATCGTGGTGGCGGCGCTCCCGTCGCCCACTTCCGGGGTGGCCGGCGGGATAAGCACGAGACGCTGTCCCACGTAGATGCGATACGGCGCCTTGACGTGGTTCCAGGCCGCGACTTCGTGATAGTCATAACCGTAGCGCCAGGCGATGGAATACAGCGTGTCACCCGGCCGGACCGTGTGGTAGACAATGTAGTGATGCTGCCCCGGAGGCTGCAGCTCACCGCATCCCCCCAGCATCAGCAGGGCTGCGATCGTCAGCGCACCAAGCCATCGTCCTCTAGTCATTGCCACCATTCGCATCGGCCGCTGCGGCGGCCAAGATATCCATCCCATCATCACAGGGCATCATGCCAATCTCACCGATTGGCACCGCTCAACATCGGTACAAAGCTCACCGTTTCCAGCACCTCACGGGTAAACTCCGCGCCGCTGCGCCTAATCAGCAGCAACTGCTGCGTTCCACGCGTTCCGACCGGCAACACCATGCGGCCGCCGTCGGCCAACTGCGCCGTCAGTTCACTCGGCACCTCCGCCGGCGCGGCGGCCACCAGGATGGCGTCGTACGGGCCATTTTCCGGCCAGCCTTGATAACCATCGCCATGTCGCAGACGGACGTTGTGAATCTGCAACCGCCGCAGCCGTTCACGCGCCTTGCGCACCAAATCGCCGACGCGCTCCACACTGAAGACTTCGCCGGCCAGCAGCGCCAGTATCGCACTTTGATAGCCGCTGCCGGCCCCGATCTCCAGCACCTTGGACAGCGGACCCGTCGCCAATATCTCGCTCATACGGGCAACCACGTAGGGCTGCGAAATGGTCTGGCCGTTGCCGATGGGCAGCGCGGTATCTTCGTAGGCGCGCGTTCCCAACGCCTCGTCGACGAACAGGTGGCGCGGCACGCTGCGCATCACCTCCAGTACCCGCGGGTCACGGATACCCTGTTCGACCAGCCGCGTCACCATGCGTTCGCGGGTGCGCAACGAAGTCATGCCGATGCCGCTCAGCTCCCGCGTCATCGGGGCCAGCCCTGCAACCATGCGGCAACGCCGTCCACGGCGTTGTGGCGGGTCAGATCCACCTGAATCGGCGTCACCGACACCCGATTGTGGCGCACCGCATGAAAATCGGTGCCCGGTCCGGCATCCTGCTCCGCGCCGGCAGGCCCCACCCAGTAGAGAGGACGGCCGCGCGGATCCTCCCCCCTGACCACCGGCTCGGACTTGTGGCGCTGGCCGAGGCGGGTCGCCTCGAAACCGGCCAGTTCCTCCCACGGCACGTCCGGGACGTTGACGTTGAGTATCGTGTCGGGCGGCAACGGATGGCTCAGCAGTTGTTGTACCAGGTTCACGGCGACCCGGCCGGCCGTGGCGAAATGGCGGGGCTTGTGGCTGGCCATGGAGATCGCGATGGCCGGCAGGCCGAGGAAGCGCCCCTCCATGGCAGCGGCGACGGTACCGGAATAGATGACGTCATCCCCCATATTGGCCCCGGCGTTGATACCGGAAACCACCATGTCCGGCTCCTGCTCCAGCAGGCCGGTGATGGCCAAGTGGACGCAATCGGTCGGTGTGCCGTCGACCCGGATATAGCCGTTGTCCATGGTCATCGCCCGCAACGGCGAGTCCAGCGTCAGTGAATTACTGGCTCCGCTGCGATCCCGTTCCGGCGCCACCACCGTCACCTCGGCGACAGTGGCCAGCGTATCGGCCAGGCAGCGGATACCGGGCGCCTGGTAGCCGTCATCGTTGCTGATCAAAATCCTCATGCTGAAATCCAAAACGGGCGGTAGGGCGGAATCATAGCGGTACTATACCCTATCCGTTGCTCGCGACGGCATCCCGCGGTGGTGGACGACCGCTCCAAGGCGAGAGAAACTAGCAATCATGCGCAAGAAACCGACCCGGCTGGAGGAAGATGAACGCGCCCTGTTTCGGGCCGCGGTGGCCGACGTGGCGCCGCTCGACACCGACACGGTGGCGCTGACGCCCCCTCCGCCGCCGCCGCAACCGACGCAGCGCATGGCCGACGAGGATCAGGTGCTGCAGGACATGCTGTCCGACCCCGACGATCCGGCCCTCGTCGAAACCGGCGAGGAACTGCTGTTTGCCCGCACCGGGCTGCAACACGCCATCGTGCGCAAACTGCGGCGCGGACAATACACCATCGGGGCGGAACTGGACCTGCACGGCATGACCACGGCGGAGGCGCGGCCGGCGCTGGCGGCATTTCTGCAACACTGTCGCGAGCGCGACATACGCTGCGTCCGCGTGATCCACGGCAAGGGCAACCGATCCGCGCAGTGCCGGCCGGTGCTCAAAGGCAAAGTCAATCACTGGCTGCGACAACGGGACGAGGTACTGGCCTTTTGCTCGGCGCGGCCAGTGGACGGCGGCACCGGCGCCGTGTATGTTTTGCTCAAACGGAAAACCGGCAACGCCGGCACCTAAGCGCTGTCAGCCGACAGAACGGTACCCATAATCATTGCAAATTGTGATGTCGTCCGCCGGACGATTGATGCGGCTGTTATACCGCCAGTCAAGAACAGGGCCGCCCGCAAGGATGGCCTGCATAACAATCAGACCCCAACAGGGATGGAAGCAATGAAACTCTTATCACACAACCTCCTGGGCAAACTCCTGTTGATTACCGGCGGCGGCACCTGTGTGCTGCTGGTGGCGGTCGTCTACGCCTTCTGGCATAACATCGTGCATTTGCACAGTTACAGCGTTCTGCTCAACGGCCCGGTGGCCCAGGAACGGGCGGTGTTGCATATCGAGGCCGACTTCAAGAAACAGGTGCAGGAGTGGAAAGACACCCTGATCCGCGGTAGCGATCCGGCGGCACTGGATAAATACTGGCAGCAATTCGAACAGCGCGAAGCCGCGGTCGACAAAGAGACCCAGGCGCTGATCGGGCAACTGCCGGATGGCGAGGCGCGGCAACTGCTGCAACAGTTCATGAGCGCCCACCAGACGATGGGCGCGGCCTACCGCAAGGGTCTGGAACAATTCAAGAGCAGCGGTTTTGTCACCCAGGTCGGCGACAAGGCGGTGAAGGGTATCGACCGCGAGCCCACCACGACGCTCGATCAGGCCGCAGCGGTCATCGCCAAGTCGGTCACCGTGCGCTCGGGCGCCATGACCCGTTCCGCCCGCGCCGACCTTGAACTCAGCGCACTGTTTATCGTCATCGCCGTCATCATCGCCTTCGCCGCCTTCCTGTGGGCGATCAAACGCATGATACTGACCCCCGCCGATGGCCTGGTCCGCGACATGGAACGGTTGTCAGGCGGCGACTTCGCCCACCCCATTGCGGTCCACAGCGAGGACGAGATTGGCCAGCTCGCCGCCAGCGCCGAACAGCTACGCACCATTCTGCGCGTTGCCCTGCAGCAGGTGGCACAATCGGCAACGCAGTTGGCGTCCGAATCCGCCCAGCTCTCAGCGGTATCGGAGGGCACGACAGAGGGAGTCACCACCCAGCAGCGCGAAACCGACATGGTGGCAACGGCGATCAACGAAATGACGGCGACCGTGGCCGAGGTCGCCCGCAGTGCCGCCAATGCCGCCGACGCCGCCGCCAAGGCCGATCATGAGGCATCGGACGGCAAGCGACTGGTGACGGTCACCATCGATCAAATCGACGCCCTCGCCACCGAGATCGAACACACCGCCGATACCATCAATACGTTGGCCGCCGACAGCGACAACATCAGCGGTGTGCTCGACGTCATCCGCGGCATTGCCGAACAAACCAACCTGCTGGCGCTCAATGCCGCCATCGAAGCGGCCCGTGCCGGCGAACAGGGCCGCGGCTTCGCGGTCGTGGCCGACGAGGTGCGCACACTGGCGTCGCGGACCCAACAGTCGACCCGGGAGATCCAGGGCATGATCGAAAAGCTGCAGAGCGGCACCCGCAACGCGGTGGAGGCGATGAAGCAGAACCGCGGCCATGCCCAGGAGACGGTGACGCAGGCCGCGCAGGCCGGCGCTGCCCTCGACGGCATCACGGCGGCCGTCACCCGCATCAACGAGATGAATACCCAGATTGCCAGTGCCGCCGAGGAACAGGGCGCGGTGGCCGAGGAGATCAACCGTAACGTCTCCAACATCAGCCAGGTGGCCGAGACCTCGGCGCACGGCGCGCAGCAGATCACCCACGCCAGCGGCGAACTCAGCCAACTGGCGCATCAACTGCAACAGATGATCGGCCGCTTCCAGCTCTGAACCCGTGGCGCCGATTCATCTGCGGCCGATGCGATTGGTTGCCGTCATCGCCGCATCCTACGTGTGGGATATGAGATACCCGTAGGATGCGTTGAGCGCAGCGAAGCGCATCGGTCGCGTAACAATCGACCCACAATGAATCGTCGCCGTTCAGCGTTCGCCGCTGGTGACGATCTCCCGCAGCACGGTGGTCGCATAGGCACCGGCCGGCAATGCAAATTCCACGCTCAGGGTGGCGGCATCCGCATCCAGCGACCAGTGCAGCCCCTCGGGCCGCAACCGCAGCGCCCGCCGCTCCTGCTCCAGACCCACATGCTCCAGGCCGTCGCGCCATGCCGCGTACGGCGCCAGCGCGGCCTGCTCCAGCGCCAGCACCTCACCACCGCTCAGCGGCCGTCCCCGGCCCCACAACGGTCCGGTCAGCTGCAACTCGCCCGCCGCGACGCGCCGCTCGATGGCGGCGTCGATGTGGTCGCACTGGATAAAGCTCTGGGTGCCGTCGAGCATCACCACCTCGCCGGGCAGCGCGCGCTCCCAGTTGCCGGCACGCACCCGCGCCGCCAACACCTCGTTGAACAGATAGGAGCGCGCCGCCGAGATATAGAGCCCGCGTTTGTGGCGATCGCGGATCACCTGCCGCTGCTCGAACATCGCGCTGGCCTGGGCCAGGTTGCCGCCGTCGATGCCGAACCGCTGCTCGCCGAAGTAGTTGGGCACGCCGTGCGCCGCCACCTGTTGCAGCCGCGCCTCCAGCGCCCCCACATCACCTGCGAGCGCGCGCACCACCAGCCGGAAACGGTTGCCGCGCAGCTCGCCGCGATGCAGCTTGCGGCGATGGCGCTGCACCGCGAGGAACGCCACATCGGGATTGCCGAATGCGTCCCACGCCGGGTCGCCGCCTTTGGGCAGATGCACGCTGAACCACTGGGTCGTCACCGCATGCCGGTCCTTGAGCCCGGCGAAACCGACCGCCACCGGTTTCACCCCAGCGAAGCGGGCGATCTCCCGCGCCAGCCATTCGGTGTTGGTCTCGCGCTTGCGCACGTGCAGTAGCAGGTGTTCGCCCTCCCCGTCCGGCTCGAAGCCGAGCTCTTCGTCAACCACGAAGTCCTCCGGCGTCGAACGCAACACGCCGCGCACCGAAGGCGCACCGAAGGCGTAATCCCATTGCGGCAGTGTGCCGCCGTGTTCCAATTCTGTCGTTTGTCGAGTCATAGTTGAAAAAGCCTGCTCACCGCAAAGGCGCAAGGAGCGCCAGGGAATTCAATGTATGGCTTTGCGGCCTTTGCGCCTTTGCGGTGAAATCGTCTTGGCG
>CAYQWR010000043.1:0-15722 GCA_964421235.1 uncultured Thiohalomonas sp. | reverse complement strand
ACGCCTACCGGTAGGCACGATTGCGCATCGCGCTATCGGGCTAAACCCGCCGGATGCCGCCGTGCGCTATCCGGGCTGCGCGTTACTCGTCGTCGTTGCCCATTCCAAGTTCTTTGATCTTGCGGGTGAGGGTGTTGCGCCCCCAGCCCAGCAGACGGGCGGCCTCCTGGCGGTGGCCGCCGGTTTTTTTCAGCGCCGCTTCAATCATCACGCGCTCGAAGTCGGGTACGGCGACGCCGAGCAGATCTTCCGCGCCACGGGCGAGGCGGTGTTCCGTCCAGCGGCGTAGGGGACCGGTCCAGTCTTCGTCGTCGGAAACGGCCTCTTGTCGCGTCTTCAATTCCGGCGGCAGGTCTTCAAGATGGATCTCCTGCCCCGGCGACATCACGGTAAGCCAACGGCAGGCATTTTCCAGCTGGCGCACGTTGCCGGGCCAGTCGAGGGTGCTGAGGTACTCCTTGACCTCCGCGTCGACGCGCTTTGCTTCGCCGCCGAGTTCATCGGCCGCCTGCTTGAGGAAGTAATCCATCAACAGATGAATGTCTTCGCGCCTCTCCCGCAGCGCCGGAATGTGGATGCGAATGACGTTGAGGCGGTGGAACAGGTCTTCGCGGAACAGACCCTCTTTCACGCGCTTTTCCAGATCCTGATGGGTCGCCGCGATGATGCGCACGTCGACCTTGATCGGCGAGTGGCCGCCAACCCGATAGAATTCGCCGTCGGCAAGGACGCGCAACAGGCGCGTCTGCAGCTCGGCCGGCATGTCGCCGATCTCGTCGAGGAACAGGGTGCCGCCGTCGGCCTGTTCAAATCGCCCCTGGCGCTGCGACTGGGCGCCGGTGAACGCGCCGCGCTCGTGACCGAACAGTTCGGATTCCAGCAGGTCGCGCGGTATTGCGGCGGTATTGATGGCGATGAACGGTTTGCCGGCACGGGGGCTGTGGCGGTGCAACGCCCGCGCTACCAGCTCCTTGCCGGTACCCGACTCGCCGTTGATCAGCACGGTGATGTTGGAACGCGACAGGCGGCCGATGGCGCGAAACACCTCCTGCATCGACGGCGCGGCTCCGATGATTTCCGTCACTTCGCGCGGCTCCGCCGTGGCCGAACCCTGCTCCTGGTCGCGCCGGTGGGCAACCGCGCGACGGGCGAGTTCGACGGCCTCGTCCACATCGAACGGCTTCGGGAGATATTCGAAGGCGCCGCCCTGATAGGCGGAGACGGCACTGTCCAGGTCCGAGTGCGCGGTCATGATGATCACCGGCAACTCGGGACTCCGTGCGGCAATCTCGGCAAGCAGTTGCAGGCCGCTGGTGCCGGGCATGCGGATGTCGGTGATCACGGCATCGGGTTGGCCGCGTTCCAGGGCGCGCAATGCATCGTCAGCGTTGTCGAAGCTGCGCACATCCATTTGCGCCTGTTTCAACGCCCGTTCCAATACCCAGCGGATCGAGCGATCGTCGTCGATTACCCATATCTTGGCGTGATTTTCCATGGCCCTTTGTCGCTATGGTTGGGTGGAGTCCGCCGTCTGCCGCGGTCCATTGTTGGTTTCGCTCTTGCCGTTTCCTTCCGCATTGAGTGGCAAAAGTACGGTAAAAACAGTGTGTCCCGGCTGGCTGTCGCACTCGATCAGGCCGCCGTGCTGGTTGATCAGCGATTGTGCGATGGGCAGGCCCAGGCCGGTCCCGTCGGGACGACCGGTTACCATCGGCAGGAAGATCGCCTCTTTCACGTCCGGCGGAATACCCGGCCCGTTGTCGACCACGTCGACGCGGATCACCAATTTGTGACGCGTGTGGCCGATGGTGTATTGGCGCAAAGTGCGGGTGCGCAGGATGATCTCGCCCCCGTCACCCGTCGCTTGGGCGGCATTGCGCACCAGATTGAGAATGGCCTGGATCAGCTGATCCTGATCGGCGGGGATCTCGGGGATGCTCGGGTCGTAGTCGCGTTCGATACGGATACTCACGGGCGCCGCCGCCTGCACCACCTGCCGCACCCGTTCCAGCACCTCGTGGATGTTCACCACCTGGCGCTTGGGCAGGGCGTTGGGACCGAGCATGCGATTGACCAGATTCTGCAGACGGTCGGCCTCGCTGATGATGATGCGGGTGTATTCCTTGAGATCTTCGTTGTGCAGTTCGCGCTCCAGCAATTGCGCCGCACCGCGCAACCCGCCGAGGGGATTGTTGATTTCATGCGCCAAACCACGGACCAACACGCGCGTGGAGGCGGTCTGCGCCAGCAGGCCCTCTTCGCGGGTGATGCGCAACTGGCGATCCACCTGGTCCATCTCCAGCAGCAGCTCGTTCCGTCCCGGCTCTGTAAGCGGGGTCGCCGTCACGTCGACGGTCACACGTTGACCCGGCGCCGTTTCCAGAACCAGCTCGCGCTCCGTGAAGGGGTGGCTGCTATCGATGGCCTCTTGCAGTGCATCGACCAACGATGCATTCGACAGCAACTGCCGGGCGTGAACGCCCACCAGGCGACCGGCGCTGGCGGCCAGCAACATCTCACCGGCCGGGTTGACGTACCGCAGGTGCAGCCCGGTGTCGAACAGCAACACGGCTGCGTGGAGATTTTCAATCACGCCTTGATAGGTGTTGCTCGGTACCATGTCCGCAATATCCATGCCCTGTTACTAGCAAGAACCAAACCATATCGGCCGCCGCACGGTATGCATACGCGATATTACGCAATAGCGGGAAAAGTCTTGTTTATTAAAAAGTTGCCAAGTGCGCGCGGGCACGCGAGGCAGGATCACTTGCGTCCATATGCACCATTTTGGTTATCAGGATAGTTGACAGGGCGCCATAACGCACTATTGCGGTGCGTGCGGTGTTGCTACGGCTTCTTAAATAGTTTTGAATTCTGGAACACGTGGAACGTCACCGGCGCCGAGCTTTTGATGGCGTTGTCTGAGGAGTCATGCACCTCGACGACCACCACGTGGGTACCGCGCATAACATCGTGGAGTGTGAATGCGCCCCCCTTGCCGCTGGCGACCGTCTTACCGTCAAGCCTGAGCACCAACGTGTCGCTGCTACGCAGGCCCGGCTCTATCGCCACCTGAACCGGAATATTGCCGGCGTCGCCGTGAAACGTCTGGTCCGGGGTCGGGGAGGTGATGGCCAAATCGGCGTATACGAAAGGCGAAGCCGGCCGCTTTTGCGCCGGAGCATCCGGTGGCGGCAATTGCGGGGCTTGGTAGGTCTGCGTCGGCGGTACCTTGATCTCCTTGGCCCCAGCCTGCGGCTTGTCGCTGAACTCCACCGTCCCGTTCGGGAGAGTGATCTGGTATGCCTTATCCTCGGCCCCGAAGGCCGCGACCGAAACGAAGAGCAATGCAAGGAGCGTACGCGACATGCCGATGAGCATAGTCGCAACCTTTGCGGACAGCAATATCGTTCCTCCCCAAACAACAGCGCCCCCTTTCGGGGGCGCCGTTTCACTCGCACATCTTGCCGCGTTAGACGCTGTAGTACATGTCGAACTCGATCGGATGCGTGGTCATGCGCATGCGCGTGACATCCTGCATCTTCAGCTCGATGTAGGCGTCGATCATGTCGTCGGTGAAGACGCCGCCGCGGGTCAGGAACTCGCGGTCCTTGTCCAGGTAGTCCAGCGCCTGATCCAGGGCATGGCACACGGTCGGGATGGCGGCCTCTTCTTCCGGCGGCAGGTCATACAGATCCTTGTCCATGGCATCGCCCGGGTGGATCTTGTTCTGGATACCGTCCAGGCCGGCCATCAGCATGGCGGAGAAGGCCAGGTAGGGGTTGGCGATGGGATCCGGGAAACGAACCTCGATGCGGCGACCCTTCGGGTTGGAGACGAAGGGGATACGGATCGAGGCGGAACGGTTGCGGGCGGAGTAGGCCAGCATGACCGGAGCCTCGAAGCCGGGAACCAGGCGCTTGTAGCTGTTGGTGCCGGGGTTGGTCATGGCGTTCAGCGCACGGGCATGCTTGATGATGCCGCCGATGTAGTACAGCGCGGTCTCGGACAGGCCACCGTACAGGTTGCCGGTAAACTGGTTCTCGCCACCCTTGGCGATGGACTGGTGGCAGTGCATGCCGGAGCCGTTGTCGCCAACGATGGGCTTGGGCATGAAGGTCGCGGTCTTGCCGTAGGCGTGGGCGACATTGTGCACCACGTACTTCAGCTTCTGCACCTCGTCGGCCTTCTTCACCAGCGAGTTGAACGCGACGCCGATTTCGCACTGACCGGCGGTGGCCACTTCGTGGTGATGCACTTCAACGTTCAGACCAATCTCTTCCATCGCCAGGCACATGGCGGCACGGATGTCGTGCAGGGAGTCGACCGGGGGCACCGGGAAGTAGCCGCCCTTGATGCCGGGACGGTGACCCATGTTGCCGTCGGCGTAGACCTTCTCGGAGTTCCAATCGGCCTCTTCGGAGTCGACCTTGACGAAGGAGCCGGACATGTCGGCGCCGAAACGGACGTCGTCGAAGACGAAGAATTCGGGTTCCGGACCGAAGTAGGCGGTGTCGCCGATACCGGTGGACTTCAGGTAGGCCTCGGCGCGGCGGGCAACGGAGCGCGGGTCGCGCTCGTAGCCCTGCATGTTGGAGGGCTCAACGATGTCGCAGGTGATATTGACCATCGGCTCGTCGGCAAACGGATCGAGATAGGCGGTGGAGGCGTCCGGCATCAGGATCATGTCGGATTCGTTGATCCCCTTCCAGCCGGAGATGGACGAGCCGTCGAACATCACGCCGTCGGTAAAGGTGCCCGCATCAATCTTGCTGGCGGGATAGGTGACGTGCTGCTCCTTACCGCGGGTATCGGTGAAGCGGAAGTCAACGAACTTCGCGCCTTTTTCCTTGATCAAGTTCAATACATTTTCACCAGACATCTCACTGCCTCCAGGTTAGCGCTTCAACAGGCTGGCCGTTTCCGGCCGTAATTTTTGTGCCCAAATAAGTGCATTAAGCATGCCATTCACTAACATATTGATTCTGCTGGCCTGCCATAACGAAATCCACCGCCCCCGGGGATGCCGCGCACCACAAATAGGCACACAAGAATTCAATGGCACCATAATGGTACATCAACCAAAGTAAACTTCGATGGCTGCGATTTCGGGTATTTGCACCGCCGGCGCTTTCAACTGCGCCGCCAATCGCTGTCCCGCATCGTCATCCGCGGCCAGCTCCAGCGGCAGGAACACCTGCACCCGCAGCTTGCCGTCGAGATAATGCAAGGTGATGCGCTGGATGGATGCGGCAGCCGGGCTATCCTGCCAGAAACCGCGCAGGCGGGCCAGCACCTCGTTGCGCGACGGCAAATGGGCGCTGAGGGCGATCTGTTCGTCGTCTTCTGGGTCGATGTGCACCAGCACATCCTGCACTTCGTCGATCTCGCCGACGACCCGGCGGCGGACCGTTTCGCTGATGTGGTGGCCCTCGGAGACGCTGAGGAACGGGTCGACCTGGATATGGACATCGACCAAGGCATCGGAACCCATGCGCCGGGTGCGCAGGGTGTGCAGTTCGCGTACGCCGTCCACGTCATGGATTACCTTGCGGATCGCTTCAACCCGCTCCGTCTCCAGACCGGTGTCGATCAGCTCGTGGATGGCGTGCCACCCCAGGTCCCAGGCGATCTTGGCGATCATCAAGCCGACGATTACGGCGGCGATGGCATCGAGGTAGGGCAGCCCGGCCATGGTGCCCGCGATGCCGACGATGACGACGATGGAGGAGATGGCATCGGAGCGGTGGTGCCAGGCGTTGGCCTTCAGCAAATTGGAGCGTATACGCTTGGCCACACGCAGGGTGTATTGGTAGAGGCCCTCCTTGACCCCAACGGAGATCGCCGCCATGACCAGGGTGGCGGCGTCCGGATGGGTGAGTCGCTCCGGATGGAACAGGCGCCGTGCCGCCTCAAACACGATGCCGCCCGCCACCAGCAGCAGCACGATGCCGAGGGCCACCGTGATCGCGGTTTCGATCCGCCCGTGGCCATAGGGGTGATCTTCATCGGCGTCCCGGCTGGCATGCTTCGCAGCGAAGATCACCATCACGTCGGTGAGCAGATCGGAAAGGGAGTGAAAACCATCGGCGACAAGAGACTGGGAGCCGCCGACCATGCCGATCACGATCTTGCCCGCCGCCAGCACGACATTCATCGCGGCACCGACAACCGTCACGTTACGGGCGGCGAGGTAACGCTCGTCGTTTGTGTCGCTACCGGTCAGCGGCGGATGGCTGTGGTTATGGCTCATCGCCCACCTCAATCTCGACGATCACCTCACCCTCTTCGCGCCGTGTCTCCAGCACCTGATGACCATTGATCCGGCACCACGCCGGGATATCGTTGAGCGCTCCGGGATCGGTGCATACGACTTCCAGCACGTCGCCGGGACGCAGTTGCGCCACCTTGTCCTGGGTACGGATCACCGGGAGCGGGCAGAGCAGGCGGCGCGCGTCGAGTTGGTGACGGCTCATAGATACCACGCCTCCGGGATCTCGCCGGGGGGCAGCGGCGGCACTTCAAGCATCCGGTTGTCGCCCTGCAGGTCGGTCACCTGCACCGTGACGAGCGGCGCGCTGTTGCCCTTGGAGTAGCGGGCGGTGATGCGGGCCGCCAAGCGGATGTCGTCCTCGTTCGCCGCGCCGTCGATCAGCACCAGCGGTCCCGGATGGCTGATGGGACGCAGGTGCAGAAACTGTTTGCGGTAACCCTCGAGAAAATTGTTCTCCCCCTCTTCGCGGCCGACGATCAGCTTGAAGTGCGGGCGCGGCCGCAGGTGTCGTCCCACCTTCAGCAGCATGATGTCGTCCAGCTCGTATGCGCGCTTGCCGCGTACCTGCCACAGGTCCACCAATTTGCGCGAGTAGGCCTCGTCGGTGAGAAAGCAGCAGCCGCCGGCAGGCGTTGCATAGTCGGTAAAACCGAATTGTGCCGCCAGCGCCATTTGCGGTTTCCGGCTGCGGCCCGAAAAGTCGAACAGCTCGTCCCGCTTCACCCACCCCTCGCGCTCGGGCAGCGTGGCCGGCAGATTCTTCGCGCACAGCGGCCGCAACAGGCGATCCATGGCGCCGGACTCGCGCGCCACCACCGGCATCGTGTCCTTGCGCTGCGACATCGGCCGCTGGCCCACCACTTCGCCGGTGATGATGAAATCGAAGCCGTGGCTGTCGGCCCATTCCAGCGCCTTGTGCACCATGAATATCTTGCAGTCGAGACAGGGATTCATGTTGGCGCCGTAGCCGTGCTTCGGGTTGAGCAGGACATCCTTGTACTCTTCGACGATGTCGACGATGTGCAGCTTCATGCCCAGCTGCTCGGCCACCCACAGGGCGTTATTGCGTTTCTCCTTACCCTGGTCCTTGCGGCGGATGGCGTGCGTGTGTCCTTCGACACAAAAGCCGGTATAGAAATTGATCCCCTCGACGTGAACGCCCTGCTCCTGAATCACCTTGGCGGCAAGCATGGAGTCGAGTCCGCCCGATACCAGGGCGACCGCCTTGCGCTGTGGATGTGACATGGGGGTCCTGGAGAGTTTGGAATAAAGGAGGTCGTTATTTTAACCGATCCGAGTATGGCCGACACGGGATCGGCTAATCTGTGGAGACATAATAACAAGAGGAGGAGGGTCACATGAACAAGGTGCCGGAACTCAGGTTGACGCCCGCGGCCAGGCGGGCGCTGGAACAGCGGGAGCAGAATCTGGTGGTCGAACTGGAGCTGCTGTTCAGCTGCCTGGTACGCAAGCGGGTGAAATTTCCCGCCATGGCGGCGAAGGGCTACGCCCTTGGCTCCAGCCATCCGAAACTCGCACTGCAATTCCACCCCATCGTCAGCCACCACTGCAAGCTGGAAGAGATGGGCGCCGAACAGGCCAGCGACGACCTTCCGTTGGCCAAGCCCGGGGCCTTTGCGCCGCGTTGGGTCAGCCTCGACTACCGCAACGGGCAGTGGAGCGGCGATTTCGGCTACGCCGGCGAATAGACGCCGGTCGTCGGGTCGCTCCGGTGAAGCGGCCCGACGATTGGGTCGGCATATGGCGCGCGGGCCCGCCGCGGCTTCAATTCATTTTCTGAACAAGCGCTTAACCGTCCCCGCGCCTGCGCGTTATAATCCGCCTCTTTGATGATCGGCCTTCGGCCCTTCATACCATGCGGATTTGTGGGGATCACATGAAAAAAACGGCGCGGGACGTATCGACCTTCCAAGGGTTGATCCTGGCACTGCAGGAGTATTGGGCGGAACAGGGGTGCGTGATATTGCAGCCCTACGACATGGAGGTGGGCGCGGGAACCTTCCATCCGGCAACCTTCCTGCGCGCCATCGGCCCGGAACCCTGGAGCGCCGCCTATGTGCAACCCTCGCGCCGGCCGGCCGACGGCCGCTACGGCGAAAACCCCAACCGTCTACAGCACTACTATCAGTTCCAGGTGGTGATCAAGCCTTCTCCGCTCGATATCCAGGAGCTCTACCTGGGGTCGTTGCGCATGCTGGGGCTGGACCCGCTGGTCCATGACATCCGCTTCGTCGAAGACAACTGGGAGTCGCCGACCCTGGGCGCCTGGGGCCTGGGCTGGGAGATTTGGCTCAACGGCATGGAGGTGACCCAGTTTACCTATTTCCAGCAGGTGGGCGGCCTGGAGTGCCGGCCGGTCACCGGCGAGATCACCTACGGTCTGGAACGCATCGCCATGTACTTGCAGGGCGTCGAAAGCGTGTTCGACCTGGTGTGGACCGACGGCCCGCTGGGCAAGGTGACCTACGGCGATGTGTTTCACCAGAACGAGGTGGAGATGTCGGCCTTCAACTTCGAGCACGCGGACGTGGACACCCTGTTCCGGCACTTTGATTTCTACGAAGGGGAGAGCCAGCGGCTGATTGAGCTCGGGCTACCGCTGCCGGCCTACGAGATGGTCCTCAAGACCTCCCACACCTTCAACCTGCTGGATGCGCGCAAGGCGATCTCGGTCACCGAGCGGCAGCGCTACATCCTGCGCGTGCGCCAATTGGCGCGCGCGGTTGCGCAGGCCTATTACGAGCGCCGCGAGTCGCTGGGGTTCCCGATGCTGAACAACAAAGGGGAGGCTGCGTGATGAGCAAATTCCGCGACTTTCTCGTCGAGATTGGCACCGAAGAGCTTCCGCCCAAGGCCCTCAAGCGACTGATGGAAGCATTCGGCGAAGGCATCAAGGAGGGTCTCGCCAAGGCCGACCTGGTCCGGGGCGAGGTGCAATTCTTTGCCACGCCGCGGCGGCTCGCCGTGCTGGTGCGCGACCTGGCGGTCGCCCAGCCCGACAAAGAGATCGAACGGCGCGGGCCGGCGCTCACCGCCGCCTTTGACGGCGAGGGCAACCCGACTCAGGCGGCGAAGGGGTTTGCCGCTTCCTGCGGCGTGGAGGTCGATCAGCTCGACTCGGTAAAGACCGACAAAGGGGCGTGGCTGGCATACCGGTTCGAGCAGCAGGGCCAGCCGACCGCTGAGCTATTGCCGGAGATCGTCAAGACATCATTGGATAAATTGCCCATTCCCAAGCGTATGCGCTGGGGTAGCCTGGACGCCGAATTCGTTCGTCCGGTGCATTGGGTTGTCATGCTGTACGGCGATTCGGTTATCGATTGCGAGATCCTGGCTACCGTAAGCGGCCGCGAGACGCGCGGCCATCGCTTCATGCGCCCCGATGTCATCTACCTGGGCGAGCCGGCCGCCTACGCGCCGATCCTGGAGACGGAGGGGAAGGTGATTGCCGACTTTGCGGCAAGGCGTGAAGCGATCCGGGCCCAGGTACTGGAAGCGGCGGCGAAGGTCGGTGGCGCGGCGCTGATCGATGAGGATCTGCTGGACGAAGTCACCGGGCTGGTGGAGTGGCCGGTGGCGGTCACCGGTCGCTTTGAGGAACGCTTTCTCGAAGTACCCGCCGAAGCGCTCATCTCGACCATGAAGGGCAATCAAAAATACTTTCCGGTGCAGGACGGCGACGGAAAGCTGCTGCCTTATTTCATTACCATCAGCAACATCGAGAGCCGCGAACCGCAGCACGTGCGGGCAGGCAACGAGCGAGTGGTGCGGCCTCGGCTCACCGACGCGGATTTTTTCTGGAATCAGGATCGCAAGCAAAGGCTTGCCGATCACGGTGCCGCGCTGAAGAGCGTGGTGTTCCAAAACAGACTCGGCTCCCTGGCCGACAAGAGTGTGCGCGTGGCCGCGCTGGCAGGCGTAATCGCCCCGCAGATTGGCGGTGATGCCAAGCTCGCGATGCGTGCCGCGGAGCTGTCCAAGTGCGATCTGCTCACCAACATGGTGGGCGAATTCCCCGAGCTGCAAGGTATCATGGGCCGCTACTACGCCACCCACGACGGCGAGGACGCCGAGGTCGCCGCCGCGCTCGACGAACAATATATGCCGCGCTTTGCCGGCGACCAGACGCCGGAAACCCGCACCGGCCAGGCGCTCGCCATCGCCGATCGGCTCGATACGCTGGTCGGCATCTTCGGTATCAAGCAACCGCCTACCGGCGACAAGGATCCGTTCGCGTTGCGCCGCGCCACCCTCGGCGTACTGCGCACCATCATTGAAAACGGCCTGGAGTTGGATCTTCAGCCGCTGTTGCAAGCGGCTTTCGACAACTTCGCCGCCGCCGGCGTGGAATTGGAGCCGGGCACCGTCGGGCAGGTTCTCGATTTCATGCTCGAGCGCCTGCGCGCCTACTACGCCGACAGTGGTGTGGCCCACGACACCTTCGATGCGGTATTGGCCCAGCGCCCAACCCAGCCGAAGGATTTCGATGCCCGGGTACGCGCCGTCACCACCTTTCGCAAACTACCGGAGGCCGAGGCGCTGGCCGCGGCCAACAAGCGGATTTCCAACATCCTGCGTCAGGCCGGCGGGGCTGTCGCCGCCACCATCAATAAGGACGTGTTGACGGAGGAGGCGGAACGGGCCCTGGCCGAGCAGGTCGAGGCGATGGCGGCCAAGGTCGCGCCGCTTTTCGCCCAGCACAACTACACCGATGCGCTGTGTCAGTTGGCGGAGCTGCGCGGGCCGGTCGACGCCTTCTTCGACCATGTGATGGTGATGGCCGAAGACGAGGCGCTACGCGACAACCGCCTGGCACTGCTCAAGCGCCTCTCCGAATTGTTCCTACAGGCCGCCGACCTGTCCCGATTGCAGGGGGCATGACCATGAGCGATCACAACTCCGATTCTTATGCCGCCATGCTCGAAGCCGTACAGGCCTTTCACGACAAGCACGATTTCAAGAACAAGGGCGGTGAAGAACTCACCTACCGCATGGCGCTGATGGCCGAGGAGCTGGGCGAAATTGGCGCCGCGATCACCAAGGGCAAGCCGAAAGAACAACTCGCCGAAGAGGTGGCCGATCTGTTTATCCTGTTGATCGGAACGGCCATCGCCGCTGACTTCGACCTCAAGCAGGCGTTCTGGGACAAGATGGACAAGATCATGCGTCGCGAATCCAAAATGGTGAACGGTCGCATCCGGGTTTCGGAGTTTCGCGACTGACGCTAGCGGACACGGGAGATGCCTCCCGCGCCCTTTCCGTCCATTGCTAAATCTTAACGGCCGCGTTTTCGTCCAAGTCCATTCAGATTAACGAAGTTCGCGTAGTCCGGCCTGGCATACCGCGGCGGCGCTGAACCCCTCCCTTGTCTAGCCTCTGAGCGTCAGCCGGTAGGCGCTACGCCCGCCACCTGGCGATTAAGTTGGGCGCGTCGCGTGAATCCCGGCGATGGTTAGCGATAGAATAGCCGACTCGGACTCAATTAAATAACTCGCCAATATGCGTTTAATTATTTTGGACCGCGACGGTGTCATTAACGTGGATTCGGATGATTACATCAAGTCACCCGATGAATTCGTCCCGATACCAGGCAGCCTGGAGGCCATAGCGAAGCTTACGCAGGCCGGCTGGCGGGTGGTTGTTGCAACCAATCAGTCGGGGATCGCGCGTGGATATTACGACCTGGCGATGCTCCAGCGTATTCATGACAAGCTGCATCGGCTGCTTGGCGCCTATGGCGGCGAGATTGAAGCGATCTTTTTCTGCCCACACGGTCCGGACGACGGTTGCGATTGTCGCAAACCCAAACCGGGATTGTTTCATGAAATTGAGGCACGGCTGCAAATGTCGCTTCAGGGCGTGCCGGCGGTGGGTGATTCGCTACGCGACCTCCAGGCAGCGCGGGCGGTCGGAGCCAAACCACTGTTGGTGCGCACCGGCAAGGGAGAAAGTACCCTGGCTAAGGGCGAAGGATTGGAAGGCATTCCGGTCTTTGCCGACCTCCAGGCGGCCGTCGAGGAGTTGCTGGGGGGAGCGCTGTGCTGATTCTGCGGTCGTTGCTGTTTTATGTCGGGATGGTTGCCGCACTCGTTCTGTTGCTGCCGCTGCTCCCGTTCACCCTGCCGTTCCCCTACCGGATGCGATACCGCCTATTGACCCAGTGGGGCCGGTTCAATATTTGGTGGGTTGGAATTACCTGCGGGCTCCGCTATCGCGTTGAAGGTATCGAGAACATACCAAAGGGTCCGGCGATCATCCTGGCCAAACACCAGTCTGCGTGGGAGACCTTTGCGTTGCAAAAGATCTTTCCGCCGCAAACCTGGGTTTTGAAGCGGTCTTTGTTGTGGATCCCGATATTTGGCTGGGGACTGGCACTGCTTTACGCCATCGCCATCGATCGCGGTGCCGGTCGGGCAGCTTTGCATCAGGTTATTACTCAGGGAACCGACCGCTTGAAGCGGGGAATATGGGTGGTGATCTTTCCGGAGGGTACCCGCACCGCTCCGGGCGCGCGCCGCAGATACAATATCGGCGGAGCCATGTTGGCGGCAAAAAGTGGCTACCCGGTTGTCCCTGTCGCCCATAACGCCGGCGAATTCTGGTCGCGCCGAAGCTTTGGCAAGAAGCCCGGTGAGATCACCGTCGTCATCGGGCCGGTCATCGAGCCGAGCGGCAAGGGAGCCGGCGATATCAACCGGGAGGTAGAGGAGTGGATTGAAGGCACCATGCTGCGCATCTCCCATGTTGCTTCACCGGCAACCACTGGCGCCGACCAGGCACGGTAGCCGGGCTCACTGTCCTTTTTCTTTTTCTATATCAAAATGTTAGTTAACTATACATCGAGATTGCTGACATAGAGCGCGTTTGACTCGATAAAGTCGCGCCGTGGTTCCACGTGGTCACCCATCAACGTCGAGAAGACTTCATCAGCGGCGATTGCATCCTCGATCCTCACCTGCAACAGGCGGCGGCTGTCGGAGTTCAGCGTGGTTTCCCATAGCTGCTCGGGGTTCATCTCACCGAGCCCCTTGTAGCGCTGAATCGTCTGGCCACGACGCGCATCCTCCAGCATCCATTCGAGAGCCTGTTTGAAGCTACCGACGTCGGCACGGCGTTCACCCCGCTGCACATAGGCGCCGGGGCCGATAAGGCCCTGAAGCTCCGCGGCTAGGCTACCAATGCCCGCGTACTCCGGACTGGCAAAAAATTCGCTGCTGTAAACGAACTCCACAGAAACGCCATGGCGCCATTCAATTACGGTAATGCTTTCCACGGCGCCGTCTGGGGCGTAATCGAAATGAAGCTCATAGCGACGCTCGGCGGTGTCGTCACCATTGAGGCGAGCGAGTAACTCCTGGAACCAGGGCACTATGATCTGGGCGTCGCGGCCTTGTCCTTCGCGCACCGGTGCCATGCCGAGCATCTTCTCCAGTACCCGACCGTTATAGCGCCGACCGAGGCGCGCGATGCCGCTCATCACCGCCTGGTACTGCCGAGCTATCGTTTCCAACCCAACCCCCTGCAGCGGCGGCGTATCGTCGCCCAATAAAAGCTGTGCATTATCAATAGCTTGCTGCAACAAGTAGGCGTTCAGTTCGGACTCGTCCTTCACATAACGCTCCTGCTTGCCCTTCTTCAGCTTGAATAGAGGCGGCTGGGCAATGTAGATGTGCCCGCGTTCGATCAGCTCCGGCATCTGCCGGTAGAAGAAGGTTAGGAGCAGGGTACGGATGTGGGATCCATCGACATCCGCATCGGTCATGATGATGATGCGATGGTAGCGCAATTTATCGGCATTGAACTCGTCACGCCCGATGCCGCAACCCAGGGCCGTAATCAGCGTTCCCACTTCTGCCGACGAAAGCATCTTGTCAAACCGTGCCTTTTCGACGTTAAGGATCTTGCCCTTGAGCGGCAATATGGCCTGGGTGCGCCGGTCGCGCCCCTGTTTCGCGGAACCACCCGCGGAATCACCCTCTACCAGGAACAGTTCGGAGAGGGCGGGGTCTTTTTCCTGACAGTCAGCAAGCTTGCCTGGCAAGCCTGCCACATCCAGGGCGCCTTTTCGCCGCGTCATTTCCCGCGCCTTGCGCGCCGCTTCGCGCGCCCGCGCTGCGTCGACCACCTTGCCGGCTACGGTGCGGGCGTCGACCGGGTTTTCCCACAGAAACTCCTGAAATTTTTCGGCCGTGAGCGACTCCACGGCCGGCTTCACTTCCGATGAGACCAACTTGTCTTTGGTTTGGGAGGAAAATTTCGGATCACGCACTTTAACCGAGAGTACGGCAACGAGGCCTTCGCGTGCGTCATCGCCACTGGTAGCGACTTTCGCCTTTTTGGCCAGACCCTCGTGTTCGATATATTGATTCAACGTACGGGTTAGGGCGCTGCGCAAACCCGCTAGATGAGATCCTCCATCGCGCTGCGGTATGTTATTGGTAAAACAGTAGATGTTTTCCTGGTAGGAGTCGTTCCATTGCATCGCCACTTCGACGCCAACGTTGTCGCGTTCCGCGGAAAAATAGAAAACGGTGCCATGGAGCGGTGTCTTGTTTCGGTTTAAATGTTCCACAAAGGCGCGGATACCGCCCTGGTATTCGAAGATATCTTCTTTCGCCGTCCGCTCATCCAGAAGGTGGATTCGGACCCCCGAGTTCAGAAAAGAGAGTTCGCGCAGGCGCTTGGCAAGGATATCGTAGTGAAACTCGAGTTGGCTGAAGATTACCGCGCTGGGTTTAAAACGCACATCGGTACCGGTACCGGCGTTGGTTTCGCCGATGACCGCCAGGGGAGAGACGGGTACTCCCAAGTGGTATTCCTGCTGATGGACCTTTCCGTCACGGCGAATGGTGAGGTGCAGCGTTTCAGACAGGGCGTTCACAACCGAGACGCCAACCCCATGCAGTCCGCCGGAAACCTTATAGGAGTTATCATCAAACTTACCGCCCGCATGCAACACGGTCATAATGACCTCTGCTGCCGAGCAACCTTCCTCAGGATGGATATCAACAGGGATACCCCGACCATTATCCCGGACGCTGACGGATCCGTCGGTGTGGATAATTACATCAATTTGCGTGCAGTGGCCGGCGAGGGCTTCGTCAATGGCGTTGTCGACCACCTCGAACACCATATGGTGCAGGCCGGTACCATCGTCCGTATCACCGATATACATTCCCGGGCGTTTGCGGACAGCATCAAGTCCCTTTAGAACCTTAATATTGGAGGAATCGTAAGTCATCACTAGCTCCCGTGCGAGTTGCGCATTATAACACGTCACGCAGTGCGCCATGTTCCACGTGGAACACTCGCGTCTCCGGCATATCTGTAATATCGATTAAACCGCTTTCTGTGCTGGTAATGAAACACTGTGCCCCGACATCCTTGAGCTCACGGAGCAATGCCCCTCTCCGCTCCATATCCAATT
>CAYQWR010000042.1:5436-16071 GCA_964421235.1 uncultured Thiohalomonas sp. | reverse complement strand
AATTCCGCCTCCTGGGCCAGGTCGGCCTGCGTCAGCGGATGCTGATCGAGCCAGCCGCCGGGAAAAGACAGGGACAGGCTCTTGCCCTCGGCATGCAGGGTGAACGACGGCAGCGGGGCGTCGGCGCGGCTGCGGTGCAGCAGTACCGCCAGCCGCAACAGGGCCGCCAGCCGCATCAACCGCTCCCGCCGCGATTCGAACAGATCCTTGAACAATGCCGGGGGAAATTTGCGGCGATGGGTGCGCACCAGCAGCGCCAGCTGGCGCTGCTCCTGGCGCGAGAAACCGGGCATGTCGGAAAACTCCAGCAGATAGGCGCCGTGCTTGTGGTAGCCGCTGTGGGCCACCGCCAGGCCGATCTCATGGAGCTGCGCCGCCCACGCCAACAGGTTGCCGGCGTCCTCATCCTCCAGCTTCCATGCCGTCGCCACTTGCGGCAGCACATCGCCCAGGGTCTGGGCGACACGCTGCGCCTGGGAACGATCCACGTGATAGCGTTCGCTCAGCGCCGTAATGGTCCGCTCACGCACGTCTTCGTGGCGGATTCGGCCCATCAGGTCGTACAACAGCCCCTCGCGCAGCGCGCCGTCGGAAACCCCCATCTGTTCGATGGCCAGCGCTTCGAACGCGGCATGGAGCACGGCGACGCCGCCGGCGAACACCGGCGCGCGTTCCGGCGGCAACCCCTGCAGGCCGCCCAGCTTGCCGACATGACCGGCGTCGATCAGCGCCTCGCGCAGGCGCCGCAGTGCCGCCAGCGTGATGCCGGATTCGCTCCAGCCCATCGCCTTCACCACGTCGCGCACCGCCCGTATCGTCCCCGACGACCCCACCGCCTCCACCCAGCCGCGGCGGCGATAGCCGTTTTGCACCGGCTGCAGCTCCTGACCCGCCGCGATCTCGGCCCGGCGCATCGCCTTGGCGCTGATGGTGCCGTCGCCGAAATAGGCCTGACTGACGCTGACGCAGCCCATGTAGAGGCTGTCCATGTAGAGCGGTTCGAAGTGTTCGCCGACGATCAGCTCGGTGCTGCCGCCGCCGATATCCATGACCAGGCGCCGTCCCTGGGTGTCGGGCACGCTGTGGGACACCCCGAGATAGATGACCCGCGCCTCTTCCAGGCCGGAGATGATCTCGATGGGATGGCCGAGTGCCGCCGCGGCGGCCTCAAGAAAGGCATCGCTGTTGCGCGCCTTGCGCAGGGTGTTGGTGCCGACCGCGCGCACGCTGCCCGGCGGCATGTCGCGCAGGCGCTGGCCGAATCGTTCCAGGCAGGCGATGGCGCGCTGCTGCGCGGTATCATCCAGACGGTTGTCGGCGCCCAACCCGTTCGCCAGGCGCACCTGCTCGCGCAATCGATCGACCACCGTCAGGTGGCCGTTGACCGGACGGGCCACCACCATGTGAAAGCTGTTGGAACCAAGATCGACGGCGGCCACCGTGGTAACGGCGGCGTCGGAAGAGGCAGATGCAGTCATGCGCAGGAAACCCAGTAGTCGGCTCAACGGATAGCGCCCTATGATAATCGAAAGCCGGGACAGGAAACCGCGCGCAGCGCATCGACCGCCGCTGCCAGCGGCTGCGCCACGCTCGGCTCCAACACGGCGAGATAGCGCTCGTCCAACGCGCGATACAAGCGCAGCGCCGCAGCCTCGTTGCGCGCCGCCAATGCCAGCAGTCCGGGGAGCTCGGGCGGCCGCCACGCCGCCGGCTTGACCGGCTCGCCGCGCCGTAGCTGTGCAAACCGCTCGGCCCCGCAGGCGGCGGCGCAACGAGCGGCGGCGTCACTCAGCATCTGCGCCAGCACGTGGCGATCGTGCAGCTCGCCCAGCAGCTCCTGTAACTGGCGCAGCCGCTGCACCGCCGTGGCGCACGGCGCACCCTGGTCGCCCAGCGGCGCCAACAGATAGCGCAGGCGCTTGACGGCAATGCGCGCCGCATGGGCGGTCGCGACGGCGTGCGGCCCGTCGACGGCGGCCAGGGCACGCAGCACCGCACGCCGCCCCGCCTGGGCGCGCCGTGCGGCAGCAGCGGCGTAGCACTCACCGCCGGCGCCCTCCGCCAGCAGTCGGCGCAGCCGCGGCCGCAACCGTTTGTGCAATTTCAACACGCCGCGCGCCAGTTCGGTTCCGACTCCGGGAGGCGGTTGCAGTTGCGCCAGCAACCAGTCATACCCCTCCCGCTGCGCCGGTCGCAGCCCCTGGGCTTGCGTCGACAGCCAGGCGCGCTGCACCTCGGTATCGCGCGCCGCATTGGTCGCGCGCGCCAGGCGCCGCACCACCTTGCCCTGTTTAGCGGGCACATGCCGCCCAAAATCCTCGCGATAAGCGCGCAGCAGGCTGTGCAGCCGGCGCAGCGCGACCCGGACATCGTGCAGCGCGTCGCCGTCACGCGGGTCGCCCAGACGCAAGGCGGCGGCGCGCGCCTGCGCCAGGTAGTCGAGCGCCAGTCCCGCCAGCGCCCGCTGAACCGGCAGCCGAGCCAATGCGGCCGCCGTCGTCATCGCCGCAAGGCGCGCAACTGCGCCGGTCCCAGCGCCCACAGCAACTCGCCGTGGCCCTCTTTCACGACGCCCGTAAAGCGGAGCAGACAGGCCCCGCCCTTCTTCAACGGCACAAAACTGCGTTCCGATCGCGCCAGCAGCCACGAGGCCAGCAGACCGAGATCCGGTTCGTGTCCCACCACGGCGATCACCTCGCAATCCCTTTGGGTGTTCAGCCACGACAGCAGCGCAGACGGCGGCCGGCCCGGCGCCAATTGCGCCACCTCCGCCACCTCGCCGCCATACGCCCGCGCCACCACGGCGGCGGTCTGCATCGCCCGCAACAGGGGACTGGCGGCGAGCAGGTCGATGCGGGGAACCAGTGTACGCAGCCCGCGCACCGCCTTGCGCATCTGCCGTGTCCCCGCCTCGGTCAGCGGCCGCAAGCCGTCGTCACCGCCCGCCTGGGCGAACGCGGCACGCTCCTCGGCCTTGGCGTGACGCAGCAGCAACAGATCCATGGCCTTCTACCTCGCCGCCTACGATGACGGGAAATGAAGGTAAGCATAAGCGAATCCGCCACCAAGTGTATTGGGGCACGAAATGTGCCCGGATCCGGCGCCGCGGTAACGTGGGACCGCGGCTACGCGCCGTACCCACAATAAATCACGCGCAAGCGGAGACGACCCATGGCGATGATTGTTTGGAGCGACGACTACGATGTCGGCATTCGGGAAATCGACGAGCAGCATAAGCTGCCTGGTAGCGCGGCCAGGCAACGTTCCGTTCCGGCCACGACAACGTGGGCATGGTGCTGTTGCCGTTCCCCAGGGGCTGGCCCATCGACCATACCCAGAAGATCGATACCCCATACAGCTCCCACCTCACCGGGCAGGGCGCAAGGAAGTCAGTTCCGGTAACCACCCATGCCCCCACCGGCACGCCGGTGGCGGTCCAACGAAGTGGCCTGGAGCAATAAATGGAGGAGCATCACTGGCAATATTTCTTATAATGTCCGACAGTTGGCTGATTGGCTTACCTAAATCTTCACATAAAAATGGTATCAACCGCTCCGCATGACCCTACCCCGCTCGCCCGCGTCATTGCCGTCACCTCCGGTAAAGGAGGCGTCGGCAAGAGCAACGTGGCGGCCAATCTCGCTATCGCGCTGGCCCAGCTCGGCCGGCGCGTCACCCTGTGGGATCTGGACTTTGGCTTGGCCAACATCGACACGCTGCTCAATCTCGACGTCAAAGGCGATTTCGGCGACGTGCTGCGCGGCGAGAAGCATATCGATGAGGTGACGATCGTCGGACCGGCGAAGATCCATGTGGTGCCGGGCGCATCCGGCGACGAGGACCTCGCCAACCTCGGCCCACAGGAGCGGCGTCAGTTGTTGAACGCCATCGAACACATGGCGCATCAAGCCGACTACATCATCCTCGATACCGGCGCCGGCATCGCGACCAATACCATCCAGTTCACCGCCGCCGCCGACGATATCCTGATCATCACCACGCCGGAACCCACGGCGATGCTCGACGCCTACGCCACCATGAAGGTGATCTACAGCAACTCACCCTACAGCCGCATCCATCTGATCATGAACATGGCACGAGACCGGCGCGAAGCGCGGCAGGCGCTGGTACGCATGGCCACCATCGCCCAGCACTTCCTCAGCGGCCACCTGCTGGAAGAGGGCTACCTGCTGTACGATCACGCCGTCGGCGATGCCGTGCGGCGACGCAAGCCGTTCATCCTGACGGCCCCCGACTGCCAACCGGCGCGGGCGCTGCACGTGATCGCCCACGCCATCGACCGGATCCGGATCGTGCACACGGTACGGGTGGCGGAAAACAAGGGGTTTCTCGCGCGGCTGGCCGAGCACTTCGCTTGAGGCCCCGTTTAAATACCGCAGCATTCGAAGTACTTCGCCGCGTGTCATCCACCGCGCAACCCGGCAGCCGCCCACCGGGGCCGGGCAGCGGGGGCGATTAGTGCCGCCGGCCCGATCCGCATCGCATCCCGTCCGATGGAATAGATTCCGGTGACGCTGCATCATGGTTATAGAGGAAGGGAACTCCGCCGCGAGTGGCGCAACGTTACCGCAGTCACGGATTGGCCAGGACCGTCCCCTTTATTGTTTTATCCCCCGTATCGCGGCTGCATGGAGAATCACTACATGACACACGGAGCACTATCCGCCAAGACGGCACTGGTCGTCGGTCTCATCGTTACGCAACTGTTCGTGGTCCGGGCCGCCTTCGGCGACAGCCAGAAAGTGTTGCATTGGGCCGGCTGCGGCATCACCAAGAAGGCCTTCATGTCCGAGTTGGCCGCCGCCTATGAAAAAAAGACCGGCGTCCACATTGACCTCAAAGGCGGCGGCGCCACCCTGGGCATCCGCGAAACCGCCGACGGCACCGTCGACATGGGCGGCACCTGCCGTATGACCCTGCCCGAAACCAACAGCCGCGAACTGGAGGTGGATCTGAACCCGGTGGCGTGGGACGCCTTGGTAGTCATCGCCCATAAGGCCAATCCTGTGTCCAACATCACCAGCGCCCAGATCCGCGCCCTCTACCTGGGCAAGATCACCAATTGGAAACAGCTCGGCGGCCCCGACAAGCCGATTCACCTGTATGTGCGCCAGGGTCGTATCTCCGGCGTCGGTTACGCCATCCGCCAATACCTGTTCAAGGACAGCCAGGTGAATTTCGTGACCAAGTATGTCGAGCCCTCCACCGGCCCGGTGGAAAAGGCGGTGGAGACCGACCCGCTGGCGGTCGCTATCACCGGCGTCAGCAGCGCCCGCAAGCGCAATGTCAAATTGCTCGCCATCGACGGCCGCGAACCCACCTACGACAACGTGAAGAACGGCAGCTACGGCCTCTACCGGCCGCTCTATCTGGTCTCCAGAGCCAGTCCGTCACCGGAGGTCAAGGCGTTCATCAAATTTGCCCAGTCCGAGGAAGGGCGCGCCATCCTGCGCAAGAACGGCACCGTCCCCTACCTCGACGCCGCCTACCTGATGAAGAAGATGGTGATCTACGGTTTCGGCGTGCGCTGACAAGACAGGGAAGGGGCGAGGGGCGACCCTCGCTCCCCGTCTCCCATAATCTTGTTCCCGTTATTTTCCGTGCTGGCTTTTTCATGGCGCCTTGCGTATAGTGCGCGCAACCTCGCGATGGACGAGGCCCGTCTCTAACCTTCCTCCTGGCAAGTTTTGCGCGCAGGTTTTCCGGTTGGTGACGCAGCGCCGCGGCAACAATGCCCGGCCTACTCCCGGAACCCGGCGTGTGCCCGCCCTCGCGGCAAGCACTCCCTTTCCCATCGGTTTCGCACTTTGAAACTCCACCCGACCAAGGTGGAAGAGGATACTATTTTGTCTTTCGAACAACTCAATCTTGACCCCAGCCTGCTGCGCGCCGTCAGCGCCTGCGGCTTTACCGAACCCACCGAAATCCAGCGCCAGGCGATCCCGGTCGCGCTGGAAGGCCGCGACCTGATGGCCTCCGCCCAAACCGGCACCGGCAAGACCGCCGCCTTCGTGCTGCCCGCGCTGCAACGCCTGCTGGAGCCCTCCAAGGCCCACGGCCGCGGCCCGCGCGTGCTGGTGTTGACCCCGACCCGCGAACTGGCGCAACAGGTGACCGGCGCCATCAACGACTTCGGCCGTCAGCAGCGTATCCGCGCCGGCGCCATCGTCGGCGGCGAACCCTACGGTCCGCAGATGAAGCTGCTGGAGCGTCCGGTCGACTTCCTCATCGCCACTCCCGGCCGTCTGATCGACCACATGAGCCGCGGCCGCATCGACTTCAGCCGCCTGGAACTGCTGGTGCTGGACGAGGCCGATCGCATGCTCGACATGGGCTTCATCGACGATGTCGAGCAGGTCGCCGCCGCCGCGCCCGCCGAGCGCCAGACCCTGCTGTTCTCCGCCACCCTGGAAGGCAACATCATGCGCGTCGCCCAGCGTCTGCTGCGCGACCCGGTGCGGGTGCAGGTGGCCGGCGTCAAGGTGAAGCACGAATCCATCGAACAGCGCGTCCATCTGGCCGACGACTTCAAGCACAAGCGCGCCCTGCTCGATCATCTGCTGGGCGACGAGGCGCTGTCGCAGTGCGTGGTGTTCACCGCCACCAAGCGCAGTGCCGACGAACTGGCGTTGCAATTGGAGGACGAGGGCCACTCCGCCGCCGCCCTGCACGGTGACATGCACCAGAAGCAGCGCCAGCGCACCATCGAACGCATGAAGCGCGGCCACGTGCGCGTGCTGGTCGCCACCGACGTCGCCGCCCGCGGCCTCGACATCAAGGGGCTGACC
Source organism: uncultured Thiohalomonas sp. (assembly GCA_964421235.1). Taxonomy (GTDB): domain Bacteria; phylum Pseudomonadota; class Gammaproteobacteria; order Thiohalomonadales; family Thiohalomonadaceae; genus Sulfurivermis. The sequence goes on along the minus strand of CAYQWR010000042.1, from coordinate 9,262 downwards.
CACGTCATCAACTTCGATCTGCCGATGCAGGCGGAAGACTACGTCCACCGCATCGGCCGCACCGGCCGCGGCGGCGCCTCCGGCATCGCCGTCTCCCTGGTCGGCCCGCAGGAGCGCTTCCTGCTCGGTCGCATCGAGAAGCTCACCGACCAGCCGCTGGAACGCCACGTCATCGCCGGCCTGGAACCGACCCGCGCCGAAACCAGGCCGCGTCCCAACGGCGGCTTCAAAAAGGACGGCCGCCGCTCCGGCCCGCCGCGCGGCGGCAAGCCGTCGTCGGCGAAGAGTTTCGGCGACAAGCACAAATGGGATCAGAACAAGAAGCGCAGCCCGCAGTCGCGGCATAGCGGTACGCGATAAAGCTGAGGCTGGAACAGCGCTGACAATGAAACGGGCCTGCACATGCAGGCCCGTTTTTTTATATCCAAAATCGGAACGGCCTCGTAAAATTCACCCGTGAACGCGCAATCAGACATCCCCTTCTGGCAACGTCCCCTCGACCAATTGAACGACGACGAATGGGAGCGCCTGTGCGACGGCTGCGGCCGCTGCTGCCTGCTCAAACTGGAAGACGAAGAGACCGGCGAAGTGTGCTACACCCGCATCGCCTGCGCCCAAATCGATCTCGACACCTGCCGCTGTACCGCCTACGCCGAACGGACCCAGGTCGAACCCGAATGCCTGGCGCTCACCCGCGACAACCTGCCCACGCTGGATTACCTGCCGGCCACCTGCGCCTACCGCCTGCGCAGCCACGGCCTGCCGCTGCCGCCGTGGCATCCCCTGATAAGCGGCAACCCCCGAAGCGTGCGCAACGCCGGCGTCAGCGTATGCACCTATGCCCTGTCCGCCGCTGTCGTCACCGATCCCGATGAGTGGGAGGACTACATTATCGATATGTCGTGAGCGATGGCATTAGGCGTTAGAGAAATTGGCGTACGGTCTTCGGAATTACGCGATATCGCGATGTTAGAACGGTAGATTCCCCCACATTCCAAAATGAAGTGCACCACTTGACCTTTACCGGACTGGGTATCTTAATTTATCTGTTATTTATCTGGGCGGTCGCACGGGCAATAACCGCAACGAAAACACGGTCAATCACGGTGCCGCGCCCTTGGCCCGCCGCCTCTGCCGTGGCAACATGGCGCCATGAAGATCTGCCTCGTCTCCGATAGTCACGACAACCGGCCGCTGCTCGCCGCGGCGGTGGAAGAAGCCAAGCAACGCGGCGCCCAGGCGGTGCTCCACTGCGGCGACGTGGTGGCGCCGACGGCGCTGCGCGCGCTACAGAAATTCGGCCTGCCGGTGCACGTCATCCACGGCAACAACATGGGCGACACCTACGCCATGTTCATGCTGGCGCAGGAGCCCGACAGCGTGGTGCACTACCACGGCCAGGATGCGGGACTGGAGTTGGGCGGCCGACGCATTTTCCTCGTCCACTATCCCCATTACGCCCACGCCCTGGCCGTCACCGGCGACTGGGACGTGGTCTGCTGCGGCCACGACCACCGTCCGGCGATCAAGCAGATCGACACCATCAAGGGTGGCCGAACGCTGCTGCTGAATCCCGGCACCGTCGCCGGCGTCGGCCCGCGCGCCACCTACATCTATGGCGACCTGGAGACGATGGAGTTCGAAATCTTCGACGTGCCCGGCGGGAAATAAAACAGCTTGAACCACGGGGGGCACGGGGAACACGGGGGTTAAAATCGCTTTTGGTCGGCTGATGGAACCCAATGTGTCGCCGTTCAACCCAACCATCCAACCATTGATCGGCCACATGAAACAACTTTGGCTATGAATCCCCGTGTCCCCCGTGTCCCCCGTGTCCCCCGTGGTTAATTATTTTTAGATAGTCGGCTTATTCTCTTCCGCATAGAGTTTTTCGTGCCGTTCCTGATCGGCAACGCAACGGGTGGCGGTGGGGTAGGCCTGCAGCCGCCCGAACGGTATGGCCGTTCCGCAATCGTCGCACATGCCGTAGGCACCGGTGCTGATACGCTGCAGCGCCTCGTCCGCTTCGCGCAATTCGCCGATAAGGCGCCCGACCACGGCTGTATTGACGTCCGACAGCAAGTCGGCGATTGCCTCGTCGCCGGTATCGTGCACTTGGCCGGCCAGCTCGCTGTACTGTTCGGCATCGGCATTCAGCAGATGAGAGCGGATCTCGTCGCGCAAGCGCGCGCGCTGTTCCGTCAGTTGCTGTTTGAGTGTATCCAGTTCCTGTTGCGTTAAATGGTTCATGAGTTCTCTCGATCGTCTCTCGTCACTGGCCGGGCGTGTTCTTTTGCACCCAGCGGCTACCGGAATCCAGTTGCTCTTTCTTCCACAACGGCGCCTTCGACTTCAACTCTTCCATGATGTAACGGCACGCCTCGAAGGCCTCCTTGCGATGGACCGACCACACCGCCACCAGCACGATGGGATCGGCCGGCGCCAGTTCACCCACCCGGTGCAGCAGCAGGATATCCTCGATCGCCCAGCGCGCCGCGGCCGCGTCGCAGGTGTGCGCCAGGTGCCGCTCGGTCATCCCGGGGTAGTGCTCCAGCGTCATGGCGCTGACGCGGTCGCCCTCGTTGAGATCGCGCATCGTCCCCACGAACACCGCAGCAGCGCCGAAGCTGCCGGCCGCGGGACCGCCGTGTTGTTCGTAATTGCGCAGCTCGGCCCACGGTTCGAACGGCGCGGCGCGCACTTCGACCTTCACCCGCTGCCCCCGGTTACCGGCGGGAAGAAGGCCACCTCGTCGCCGTCACGCACCACGTGGTTGGGATCGGAGTACTCCATATTGATGGCTACCAGAACGTTGCCGGGCATCGGCTTGCCGCCCGACGCCTGCAGCCAGACATCGACCGCCGTCGCCACCTCCCCAATCTCCACGGTGGCCCCGTCGCACCCCAGTTGCTCCTTGAGGCTGGCGAAGAATTTTACCGTGACAGTCATAATCTTCCGTCCCCACTCGGTTTGCACCTGATATCACCGCCAGCCTATCATGGTTGACGGACGCCATCCACGACGCCCGAACGAGACGGGATTTATGAGCGAGCTGACACATTTCAACCAGGCCGGTGAGGCGCACATGGTCGACGTCGGCGCCAAGGCGACGACCCGCCGCGTCGCCGTGGCCGAAGGCCGCATCACCATGCAGGCGCAGACCCTGGCGCTGATCGCCCAAGGCACCGCCAAGAAGGGAGACGTGCTCGGGGTGGCCCGCATCGCCGGCATCATGGGCGCCAAGCGCACCGCCGACCTGATCCCGCTGTGTCACCCGATCGCCCTGACCCGGGCCGCCGTCGACTTCGACATCGATACCGCCGCCAACGCCGTCCGCTGCCGCGCCACCTGCGAAACGACGGGCCAGACCGGCGTCGAGATGGAGGCGCTCACCGCGGTGCAGGTAGCGCTGCTCACCGTCTACGACATGTGCAAGGCGGCCGACCGCGGCATGACCATCGAAGCGGTGCGGTTGCTCGAAAAACAGGGCGGAAAATCGGGCCACTGGCGCCGCGACGACAACTGAATCCTGCACCACGACTAAGGGAACTAGTGCGGCGGCCGACCGGTCAAAGCGTCGAGCTGTGGCAAATGGAAATTCATCAAATGAAGCTACGCATCAATCCCGCCGTGGTCACGGGGCTGCGCGATATCCTGATCCTGGCGCTGCTGATCTTCGCCACCCGCTCGATGGTCGCCGACTGGAACTTCGTTCCCTCCGGCTCCATGAAGCCGAGCATCCTGATCGGTGACGTCGTCTTCGTCAACCGCCTCGCCTACGATCTCAAAGTGCCGTTTACCACATGGCATCTGGCGCAATGGGGCA
>CAYQWR010000042.1:0-5426 GCA_964421235.1 uncultured Thiohalomonas sp. | reverse complement strand
AAACGCGGCGATATCGTCATCCTCGACTCGCCACGCGACGGCGAACGCCTGGTGAAGCGCGTCATCGGCATCCCCGGCGACGTTATCGCCATGCGCAACAACACGCTCTACATCAACGATCAACCGCTGCACTACGCCATGGACAGCGCCCTCGGCAAGAATCTGATGCCGGACGATCAGGCGCGGCACCAATTCGAACTGGAGTCGCTGCCCGGCCACGTTCACCCGGTGATGTTCGCCGACAAAGGCGACGACGCCTATCGTAATTTCGGTCCGCTGCGCCTGCCGCCGGATCGTTATCTGGTACTGGGCGACAACCGCGACAACAGCGCCGATTCACGTTATTTCGGCTTGGTGGCGCGCAACCTGATCCTGGGACACGCGATCCGCGTCCTGGTGTCATGGAACCCGCACAATTACTACCTGCCGCGCGCCAACCGCTGGTGGCACGCGCTGCCTTGACGCAACGTTACTGGAACCTGTCTCAAAAATACAAAGAGTTATGAATCAACCACGGGGAACGCGGGGCACGGGGATTTAACGCCAAAACCATCGACCATACAGACCCATTACCCCTTGTTTTCCCCGTGCACCCCGTGGTTGAGGTTTCCTGTTTTTGAATTTTGAGATGGCTTGTACTACACCTACGCATGTCGGCGGCACAATAAAAATCTCAGCGCGCCGCCCCGTTTCCCCGATGCAATCATCACGGAGGAGCCGCCATGAAAGTATTGGTTGTCTACTACTCTATGTACGGCCATATCCACCACCTGGCAGAAGAGATCGCCGCAGGTGCGCGCGAAGTTGCGGACGCCGACGTGGCGTTGCGGCGTGTACCCGAGACGCTGACCGACGACATCCTGGCGAAGATGGGCGCCGTCGAGGTGCAAAAGACCCTGGCCCACGTCCCGGTCTGCACGGTAGACGAACTGGCGCAGGCCGACGCCGTGATCTTCGGCACGCCGACCCGCTTCGGCAACATGTGCGGACAGATGCGCCAGTTTCTCGATGCCACCGGGCAGCTGTGGCTCAAAGGCAGTCTGGTCGGTAAGGTGGGAAGCGTATTCACCAGCAGCGCAACACAACATGGCGGACAGGAGTCCACCATACTCGGCTTCCATACCACGCTGCTGCATCAGGGCATGGTGATCGTCGGCCTGCCTTACACCTTCCAGGGCCAGATGACCATTGACGAAATCACCGGCTGTTCGCCTTACGGGGCCTCCACTATCGTCGGCGGTCAAGGACAGCGTTTGCCCAGCGCCAACGAACTGGCCGGTGCGCATTTCCAGGGACGACACGTGGCGACCATTGCGGCGAAGCTGGCGCGTTGAAGTCACGCGTAGAAACAACAAGCCTGAACCACGGGGAGCACGAAGGACACGGAGAATCCATGGGCCGCTGGGGCTGCATCGCCGGCGGTTTTCGCGCTAAACTCCCGGCCTTCCCCGTGCTGCCCGTGGTTAATGTTATTGGTTTTCAATCATGAGTTGGCCGATATGACCCTGCAGCCCATTCACTGTCGCTGTCACGATGCACGACCACGTTCATCACCATAACCGCGCGCACCACGATCACGGCACCCTGCGCAGCCACGCGCTCGGCCTGGCATTGTTCCTGACCCTGGGCTATGCGGCGGTGGAAGCCGGAGTCGGCTTATGGTCCGGCTCCCTTACCCTGCTCGGAGATGCCGGCCACATGCTCACCGACAGCGTCGCTCTCGGCCTGGCGGCGCTGGCCGGCCGGCTGGCGAAACGACCGCCGTCGACACGCCACTCCTACGGCCTCGGCCGCATCGAGGTGATCGCCGCCCTCGCCAATGCCCTGCTGATGCTGGTCACCGTGATCGCCATCGGTTGGGAGGCGCTGCTGCGCCTGCGCTCGCCCGCCGCCGTACAGGGTGAGGCTGTGATGGTCACCGCCATCATCGGATTGCTGATCAACGTCGCCGTCGCCTTCGTGCTGACCCACGGCGAAGAGACGCTCAACGTGCGCGCCGCACTGCTGCACGTGATGGGCGACCTGCTTGGTTCCGTTGCGGCAATCGTCGCCGGCGCCGTGATCTGGTACAGCGGATGGACACCGATCGACCCGCTGCTGGCGTTGGTCATCTGCGGACTGATCCTCTATTCCACCCTCAACATCCTGCGTCAGGGACTTCATGTGATGATGGAGGGGGTGCCGCTGCACCTGGACCTTCCGGACGTCGGCATGGCGATGGCCCGGATACCGCGGGTACGTTCGGTGCATGACCTGCACATATGGGCGCTCGGCTCCGGCAGCGTCGCCCTCTCCGCCCACGTGGTACTGGACCATCTCGCCGACTGGACGCAGGTACAGCCCGCACTAAGCGAACTGTTGCATGATCGCTTCGACATCGACCACACCACGTTGCAACCGGAAGTTGTGGCGAGCCACGTGTTGACGCCGATGCCCTATGCGAAAGAGGAGACAGAATAGAATACGATTTCACCGCAAAGGCGCAAAGGACGCGGAGAAAACAACAAGCAGATGTTTCTCTGCGCTCTCGGCGTCTCCGCGATGAAAAGCCTTTGCCTTTGGCCGTAATCCCTTAGCGCCCTTTGCGCCTTTGCGGTGAAATTTCTTCTCTTTTGAAGCCGTTGCCTGTCGTAGCCTTGCAGCATCGGTCGCGTGGCAAGCCGTCCCTATTCGATCCGGCACGCCTCGTCGAAGGCGAGTCGCGGGCCGCGCGCATGCAGCTTCTCGCGCACGCCGTAGCCGAGGGCGCAGATGAACAGCGACTTGACCGTGCCGTCGGGAAAGAAGACCCGATCCAGTTGTTCGTTGTCGAACCCCGACATCGGGCCGCAATCGAGACCGAGGCTGCGCGCGGCGAGCATGAAATAACCGCCCTGCAGCGCCCCGTTGAGCGTCGCCGAGGCACGGATCTTGTCCGGCTTGCCGGCGTACCAGGAACGGGCGTCGGTGTGGGGAAAGAGATATGCGAGCTTATCGTGGAATTCCAGATCGATAGCGACAATCGCCACGACCGGCGCGCTCATCGACTTGTGCACGTTGCCCTCCGCCAGACACGGTTTCAGCCGCGCCTTGGCCTCCGGACTCTTTACGAACACGAACCGTGCCGGCGTACTGTTGGCCGCCGTCGGCCCCCACTTCATCAATTCGTACAGTTGGCGCAACAGCGCGTCGTCGACGGCCCTCTCCTGCCAATCGCTGAAGCTACGCGCCTCACGAAACAGGGTATCCAGTGCTTCCTCAGATAACGGATGATTCATCGTAAACTCCTTTACGGCATGGGATGGCGCACAGGTAGCGCGAAAACGTTATGGCGATGGAGCTAATCCTAACACTCAGCCGCCCCCTCGACACACGTCCAACGACTGCGCATACTCGCCCCAATGACAAACCCGGTCCCCCCACCCCAATCGGAAACGGAACTTGAACGGCGCGCCAGGCGTATCGCCGGAGTGCCGCTCGCGGCGCTTGCCGCCGAGTTGGGACAGACGCTGCCCCACGACCTGCGTCGGCACAAAGGCTGGGTCGGCCAACTGATCGAGACGGTACTCGGTGCCAGCGCCGGCTCCGCCGCGCTGCCCGACTTCGCCTCCATAGGCGTCGAACTGAAAACCGTGCCCGTGGATCGGCGCGGGCTACCGCGTGAATCGACTTACGTCTGCACGGTGCCGCTGGAGGCGACGGGAGAAACGTGGGACAGCTGCTGGTTGCGGCGCAAGCTGGCGCGGGTGCTGTGGCTGCCGATCGAGGCGGATAAGGACATTCCCCTTGGTGAGCGCCGTGTCGGCAGCGCACTGCTGTGGAGCCCGTCGGGAACGGAAGAGGCGATGTTGCGCCGGGACTGGGAGGAGTTGATGGAACGGGTAAGCCTGGGCGAACTCGATCAGATCAGCGCGCGTCATGGCGAGGTACTGCAAATCCGCCCGAAAGCGGCCGACAGCCGGGCCTTGCGCCATGCCGTGAACAGCAATGGCGAACACACGCTCACCAACCCCCGTGGATTCTATTTGCGCGCCGCCTTTACCGCAGCAATACTGCGTCGGCACTTCGTGCTGCCGCACTAGCGCTGTGGCCGCGGGCAACGCATCGGCACTCGCGACTAACGTTCAAGCAGGTGCTGACCGAAGCGGCTGTATATGCGTCCGTCGAGAAAACGCTCGTAGATCTCCTTGCCGTCGCCGTCAAAACCGGCGAAATCGACACCGATGCGAAAACAGTTCTCCGCCCCGTCGTAAATCACGTGAATCACATGGGCAGTGAAATAAATGGCAACGTACTCATCGACCTTCGGATCGTGCACGCTCATAAACAGCTTTAGCGTGTCACCGACGTCGGCACTGTACTCGCTCAAGAACTGTATGCCTGTCAACGACAAGTCGTAAGTCCAGGCGTAGACCACGTCGCCACTGGAAAGCAGCACGCCCACCTTATGGCGCATTTTGATACGGGGAGCGGCGCGTCTTTCCTGCATGACTCGAACTATCCCCCTATGAACCGACCCAAATCCGATCGCCGGAAACAACAGCGGCTCCGACCTGCCAAGAAGCGGCGGCGGCATCTCTCCCGGCAGCGCCGGGTCATATTACCGTAGCGGCACCACCCGTCGCAAAAAATCGGTGACCAGTTCCCAACAACGACCACCGGCCTGCTCGATCGTAGCGCTCGCTACCGGAATTGACGAATCCGTGGCCCACATCAATAGAGTGGATCTCCACACCTTTTCCGCCATAACCATAGCGTTATCAAAGGCGTACATCCTCTCGGGCCAACCACGCTCCCGCTCCGCATACGTCGCAAGAGTCGGGCCGCTTCACCGAGCCCGCGCCTCGACATCCGTCGCCATGGGACAATAAAACAAAATGTCCGAATTGACCACTTTCGGAGCGAGTAGCACCTTGCGCCCGTAGCGGTCACTCATCACAACTTTACAGCCGAGATCCGCCGGCCGATCGGCCCAGTGGCGATTGTATTCGAGCACCCCCTCCAATCGCCCATGACGAGAATACTGTCGGCGTGACACCATGCCCCGCCCCGGCACCCGGAGCCGGCAAATATTTGTTAAGGAGGCGTTCAGATTGGTGGGCCAGACTATACTGGATGCAGGAAGAGCCTGCGGAAAAGTAGGTTTAGGAGAGAGACCATGAGATACAAATCGTTGATTGTCGCGACATCCGTTCTATTGGCCACGGCGACCGGAGGTGCGATTGCCGCCCCGGGCGGAATGGGTGGCGGGATGGGTAATGGCATGGGTAGCGGTATGGACAACGGCCGCGTCTACCAGCCCGACCAACAGCGCGCCGAACGGGCCAAACAGCGCCAACAGATGAGGGAGCAGGACCGGACACGGAACCAGCAGCGCCGACAGATGCGCGAACAGGACCGGACTCAAAACCAGCAGCGCCGACAGATGCGCGAGCAGGACCGGACTC
>CAYQWR010000041.1:0-16549 GCA_964421235.1 uncultured Thiohalomonas sp. | reverse complement strand
GCCTCCTATTAAACAGCTGACGTTCAGTGGCGCAGCGGGTTGTGCAGGATAGGTAATGGCCCTGACGACAAATGCTGACGCGACCGATCTGCCGGGGCGAAAAGGATGCGGAACGCGCACGAGTCTTGGGAGCGGCTCCCACCCTAACTCTCCCGCCGCCCGGTAGCTGATGCATTGCGCGGTAGCCCCGCTCGGAGCCATTGCAGCCTTGCTGTTTGAGCAGAATACGAGTACCCCCCCATTTTGGGCCGCGATCTGACGCCACATGGTGAGAGTTTCCGGGCGTCGGTACTGAAATGACCAAAGGGTCCACCCGTTCCCCGCAATTTCGGCCTGCTTCCGCTCGATGATTTGCAGCCTATCTTCGTCGCCATGCGGGCCGAACGGATGCCAAACGCCAAGCGAGAATGAAGTGCTCATTTCATGGGGCACAACTATTGAGTGCCCGACATATTGACGGATAATTGCCTGACTGAATTTCTCCATTTCATACAATCACCTTTCTGAACAGGTGGCTGGTTCCATCTAGGAAGACGTGTTACCCGCGAATATACCGCTGTTTGTCGGTATAACAAAATGCGCGTTGTGTTTTCACTTCGTCATGATGCGGTTCGTTCCTCACCACATCCTACATGGCACTGGAGAGAGGAAGTCCTTGTCGGCAGTTGACTTTCAGCGCACCATCGCCGCCCCTTCCACCCGCGGATCGCTTGCCGCTTCCACTTTGTTGTCACGCATGTCCCACAGCACCGCCTGCATGTTGCCGTAGCGTTCGTCGAGCGCTTTTAGTTTGTAGCCTTCGGCGCCAAGTGTTTTCACCTCTGATGCGGAGAATGCGCCGGGTTCGTAGAACACGACGTCGGGCAGGTACTGCTGATGGAAGCGCGGTTCGCTGACCCAATGCTTGGGGCCGTTGCCGCGTTCCATGTCGAGCACGCCGAGCAGCACCATGGTGATGATGCGGCTGCCGCCGGGGGTGCCGAGGATGGCGACGCGATGCGGACCGCGGACGAAGGTGGGGTCCATGCTGGAGAGCGGGCGTTTGCCGGGGGCGATGGCGTTGGCTTCGGCGCCGACCAGGCCGTAGACGTTGGGGACGCCGGGCTTGGAGGAGAAGTCGTCCATTTCGTCGTTGAACAGTACGCCGGTGCCCGGCGCCACGAAGCCGGAGCCGAAGGGGTAGTTGATGCTGAGGGTGGCGCCGACGTAGTTGCCGTCGCGATCGATGATCGAGAAGTGGGTGGTGTCGGGGCCTTCGGTGGCCGCCTCGAATCCGGGCAGGGCGCTGCTCGGGGTGGCGCGGTCGGGTTGGATCGAGGCGCGCAGGTGTTTCGCATAGGCGGGACTGAGCAGCCGGGCCAGCGGCATCTTCACGCTGTCGGGGTCGCCGAGGTATTGGGCGCGGTCGCGGTAGGCGCGGCGCATCGCCTCGATGATGTAATGGTCGCGCTGCGCCGGCGGCATGGCATTCAGATCGTAGGCGCTGAGGATGTTGAGCATCTCCATCAGGGCGACGCCGCCGGATGAGGGCGGGGAGGCGGAGGTGATCTTCAGGCCGCGATATTCGCCGTGGATCGGGGCGCGCTCCACCGCCTTGTATTCATGCAGATCCCTGAGGCTCCAGATGCCGCCGTTGGCGCGTGCGGCGGTCACCATCTGGCGCGCGACGCGGCCGTCGTAGAAACCGGCGTCGCCGTGGCGGGCGATCTGCTCCAGGGTCTTGGCCAGCTCGGGTTGTTTGATGCGGTAGCCGAGGGGCGGCACGTCATTGTGGTCGAGGAAGGTGCGCGCGGCGGCGGGCGAGGCGCGCAGCACGTCGAGGCGGAACTTCGCCATCGCGCGGTAGTGCGGCGTGACCTTGAAGCCGTCGCGGGCGCAGCGGATCGCCGGCGCCAGATCCCGGGCCAGCGACAGGCGGCCGTAGCGCTGCGCGATGTGGACCAGGGCGGCCGGTTCGCCGGGGATGCCGGCGGCCAGCGGGCCGTCCATGGAGGCGTTGGGGATGACGTTGCCCTGCTTGTCCAGGTACATGTTGCGGCTCGCCGCCAGCGGCGCGCGCTCGCGGCCGTCGACCATCACCTCACGGCCGTCGGCGGCGCGGTGCAGCAGCCAGAAGCCGCCGCCGCCGAGGCCGGAGCTGTAGGGCTCGACCACCGCCAGGGTGGCGCTCACCGCCACCGCGGCGTCGAAGGCGTTGCCGCCCTGCTGCAGGATCTCCATCCCGGCCGCGGTGGCCAGGGGGTGGGCGCTGGCCACGGCCGCGGCCGGCGGCTTCGTAGCGCCGAACGCCGGAGTGAGCAGCAGCAGCGCAGCGAGGAACAGCGGTTTACGCGGCAGGGTCATGGACGTCTCTCCTCAATGCCGGGGGCCGAAAAACAAAAAGGCCCCAACGGGGCCTTTTTGTCAACGCTGTACCGGTGCCGGCTCAGCCGTCCGGGTGCAGGCTCTTGTATTTCGCTTCCAGCTGATCGGGGCTTTCCTCGTGGTTGGGGTCGTGCGGGATGCAGTCCACGGGGCAGACCTCGACGCATTGCGGCGTATCGTAGGCACCAACGCATTCGGTGCACAGCTTGGGATCGATGACATAGATCTCATCGCCCTGGGAGATGGCGCCGTTGGGACACTCGGGCTCGCACACATCACAGTTGATGCATTCGTCAGTGATCATCAGTGCCATAAATCAGTAACCTCCTAAATAAAGGCGCCGCGACGCCAAGCAGTTCAATGGGACTATATTAGCGCAATCTATTTTTGAGTGCAGCCAGGACTTTGGGGTGCACGAATGCCGATACGTCGCCCCCCAGTTCGGCCACTTCCTTCACCAGGCTGGAGGAGATGAAGACGTAGCTCTCCGCCGGGGTCAGGAATAATGTTTCGACCTTCGGGGCCAGCCGGCGGTTCATACTGGCGAGCTGAAATTCGTATTCGAAATCGGAAACGGCGCGCAGGCCGCGCAGGATCACCTGGGCGTTGCGCTGCTCGACATAGGCGGCCAGCAGGGTATCGAAGCCGCACACCTCCACGTTGTCCAGCCCTTCCAGCGCGGACCGCGCCATGGCCACCCGTTCCTCCAGGCTGAAGGCCGGGGATTTCTTGGAGTTGGCGGCGATGGCCACGATCACCGTGCCGAACAGGCGCGAGGCACGCTCGATGATATCGCTGTGCCCGTTGGTGATCGGGTCGAATGTTCCGGGATAGAGGGCAGTGATGTGCATGGCGGACCGGCGGTGGGGTGCGGGCCGTTGCATGATAGCACGAGGGGGCGGCCCGCCCGTAAAGCCGTCGCGGTTAACCACGGAGGACACGGGGATATGAAGTGGGTCGGGGGTATTCGGGTATTTCCAGGCGCCTCGGCTCAGTTGTCGGCGTTACGGCGCGCCAGGTGGTAGCCGACCTCGCCGGCCCCCTTGCTGCGCAGCAGCTCCCACTGCGGGGGCAGCGGCGGGGCCGCGAGTTCCCGCTCCGCCTCGATGTAGATGTGGGCCACGGGCGCCAGCCAGCCGCGCTCCTCCAGCAGGGCGATGCAGGGTTGCAGCAGGTCGCGGCGGAACGGCGGGTCGAGGAACACGATGTCGAACGGTCGCGGGTCGCGTTGCAGATAGCTCTGGGCATCGGCGGCGATCACCTGCGCCCCCTGGGCCTGCAACAGGCGCAGGTTCTGCTGCAACTGGGTCACGGCGCGCGGGTCGCGGTCGACGAACACCACCTCGCGGGCGCCGCGCGACAACGCCTCCAGGCCGAGTGCGCCGCTGCCGGTGAACAGGTCGAGGCAGCGCGCCCCTTCGATCACCGGCGCCAGCCAGTTGAATACGGTTTCGCGCACCCGGTCGGGGCTGGGGCGCAGCCCCTCCACGTCGGGAAAGGTGATGCGGCGGCTGCGCCAGGTGCCGCCGATGATGCGCAGCTGGTTGCGGGCGCCTTTTCCCCGGCTCACTGCGCGCCGCTGCCCACGGTGACGGTGACCATGCGGTCCGGAGCGACGCGGCGGCGGAAGGCGTCGCGGATCTGCGCCAGGGTCACCGCCTCGACCCGGCTGTTGAAGCGGTCGAGGTAATCCAGCGGCAGCTTGTAGAAGCCGATCATCGCCAGGTAGCCGACGAGCTTGCCGTTGCTGTCGATGTTGAGCGGGAAGCCGCCGGTGATGTTCTCCTTCGCCTCCTGCAACTCCTTGGCGCTGGGGCCGTCGGCGAGGAAGTGCCGCAGGGTGGCGCGCAGCACCTGCAACGCCTCTTTGGCGCTGGAATTCTTGCTTTGCAGGCCGAGCTGGAACGGCCCCTCCCGGCGCATGGGCATGAAGAAGCTGTAGGCGCTGTAGGCGAGGCCGCGCTTCTCGCGCACCTCCTGGGCGATGCGCGACACCATGCCGGAGCCGCCGAGGATGTGGTTGCCCACGTACAGCGCGAAGTAGTCCGGGTCACCGCGGCGCAGCACCGGCTCGCCCATCAGCACCTGGGTCTGGGCGGTGGTCTGGCTGATGTGGATATCGCGGGCCTGGTGCAGCGCCGGGACGGGCGGCAGCGCCGGCGCCGGCTCGCCGGACGGGAGGCCGCCCACCAGGGTCTGCGCCATCTGCTCCGCCTGGGCGCGGCTCAGGTCGCCGACGATGGCCACCACGGCGTTGCGGCCCACGTAGTAGCGGCGGTAGAAGGCGCGCAGGTCGGCGCCGGTGAGTCGGCGCACACTGGCGGGCGTGCCCAGCGGCGAATGGGCGTAGGGATGGTCGCCGTAGAGCGCCTGGAAAAAGGCCTTTTCCGCCACCGCGCCCGGCCGCTGCTTTTCGGACTGCAACGCGATCAGGGTGCGGTTGCGCTCCCGTGCCAGGGCCTTGGCCGGGAAGGTGGGGTCGCGCAGGATCAGCGCCATGGTCTGCAGCGCCGGTCGCAGCAGCTGCGGGTCGGTGAGGCTGCGCAGGCTGAGCACGGCGCTGTCGCGTCCGGCGTCGCTGCCGAACTCGGCGCCCACCGCGTCGAAGCGCGCGGCGATGGCGTCGGCGTCCAGCTTGCCGGCACCTTCGGTCATCACGTCGGAGGTGAGTTTCGCGACGCCCTGATGGCGGGCGTCGCGGGCGCTGCCGGCATCGAATACCACGCGCACATCGACCATCGGCAACTGGCGGGCGGGGACGAAGTAGACCTGCGCGCCATTTCCGGTCTGCCAGTGCTGGATCCGGGGGACCGCCAGGGCCAGGCCGGACCAAGCCAACAGCAGCGGCAGCAACAGCTTAACGAATCGCATGGGTGTCTCCTTGCGGCAGCGCCATGCGCCGCCCCTTGCCATCGAGCGGCTGCGGTTCCAGCACCGCCACCGTCAGGTGATCGTCGGTGAAGTACTCCTTGGCGACGGCCATGATCTGCGCCGGCGTCACGGCGGCGATACGCTGCGGATAGGTGTCTGCGATGCGCCAGTCGAGGCCGACCGCCTCCAGCGCGCCGATCTGCATCGCCTGATAGAACACGGAATCCTGCTGATAGACCTTGGCGGCCGTCACCTGCGCCTTGATGCGCGCCAGTTCTGCGGCGCTCACCGGTTCGCGCTTGAGGCGGTCGATCTGGGCGCGGATCGCCCGCTCCAGCTGCTGCACGGTGTGGCCCTTGGCCGGGGTGCCGCTGAAGGTGAAGAGGTCGGCGAGGCGCGCCGTCATGTCGTAGCCGGCGCTGACGTTGCTGGCGATCTGCCTGCCGCGCACCAGTTCGCGCGGGAAGCGGGCGCTGTCGCCGCCGTCGAGCACCGCGGCCAGCACGTCCAGAGCGTAGGGTTTCCACTGCTCCCTGGCCGTCTTCAGCACCGGCGCCTTGTAGCCCATGATCAGGTAGGGCACCTCCGCCGGCGCCTTGACCACGATGCGCCGCTCGCCCAGTTGCACCGGCTCGACCCGCGGCTTGGGCGGGGTGATGACGCTCGGCTCGATCGGCCCGAAGTAGCGTTCGGCCTCGGCAAACACCCGCTGCGGATCGACGTCGCCCGCCACCACCAGGATCGCGTTGTTGGGGGCGTACCAGGCGCGGTACCACTTGCGCACGTCCTGCACCGTCAGGTGCTCGATATCGTTGCGCCAGCCGATGATGGGGTTGTGATAGGGGCTGAGCTGGAACGCCGCGGCGTCGAACTGCTCGTTGGTCAGCGCCACCGGGTTGTCGTCGGTGCGCATGTAGCGCTCCTCCATCACCACCTTCAGCTCCTTGGCGTAGTTCTTCGGCGGCAGCGCCAGATTGTGCATGCGGTCCGCCTCCAGTTTGAAGGCGATGGGCAGGCGCGATTTCTCCAGTTGCTGGAAATAGGCGGTGTAGTCGTAGGCGGTGAAGGCGTTTTCGCTGCCGCCCTGGTCGGCGATGATGCGCGAGAACCGGCCTGCCGGGTACTTGGGCGTGCCCTGGAACATCATGTGCTCCAGCACGTGGGAGATGCCGGTGATGCCGTCATGTTCGTAGCTGGCGCCCACCTTGTACCAGAGCTGCGATACCGCTACCGGGGCCCGGTGATCCTCCTTGACGAATATCCGGAGGCCGTTGGCCAGGGTGTGCTCATGGACCCGGCCGTTGCCCGCCTCCCGGGACATCGCCGTCGCGGGCGCCGCGACGGGATTGGCCGCGCAGGCGCTCAGCAGCAACGCCGTGCCGGCCGCGAGAATTCCTGTCAGTCGCTTCATCTGTCTGCCTTATCGTTGCGTGTTGCGGCGTACCCGAAGCGGGTATGAGGTGATAGGATAACACCGCCTCGTACCGCCGTTGCGGCGGCGTACCCGGCGAAAAGAGCAGCCATCGGCCACAGGTTCAACAGACGACGTACCCCATGTTCGGATTCGGGAAGAACAAATCCGGCGACAAGCCGGAGCAACCGCAGGCCAAGACGGGCCTGCTGGCGCGCCTCAGGCAGGGCCTCAGCAAGACCAGCCAGCTGCTCAACACGGACATCCGCGAGCTGGTGCCGCTCGGGCGCAAGATCGACGATGAGCTGCTGGAGGAGCTGGAAACGCGGTTGCTGGTGGCGGACGTCGGCGTCGAGGCGACCACCGCCATCATCGGCGACCTCACCCAGCGGGTATCGCGCCAGCAGCTCGCAGACGGCGCCGCCCTGTTCGCCGCCCTGCGCGAGGACATGGCCGCGATCCTGGCACCGAGCAGCCGGCCCCTGGTGATCGACGGCGCCGCCGGTCCCTTCGTCATCCTGATGGTGGGCATCAACGGCGCCGGCAAGACCACCACCATCGGCAAGCTGGCCAAGCGGCTCCAGGCCGAGGGCAAGAGCGTGATGCTGGCCGCCGGCGATACCTTCCGCGCCGCCGCGGTGGAGCAGTTGCAGGTGTGGGGCGAACGCAACGACATCCCCGTCATCGCCCAGGGCAGCGGCGCCGACTCCGCCTCGGTGATCTTCGACGCGCTGCAAGCGGCCAAGAGCCGCGGCATCGATGTGCTCATCGCCGACACCGCCGGACGCCTGCACACCCAGAGCAACCTGATGGAAGAGCTGAAGAAGGTGAAGCGGGTGCTGGGCAAGATCGACCCGGCGGCGCCCCACGAGGTGCTGCTGGTGCTCGACGCCGGCACCGGTCAAAATGCGCTCAACCAGGCGCAGCAGTTCAACCAGGCGGTGGGCGTCACCGGCCTCGCCCTGACCAAGCTCGACGGCACCGCCAAAGGCGGCATCGTCTTCGCCATCGCCAAGCGGCTGGGGATGCCGATCCGCTTCATCGGCGTCGGCGAGGGGATCGACGATTTGCGGGTGTTTCAGGCCGAAGAATTTGTGGCAGCGTTGATTGGGGACGACCAGTGATTACCCGGTTGCAGGTTGCAAGTGACAAGTCCCCAGCGGTGTTTCTTGCAACTTGTCACTTGCCCCTTGGGACTGCATTTAAATGATTCGTTTCTCCGACGTCAGCAAGCGTTATCCCGGCGGCTTCGAGGCGCTCTCCGGGGTGGGCTTTCATCTGGCGCCGGGGGAGATGGCCTTTCTCACCGGCCACTCGGGGGCGGGCAAGAGCACGCTGCTGAAGTTGATCGCGCTGATCGAGCGCGCCACCACCGGGCAGGTGATCATCAACGGCCAGAATCTCGCCAAAGTGGGGCGGCGCAAGACGCCTTTCGTACGGCGCGACATCGGCATCATCTTCCAGGACCACCGCCTGCTGTTCGACCGCACCGTGTTCGACAACGTGGCGCTGCCGCTGATCATCGCCGGACACAACCAGCAGGAGATCGGCCGGCGGGTACGCGCCGCGCTGGACAAGGTGGGCCTGCTGAGCAAGGAGAAGGTCTATCCGATCACCCTCTCCGGGGGTGAACAGCAGCGCGTGGGCATCGCCCGCGCCGTGGTCAACAAGCCGCCGCTGCTGCTGGCCGACGAGCCCACCGGCAATCTCGACCCGGACCTGTCGCGGGAGATCATGGAGCTGTTTCAGGAGTTCAATCGCGTCGGCGTCAGCGTGCTCATCGCCAGCCACGCCCTGGAGCTGATCCGCAGCATGGGGCAGCGGGTGCTGCATCTGGAGCACGGCCGCCTGATCGGCGACACAGGGGGGCGGGCCTGATGGCCGAACTGCGCGCGGGCGGGGTGACGGAAGGGGCCAGCGTGGCGAAGCGCGGCGCCCTGGCGCTGCTCAACGCCTGGTTCATCCGCCACCTGCAAACCTTCTTCTACGCCCTCGGCCAGCTGTCGCGCCGGCCGTTCAGCACCCTGATGACCTCCGCGGTGATCGGCATTGCGCTGGCGCTGCCGGCGGGCCTCAACGTGCTGCTGGCCAACGCCCAGCAGGTGACCGCGGGCTGGGACGGCGCGACCCAGATTTCGCTGTTTCTCAAGACCAGCGTGAGCGAGACGCAGGCCCAGGCGCTGGCGCAGCAGCTGCGGGCCATGCCGCAGATTAGTTCGGTGCGCTACATCTCCCGCGCCCAGGCGCTGGCGGAGTTCAAGAAGCTGTCCGGTTTCGGCGATGCGTTGTCGATGCTGGAGGACAATCCGCTGCCTTCGGTGCTGGTGGTCTTTCCCAGGATGAACGAGAGCGGAGGCGCGGCCGCCGTGCAGATGCTGCTGAGCCAGCTGCGCGCCCGACCCGAAGTGGATATGGCGCAGCTCGACATGCAATGGGTCAAACGCATCTACGCCATGATGGAGATCATCAGCCGCGGTGTGTGGGTGCTCGCTTCGCTGCTGGCGCTGGCGGTGCTGCTGGTGGTCGGCAACACCATCCGGCTGGCGATCCAGAACCGGCGCGACGAGATCGTCATCATCAAGCTGATCGGCGGCACCGACGCCTTCATCCGACGCCCGTTTCTTTACACCGGTTTCTGGTATGGTTTATTTGGCGGTGTCCTGGCCCTGTTGCTGATCCAGGGCGCGCTGCTGGCGTTGGCCGGACCGGTGGCCAACCTGGCCGGGCTCTACAACAGCGGCTTCCGTCTCTCCGGCCTCGGCCTGTTGCACGTGGCGGTGCTGCTTGGGGGCGGCGCATTGCTTGGGCTGGCCGGTTCGTGGCTCGCGGTCGGCCGCCATTTGCGCGAGATCGAGCCGACCTAGGGCGATACACTTAGACGCTATTGCAGAGGGAGCTGCCCGTGACCGTAGTAAGGTTGAAAGATATGGATAACAACATCATGGTGGTGGACGGCTCCAGCGTCTCGCGCGAACTGATCGCGCGGCGACTGGAAGACGCATTGCCGGGCACACGGGTCACCGCCTGCAGCACCGCCTCCGAGGCGTTGCGGCAGTTGGAGGGGACGCGCTTTTCGCTCATCACCACCGCACTGATGCTGCCCGACGCCGACGGCCTCGACCTGTGCCGCAAGGTGCGCAGCAGCAAGCTGCACCATTACACGCCCCTCATCGTCATCTCCAGCGACGCCGACCAGCGACTGATGCACGAGGGCTTCGCCGCCGGCGTCAGCGACTATTTCGACAAGTCGCGCGGCTTCAAGGCCTTCGGCCGCTTCATCAAGGAGTTCCTCAAGCGCTACCCCGGCCTCTACGGGCGGGTGCTGTACATCGAAGACAGCCGCACCGTCGCCGTGGTGACCCAGGGGATGCTGACGCAGCACGGCCTGGACGTGGTGCACACCACCACGGTCGAAGATGCCCTGGAACTGCTGGGCGAGGCGCGCGACAACCCGGCCAAAGGCTTCGACCTGGTCATCACCGATTTCCATCTGCAGGGCGAGATGACCGGCGGCGACCTGCTCTACGTATTGCGTGCGGGACAGCACTACTCGCTGCAGGAGTTGCCGGTGCTGGTGATTACCGGCAACGAGGACGTGAGCACCCAGGTGGAGGTGTTCGGTGCCGGCGCCAACGACTTCGTCATCAAGCCGCTGGTGGAAGAGGTGGTGATGGCGCGGGTGCGTTCGCTGCTGCTGATCCGCCATCAGTTCGACACCATGCAGCGGCAGGCCGCGGAACTGGAGCGCATGGCCGGGACCGACGTCCTCACCGGCGTCCACAACCGCCGTTTCCTGATCGACCAGGGCCAGCGCTTCCTCAACAGCGACGCCGACGCCTGGGCGATGATCGTCGACCTCGATCACTTCAAGCGCATCAACGATACCTATGGCCACCTCATCGGCGACCGGGTGCTGATCGCCACCGGCGGGCTGCTCAACGAGCTGTTCCAGGACGGTCTCGCCGCACGCTTCGGCGGTGAGGAGTTCGTGGTGCTGCTGCACGGCGACGACGCACCGCAGCGCGCCGACGAGTTCCGGTGCCGCCTCGAACAGCTGCGGCCGGCGGACGTAACGGTGACGGTCAGCGTCGGTCTGGCGCCGGTGGCGGAACACCCCGACGCGGACCTCAACAGCCTGCTCGGCATCGCCGACCAGGCGCTCTACGGCGCCAAGGCTGCCGGCCGCAACCAGGTCCATCTGGCACTCACCGGCGGGTTGGTTTCCCCGCTGGCGGCGTGGCAGTCGCACCACGCCGCTGCCACCGGCTGATCCGGTACGCCCCGCCTCCATGCCGCGCTACGCGACTCCAATCCGCCTCTTCCGGCGGTGGGGCGACGCAGGCTCACACCGCACGACGCCATGGCCGTGAATCCGGGACCATCAACGACGCTCTCTCGCCGGCCGCCGAAACCTTCGGCGCTGCTGCCGACGTTGTCGGTATTGCTGCTCGCCGCGTGCAGCGGCGCCGGCGTTAATCCGGGCGCCGGCCATACCGTTACCGCTTCCACCGCGGGCGGCGGCGTCATCGCCCCGGCGCGCGTTCGCGTTGAACCGGGAGCCACAGCCAGTTTCAGCCTGTTGCCGCGACGCGGCTACCTGCTTGCCGGGGTCGACGGCTGCGGCGGCCGCTTGCACGGCAGCATCTACGTCACCGGCGCCGTGACGGCCGACTGCCGGGTCACGGCCCACTTCGCCTTGGTGAACGGCTGGCACTGGATGGGCGGTTCTGCGGGCCTCAACGCCAGGGGCGTCTACGGTAGTCGGGGCGTGGCCGCGGCTGCCGGTTTTCCCGGAGCGCGCGACAGCGCCGCCGCCTGGCGCGACGCCACAGGCGAGCTGTGGCTGTTCGGCGGGGAAGGCATCGACGCCGCGGGAAGCCTGGGCGAACTCAACGACCTGTGGCGCTACAACCCGACCGGCAATCGTTGGCGCTGGATGGGCGGCTCCTCCACGGTCAACGGGGCCGGCGTCTTCGGGGCACGCGGCATCCCGGCCACCGGCAACATACCGGCGGCGCGGGACAGCGCCGCCACATGGCGCGACGCCAAAGGCGCTCTCTGGCTGTTCGGCGGGGAGAGCGTCAATCCGGCGGGCAACCCGGTCGAACTCGACGATTTGTGGAAGTTTGATTCGGCCCGCGGCCAATGGTGCTGGATGGGCGGGTCGCGCACCCTCGACGCCAAGGGCGCCTACGGCACGCGCGGCGTTGCGGCGACCGGCAACAGCCCCGGCGCGCGGGACAGTGCGGCGACCTGGATCGACGGGCGCGGCCGCCTCTGGCTGTTCGGCGGCTGGGGCTACGACTCGGCCGGCAATTCGGGCGAACTCAACGACCTGTGGCGCTATGACCCGGCGACCGGCCGGTGGCGCTGGGAAGGTGGCTCGAATACCACCGGCGCCAGGAGTGTCTACGGCCGCCAGGGGCTGGCCGCGGCCGACACCGTCCCCGGAGCGCGGGACGGCGCCGTCACCTGGATTGACGCCCGTGGCCGCCTCTGGCTGTTCGGCGGCTGGGGCTACGACGCCGACTGGAATGTCGGCCACCTCAACGACCTGTGGCGTTACGACCCGGCGACGGGACGCTGGACATGGCTTGCCGGTGCCGAAAGCGTCAACGCCAAGGGTGTTCACGGCACGCTCGGGGTGGCGGCCGCCGGCAATGCCCCCGCCGCCCGGGCCGGGGCGGTTGCCTGGCGCGGCGCCAAAGGCGCTCTCTGGTTATTCGGCGGCGAAGGGGCCGACGCGGCCGGGAACCGGAGCCGGTTCAACGACCTGTGGAAATACGACCCCGCCAGCCACGCATGGAGCTGGATGGGCGGTGCGCGCACCATGGACGCCAAGGGCATCTACGACCGTAGCGGTGCGCAGGCGGCCCTCAACTTCCCCGGTGCGCGGGGCAACGCCGCGTCCTGGCCGGAAGCGAACGGCACTCTTTGGCTGTTCGGTGGCGTCGCGTTCGGCTCCGGCGGAGACGCAAAGGATGTTCTCAACGACCTGTGGGTATTACGGCCTTAGCGGATGATCGTGCCGTTGCTTTGATGCGACGGAAAGCCATGGCCGACCTTGCCGTTGTCGCGCTCGCTGCGCCGGCGCCGATGGTGCGCCGCCATCCCGACAGGCGCACGCGATCGCGCCAACCCCTGATTGAATCGTTCTGCCTTGACGCTGCCTTGCGCTCGGCCGTTGCTACAATGGGCCACGGCAAGTCGCGCAACGGACCGGCCCGAGGCGGCTGCCCGTCCCAAGGAGTTGAGCATGCGTTTCGCTGTATACGAACACCGTAATCGGATCGGCATCGCCGTCGGCGACGGCGTCACCTTCCGCGGGCTGACTGCGGAGCATCCGGACTACCCCGGTGACCTCGATCGACTGTTGGCGCGCGACGCGGACCTGGCGGCGATCGCTGCGCGGTTGCAGCAAGCGCCTGTCGTGGCATTGGACGAAGTGCAACTGCTGCCGCCGCTGCGCCGTCCCGGCAAGATCATCTGCATGGGACTGAACTACCGCGACCATTCAGCGGAGACCGGCTACGACGTGCCGACCTATCCCACGATCTTCACCCGCTTCGCCTCCTGTCTCGTCGGCCACGGCGCGGGCATCGTCAAGCCTGTCGTTTCCGACCAACTCGACTACGAGGGCGAGCTGGTGGCGGTCATCGGCAAGGGCGGGCGCAATATTCCGCAACACCAGGCGCTGGCACACGTCGCGGCCTACTCGATCTTCAACGACGCCTCGGTGCGCGACTATCAGTTCCGCACCCCGCAGTGGACCGTCGGCAAGAACTTCGACGCCACCGGGGCGTTCGGGCCGTGGCTGGTCACCGCCGACGAATTGCCGCCGGGCGCCGGCGGCCTGCATCTGCAGACGCGCCTCAACGGCGAAGTGGTGCAGGACGCCAATACCGCCGACATGGTGTTCGATGTGGCAACCCAGATCGCGCTGTTGAGCGAAGTCATGACCCTCTCCCCCGGCGACGTATTCGTCACCGGCACGCCGGCAGGCATCGGCTACTCGCGCAAACCGCAGCTGTTCATGAAACCGGGCGACATCTGCGAAGTCGAGATCGAAGGCATCGGTATACTGCGCAATCCGATCATCGCCGCCGCATAAACCGCCGACGTCATCCGTCCGCACTCAACACATAACGAAGGAGCAAGCATGAGCCACCGTCGTCGCACCATTCCCAAACCCGCACATCCCACCGAGCGCCGCGAGCCGCTGCCGTGGGAGCGCCCCAAGGCGTTGGACGAGGAGGCCGAGGTCAATATTCGGCTGCGGGAGATTATGGGGCACCCCTCCTATGCGGAGGCCGACCGTGACGTCGATTTCCTTCACACCGACGCGGTACGCGGCGTTCGCCTGCAAGTGGACTATCTCAAGGCGGAGCATGGATTGGCGGCGCGCGACATCCGCCACTGCGTCGTGGTGTTCGGCAGCACCCGGCTGCGCGAACCGGGCACCGCCCGCTGCGAACTCGACGTCGCGCGGCGCGAGCATGCAGCGCGGCCCGGCGATGCGGCACGCGAGAGGGCACTGCTCCTGGCCGAACGTCGCGTGGAGCTGTCCCGCTACTATGAAGTGGGACGCGAGCTGGGAAGACTGGTCGGAAATGCCGCGCGCCAACAGGGCGATTCACATCTGGCGATCATGACCGGCGGTGGCCCCGGCGGCATGGAGGCGGCCAACCGCGGCGCCTACGAGGCGGGCGCCGTTACGGTGGGGCTGAATATCACGCTGCCGCGGGAGCAGTATCCCAACCCCTATCTCACGCCGGGGCTGTGCTACCAGTTCCACTATTTCGCCATGCGTAAATTACACTTCATGAAACGTGCGGCCGCCATCGTCGCGCTGCCCGGCGGCTACGGCACCCTCGACGAGCTGTTCGGCGCGCTCACCCTGATCCAGACGCGAAAAGCCAAACCCTTCCCCATCGTGCTGATAGGCGAAGAGTACTGGCGGAAGGTCTTCGACGTGGACTTCCTGGTTGAATCAGGTAGCATCGATATGGAAGACCGTGAACTATTTTGGTACGCCGAAACCGCGATCGAGGCATGGGAAGGCATTCGTGCCTGGCATGACGCCAACGGCAGTTCGTTGTTTGACGGTACGCCGGCCTGACAGCAGAAGCCTGGCCGGTTATGAATGGGGTTCCATGACCGACAGACACCGGGCGCTGTCCTACAATCATGGCCGTGGCCGCGCAGGAAAAAGTCGGTTCGGCAACGGGTGTTGCCGTTTAGCCCCAGGGGCCGACGTTTGACAAGGAGATGCTCCGAACGATGGAAAGGTTCAACACCGTAACGCATCTCGTCGGTGCCGTGCTGGCAACAACGGGTAGCGTCGTGCTCATCGTGATGGCGTCGCTGGAGGGCGATCCGTGGAAGGTGGTAAGCGTGTCGGTCTATGGTGCGACACTGATCCTGCTGTACAGCTTTTCCACCATGTACCACGGCTTGAACGGACGCGCCAAGGACATCCTGCGTGAATTGGATCACCTCAGTATCTATCTGCTCATCGCCGGCAGCTACACCCCATTCTGCCTGGTGACCCTGCGCGGCCCATGGGGCTGGTCACTGTTCGGCGTGGTGTGGGGGCTGGCGTTACTCGGCATTTTGCAGGAGTTCCGGCCGGTCAACGGGGAGCGAATATTATCGGTGGTGATCTACGTCCTGATGGGCTGGCTGATCCTCGTCGCGCTGATTCCCTTACACCATGCACTGGGAACCACCGGTTTTTCCTGGCTTGCCGCAGGCGGAGTGTTTTACACGGCCGGCATCGTCTTTTATGCGCTCGATACCCGTTTCACGCACGCGCACGGCATCTGGCATCTGTTCGTCATTGCCGGCAGCGCTGCGCAGTACTACGTGATCATACGGTATGTCGTGTAATGCGGAAGCCCGCTATCGGACGACAATATCAATCTGCGGGATGCCAGAGCCAGAGTGCGTGCTGTTATCCGCAAATGTCGGACATTATCGTGAGTTAACAAATCAAACGGATGTAAGCGCAAGATATATCGATCCGGCGCGGTATATCACTGTGGTCAAATATTCGTTTGGCGCTCTCGTCACAGGTACTCACAGCGGAAGGGATTGGTTCTATTTGCTCCAAGTTCCGGTCTTTGTTGAGGCTATAGCATTTCTGTTGCAGGATGGCGAACCAACCAATGACGCCTACGCCGGAAACCATGTCAGTTCTTTCAAGCTAGCTCAAGTGCCCCGGCGCGGCTACAAATTGCCAACGCCGAGGCCATATCACTGATACCAACCGATACAGCTAAGTGAGTTCGATCCCCTCCTCACCATGGTGTTCCGGCACGCGGTGCGATGCATCACCCGGCATCAGCCGGTACAGCACCAGCTTCACTGCATCCTGCACCACCATCCAGGCGATGTTGTAGATCCACACCAGGCCGATCACCTCGGCCGGGATGGCGGTCATTAGCCAGCCCTGCCAGGCCATCAGGGCGGCGACGACCTGGGTGCCGAGCGTGGCGACCAGCAGCTGCCAGGAAGGATAAGGCGAACGCCAGAAGCTCTGCTTGCTGCGGGTGACGAACAGCATCAGGTGACCACCGGCGACCAACTGCAGGAACATCAAGGTCTGCAGTCCCGGCCCCTTCATGCCGAGCATCCCGTGGCCGAGCATCAGCATCACGAAGGTCTCGGCCACCGCTACCAGACCCAGTACCGATGCGACGGTGAGGACCCGCTTCATCTGCCAGCGCACCGGACGGGGTTCCAGCCAGGTGTTGTCGTAGGCGATGGTCATGATCGGAATATCGTCCAGCAGCGCAAGCAGGATGATCAAGACCGCGGTGAGTGGATAGTGGTGGGTTACCAACATCGCCAGCACCACGAAGACCATGATGTCGATGGTCATGGCGATGCGGTAGATGGTGT
>CAYQWR010000040.1:0-16694 GCA_964421235.1 uncultured Thiohalomonas sp. | reverse complement strand
CGGACGAGGTCCTGAGCCTGGGCGGCAGGCAGGTGGCGGCGGAGGGTGCGGAGGCGTGGAATCCGGCCTTCGATGTCACGCCGGCGGGATTGATCGACGCCATCGTCACGGAAAAGGGGGTGGTGTTGGATCCGACGCCGGAAAAGATGGCGGCAATGATGCAAAAAACCTGAGCTTTTTTCGAGCATCCCCTGCCAGCGGCCCGGAAAGCGTTCCTGGCCGCTTTTTTATTCGTCGTGAGGGGGGAGAGTTATGTTATTATCCGGCGAGTTTTCCGGGCATCTGGCGACCCCGCTGTGGTTGGCCGGCGCTAGGGTCCCGTGATCCATCCAGGGACGTCGCGTCGCGCCGTGCATGATGGACTATTCGATTGACTAATCAAATGGTTAGCGTGTTTCGCGCGCTGCGTGGGGTACTCGTTCAAGTCCGCAGGGGCTGAAAGGACACTATTTCCCAATGGCAGAGTTCGCAAAAGAGGTCCTCCCAGTCAACATCGAGGAGGAGATGAAGCAGTCGTATCTCGATTACGCCATGAGCGTCATCGTGGGTCGCGCCCTGCCCGATGTGCGCGACGGCCTCAAGCCGGTGCATCGTCGTGTGCTTTACGCCATGCGCGAGCTGGGCAACGACTGGAATAAACCCTACAAGAAATCCGCCCGTGTGGTCGGTGACGTCATCGGTAAGTACCACCCGCACGGTGACTCGGCGGTCTACGACACCATCGTGCGCATGGCGCAGCCGTTTTCGCTGCGCTACATGCTGGTCGACGGCCAGGGCAACTTCGGCTCCGTGGACGGCGACTCCGCCGCCGCCATGCGTTACACCGAGGTGCGCATGGCGCGCATCGCCCACGAGTTGCTGGCCGACATCGAAAAGGAGACGGTCGATTTCGTCCCCAACTACGACGGTTCCGAGCTGGAGCCGGAGGTGATGCCGGCGCGTTTTCCGCATCTGCTGGTCAACGGCTCGGCCGGTATCGCGGTGGGCATGGCGACCAATATCGCGCCGCACAACCTGACCGAGGTCATCAACGGCTGCCTGGCGCTGATCGACACGCCCGACGCCACCATCGCGGATCTGATGCAGCACATCCCCGGCCCCGATTTCCCCACCGCCGGCATCATCAACGGCGCGCGCGGCATCCATGAGGCCTACCACACCGGCCGCGGCCGCATCTATGTGCGTGCCCGCACCGAGATCGAGGAGATGGAGTCCGGTCGCCAGCGTATCGTGGTGACCGAGCTGCCCTATCAGGTCAACAAGGCTCGGCTGATCGAAAAAATCGCCGAACTGGTCAAAGAGAAGAAGATCGAAGGGATCTCCCCGGACGGCCTGCGCGACGAGTCCGACAAGGACGGCATGCGTCTGGTGATCGAGCTCAAGCGCGGCGAGGTGGCGGAGGTGTTGCTCAACAATCTCTACCAGCATACCTCCATGCAGAGCGTGTTCGGCATCAACATGGTGGCGTTGCTCGACGGCCAGCCGCGCCTGCTCAACCTCAAGCAGATGCTGGAGGCGTTTATCCGCCACCGCCGCGCGGTGGTGACGCGGCGCACGATTTTCGATCTGCGCAAGGCGCGTGAGCGTGCCCATGTGTTGGAAGGGCTGGCGGTCGCCATGGCCAACATCGATCCCATCATCGCGCTGATCAAGGCATCGTCCAACCCGGCCGAAGCGAAGGCGGGACTGCTTGGCTGCGCCTGGGCGCCGGGCGTGGTGACCGATATGCTGGGCCGTGCCGGTGCCCAGGCCTCGCGCCCCGACGGCTTGAGCAAGGAATTCGGCCTGACGGAAGAGGGTTACCGTCTGTCCGAGGCGCAGGCCCAGGCGATCCTCGATCTGCGTCTGCACCGCCTGACCGGTCTGGAGCAGGACAAAATCATTGATGAGTATCGCCAGCTGTTGGATACCATCGAGGGCCTGCTGCATATCCTGCACGATCCCAACCGCCTGCTGGAGGTGATCCGCGAGGAGTTGGTGCAGGTGCGCGATCAATATGGCGATGCGCGCCGTACCGAGATCCGCGTCTCCCACGAAGATCTATCGCTGGAGGATCTGATCAGCGAAGAGGACGTGGTGGTCACCCTGTCACACGAAGGGTACGTCAAGGCGCAGCCGGTGGCCGATTACCGCGCCCAGCGCCGCGGCGGCCGCGGTCGCGCCGCCGCTTCGGTGAAGGAAGAGGACTTCATCGACAAGCTGTTCGTGGCCAATACCCACGACACCATTCTCTGTTTCTCCAGTCGTGGCCGCGTCTATTGGAAGAAGGTTTACGAACTGCCGCAGGCGGGTCACGGCGCGCGCGGCCGTCCTATCGTCAACCTGCTGCCGCTGGAGGAGGGCGAACGCATCAACGCCATCCTGCCGATCCGCGAGTTCGAGGAGAACAAGTACATCTTCATGGCGACCACCAACGGCACGGTGAAGAAGACGTCGCTGGTCGATTACTCGCGTCCGCGCACCAGCGGCATCATCGCCGTCGATCTGGTGGACGACGATCAATTGGTCAACGTCGCCATCACCGACGGCAGCTGCGATATCCTGCTGTTCACCAACGTCGGCAAGGTGATCCGCTTCAACGAGGAGGACGTGCGTCCGATGGGCCGTGTCTCCCGCGGCGTGCGCGGCGTGCGCCTGCAGGATGGGCAGAAGGTGATTTCGCTCATCGTGCAGGCGGAGGGCGACGTGCTTACCGCTACCGAGAACGGTTACGGCAAGCGCACCTCCATCGACGACTACCCGCGCCACGGCCGCGGCGGCCAGGGCGTTATCTCGATCCAGACCAGCGAGCGCAACGGCGGCGTGGTCGGCGCGGTGCTGGTGGGCGACGGCGACGAGATCATGCTGGTCACCGACGGCGGCACCCTGGTGCGCACCCGCGTCGCCGAGGTGTCGGTAATGAGCCGCAACACCCAGGGCGTCAGGCTGATCAGCCTGGGCGAGGGCGAGAAGCTGGTGGCCCTGGAACGCATCGCCGAGAGCGAGGACGAAGACGCACCGGAAATCGAGTCGGAAGAAGAAGGTAACCACGGGGAACACGGGGAACACGGGGAGAATTAGTATTCGGATCCCTGTGCTCCCCGCGTTCCCCGTGGTTGGAACGTTTGTTTTCATTTAGTGGGGACAAGACAGATGGCACGTGTATTCAATTTCAGCGCCGGCCCGGCAATGCTGCCGCAGGCCGTGATCGAACAGGCCCGCGACGAGATGCTCGACTGGAACGGCAGCGGCATGTCGGTGATGGAGATGAGCCATCGCGGCAAGGAGTACATGTCCATCGCCGCTCAGGCAGAGGCGGATCTACGCGAGCTGCTCGCCATACCGGCCAACTACAAGGTGCTGTTCCTGCAAGGCGGCGCCTCCAGCCAGTTCGCGATGGTGCCGCTGAACCTGTTGCGCGGGAAGAAGGGCGCCGACTACATCAATACCGGCGACTGGTCGAAAAAGGCCATCGCCGAGGGCAAGAAGTTCTGCCAGGTGAACGTCGCCGCCGATACCTCGGCCGGCAATTTCACCGCCTGCCCGGCACAGGCCGATCTGAAACTGGGTGCCGATGCCGCCTACGTCCATTACACGCCCAACGAGACCATCCGCGGCGTGGAGTTCCCTTACATCCCTGCCACCGGCGACGTGCCGCTGGTGGCGGATATGTCCTCGACGCTGCTGTCGCGTCCCCTCGACGTGAGCAAATACGGTCTGATCTACGCCGGTGCGCAGAAGAACATCGGTCCTGCGGGACTGACCGTGGTGATAGTCCGCGAAGATCTGGTGGGAGAAACCGTTGCCGGTACCCCCACCATGTTCGACTACAAAATTCACGCCGATGCCGAGTCGATGTACAACACGCCGGCGACCTATAGCTGGTATCTGGCCGGCCTGGTATTCCAGTGGCTGAAGAAGAACGGCGGTCTGACGCAGATGGCGGCGGTCAATCAGCGCAAGGCCGAAAAGCTCTATGCGGCCATCGACAATTCCGGCTTTTATAAAAATCCCGTAGACACCGCATGCCGCTCCTGGATGAACGTGCCGTTCACGCTGGCCAATCCGGAGCTGGATGCAGTGTTCCTTACGGAGGCAAAGGCGGCGGGGCTGGTTACCCTGAAGGGACACCGTTCCGTCGGCGGCATGCGCGCCAGTATCTATAACGCGATGCCGGAAGCGGGCGTCGACGCGCTGGTCGCCTTCATGGCGGACTTCGTCAAGCGCCACGGCTGAGGTCTTACCTGAGGGAACGCGGGGAACACGATGGGAAAATAATAACAGCCCGACGTTCCCCGTCATTACCAAAGGGGGAGCCCATGTACAAGATACTGACGCTGAACAACATCTCGCCGGCCGGGTTGGAACGACTGCCGCGGGACCGGTACGAAGTCGCGTCCGAGATACAGCATCCCGATGCGATTCTGCTGCGTTCATTCAAAATGCATGAGATGACGATACCGCCGTCGCTGAAGGCGGTAGGGCGGGCCGGCGCCGGGGTGAACAACATCCCGGTGGAGAAGATGAGTAACTTGGGTATCCCCGTGTTCAACGCACCGGGGGCCAATGCCAACGCAGTGAAAGAGTTGGTGCTTGCCGGCATGTTGCTGGCCTGCCGCAATATCTGTCAGGCGTGGGATTTCACCCGTCACCTGACGGCAGACGATGCGGGTATCGACAAGCAGACCGAGGCGGGCAAGAAAAACTTCGCCGGTTTCGAGTTGCCGGGGCGCACCCTGGGCGTGGTCGGTCTGGGCGCCATCGGCCGCGAGGTGGCGAACGCCGCCATTGCGTTGGGCATGAAGGTGATCGGCTTCGATCCGGGAATCACCGTCGAGGGCGCGTGGCAGCTCTCCTCGGAGGTGCAGAAGGCGGCGGGCTTCGACGAAATGGTGGAGAAGGTCGACTTCCTGACCTTTCACGTGCCGCTCATCGACGCCACCCGGCATATGCTGAACCGGGAGCGGTTGGCGCGGATGAAGAAGAGCGTGGTAGTGCTCAATTTTTCCCGCAAGGGCATCGTCGACGACGAGGCCATCGCCGAGGCGATTAAGAGTGGAAAGGTGTACGGCTACGTATGCGATTTCCCCACCAATTTGTTGAAAGGCCATGAACGGGTGATTACCCTGCCGCATCTCGGGGCCTCGACCCAGGAGGCGGAGAACAATTGCGCCGTCATGGTGGCGGAACAGGTGCGCGACTACCTGGAGAACGGCAACGTGCGCAACTCGGTGAATTTTCCCGAGGTGATTATGGCGCGCAGTGCGGGGACCTACCGGCTGACGGTGGTAAACTCCAACGTGCCGAATATGTTGAGCCAAATCTCCAGCGATCTGGGCGCGGCGGGATTGAATATCGTCGATATGCTCAACAAATCGCGCAACGAACTGGCTTATACGGTCGTGGATGTGGACAAGCCGCTGCCTGCCGAGGTGGTGGAGCGCATCGCGGGTATTAGCGGCGTACTGGCGGTACGCGTGATTGATTGAACGGGCGATATGAGCGAACAACAGCTGCAAGCCATACGGGAACGCATCGATGCACTGGACGAACAGGTCCAGACGTTGATCAATGAGCGCGCCGCGCTGGCGCAGGAGGTGGCACGCGTCAAGGTGAGTGCCGGCGGTGATGTGAGCTTCTATCGCGCCGAGCGCGAGGCGCAGGTGTTGCGCAAGGTCAGGGAGCGTAACGCGGGGCCGTTGCCGGCGGACGAGATGGCGCGGTTGTTTCGCGAGATCATGTCGGTCTGTCTGGCGCTGGAGCAGCCGCTGCGTATCGCCTATTTCGGCCCAGCCGGCAGCTACACCCATGCGGCGGCGCTCAAGCAGTTCGGTGCGGCCGTGACGACGTTGCCCCTGGCGGCCATC
Organism: uncultured Thiohalomonas sp.; assembly: GCA_964421235.1. GTDB lineage: Bacteria > Pseudomonadota > Gammaproteobacteria > Thiohalomonadales > Thiohalomonadaceae > Sulfurivermis. Next base: position 10,848 of record CAYQWR010000040.1, on the reverse strand, counting down.
GACGAGGTGTTCCGCGAGGTGGAGGCGGGCAGCGCCAACTACGGTGTGGTGCCCATCGAGAACTCCTCGGAGGGGGTGGTGACCCACACCCTCGACATGTTCATGCGCTCCGGCCTGCACATCTGCGGCGAGATCAACCTGCGCATTCGCCACAGTCTGCTCAGCCATGCGCAGTCACTGGCGCAGGTACGGCGCGTCTATGCCCACAGCCAGGCGCTGGCCCAGTGTCGCGAATGGCTCGATGCCAATCTGCCGCATGCGGAGCGCATCGCCGTGAGCAACAACGCGGAGGGCGCGCGCCGCGCGGCCGAGGAGCACGACGCTGCGGCGGTTGCCGGCAATATTGCCGCGGACATCTACGCATTGCCCGCCCTGGCGCAAAATATCGAGGACAATCCGGGTAACACCACCCGTTTTCTGGTGATCGGCAACGACGTTGTTACTCCCAGTGGTGACGACAAGACATCGCTGATGGTGGCCGCCCGCAACAAGCCGGGGGCGCTGTTTCACCTGCTCGAACCGCTGGCAAGCAACGGCATCTCCATGACCCGCATCGAGTCGCGCCCGTCGCGCCAGGGCATGTGGGAGTACGTCTTCTTTTTCGACATCGAAGGACACGCCAAGGATACGAAGGTGGCGGCTGCGCTCGAACAACTGGAGGCGGAGTCCGCGCTGTTCAATATCCTCGGTTCCTATCCCAAAGCCGTCCTGTAAACGATCATGACCGACTTTCTGCAACTGGCCGCGCCGGGCGTGCGGCAATTGAGACCCTATCAGCCGGGCAAGCCGATCGAGGAACTGGAGCGCGAGTATGGCGTGAGCGACGTCATCAAGCTCGCCTCCAACGAAAATCCCCTCGGCCCGAGTCCCAAGGCGCTGGCGGCGGCGCGCGCCGCGCTGGAGGACGTCTGGCTCTATCCCGACGGCAACGGTTTCGCCCTCAAGCAGAAGCTGACCGAGCGGCTGGGCGTGACCATGGAGCAGCTGACCCTGGGCAACGGTTCCAGCGATATCCTCGATTTCGCGGTGCGCGCCTTCGTCACGCCGCAGGACGAGGTGGTGTTCTCGGAGCACAGTTTCGCCATCTATCCGATCCTGACCCGGGCGGCGGGCGCCCAGGCGGTGGTGGTCCCGGCCAAGGCCTGGGGCAACGACCTGACGGCGCTGCGCGCGGCGATCGGCGAGCGGACCCGCCTGGTGTTTCTCGCCAATCCCAACAACCCCACCGGTACCTGGCTGAGGGACGCCGAGCTGGAACGTTTCATCGCCGACCTGCCGTCCCATGTGCTGCTGGTGGTGGACGAAGCCTATTTCGAGTACGCCAGCCATCCGGCGCTGGCGGCGGAGGGTTATCCCAACGCGTTGCAATGGGTCGATCGCTATCCCAACGTCATAGTCGCGCGCACCTTCTCCAAGTGTTATGGTCTCGCCGGGTTGCGGGTCGGCTACGGCATTTCCCACCCGCAGGTGGCCGACCTGATGAACCGGGTACGCCCGCCATTCAACGTCAACAGCGTGGCTCTGGCCGCCGCCGCGGCGGCGCTGGACGACGAGGAACACCTGCAACGGTCGCTGTCGTTGAATGCCGCGGGTATGAAGCAACTGATGGAAGGGGCCGCCGCATTGGGACTCGATTACATCCCCTCGGTGGGCAACTTCATCAGCGTGGACATGGGCCAGCCGGCGGCGCCGATCTACGAAGGTCTGCTGCGCAAGGGGATCATCGTGCGCCCGGTGGCCAATTACGGCATGCCCAACCATTTGCGCATCACCATCGGCCGGCCGGAGGAGAACCAGCGCCTGCTCCAGGCACTGCGCGAGGTGCTCGGGCGCTAGCCGTTGCCAACGAATTTCTATTAAGTCTTTAAAGAGTGGTATCGACATGATCATCATCATGAACAACGAGGTGACCGACTCGCAGATCGACGGCGTGGTCCAGCGGCTGAAGGGCTGGGGGCTGGGCAGCAACGTCTCGCGCGGTATGGAGCGTACCGTGATCGGCGCCATCGGCGACGAGGGCAAGATCGACAAGGAGCTGCTGCAGGCGCTGCCCGGGGTGGAAGACGTGATCCGGGTGATGAAGCCCTACAAGATCGTCGCCCGTTCCTATCAGAAGCAGGATACGGTGATCGACATCAAGGGGGTGAAGCTGGGCGGTCGGCAGATCCAGGTGATCGCCGGGCCCTGTTCGGTCGAGACCCAACCGCAGATGGACGAGGCGGCGGCGCAGGTGGCGGCCGCCGGCTGCCGCCTGATGCGCGGCGGCGCGTTCAAGCCGCGTACCAGTCCCTACAGCTTCCAGGGTGCCGGCGTCGAGGGGCTGGAGATGTTCCGCAAGGCCGCGGACGAACACAAGCTGCCCATCGTCACCGAACTGATGGACGTGCGCCAGATCGACGACTTCCTGAAATACGACGTGGATGTGATTCAGATCGGCACCCGCAACATGCAGAACTTCGATCTGCTGAAAGAGGTGGGGCGGCTGCACAAGCCGGTGGTGCTCAAGCGCGGTATGGCGGCAACTATTTCCGAATGGCTGATGGCGGCGGAGTACATCGCGGCCGGCGGCAACCACGACATCATCTTCTGCGAGCGCGGCGTGCGCAGCTTCGAGACCTACTACCGCAACATGCTCGACGTCACCGCCATCCCGGTGCTGAAGAAGGAGACCCACCTGCCGGTGATCATCGATCCCAGCCATGCCGGCGGCAAGGCGTGGATGGTGCCGGCGCTGGCGCGTGCGGCCATCGCCGCCGGCGCCGACGGCCTGCTGGTGGAGATGCATCCCACTCCGTGCGAGGCATGGTGCGACGCCGATCAGGCACTGAGCCCGCAGGAACTGGTCGATCTGATGGGGCAGATCAAGGGCATCGCCCAGGCCATCGGGCGCGACATTTAAATGATCAAACGTCTCTGCATCGTCGGTGTCGGCCTCATCGGCGGTTCCCTGGCACGGGCGCTGAAGACGGCCGGGGCCGTGGGAGAGGTGGTCGGTTACGGCCGCGATCCCCAGGCGTTGCAGCTGGCCCGGGACCTGGGCGTCATCGACCGCGGTGAAACCGACCCGCAGGCCGCCCTGCGCGATGCGGAGGTGGTGGTGCTGGCGGTGCCGGTGGGCGCGATGGAGACGGTGTTGCGTGATCTCGCCCCTTATCTGACGCCGGAGATGATCGTGACCGACGTCGGTAGCACCAAGGGTTCAGTGGTGGCGGCGGCCGAACGCGTGTTCGGTACGGTCCCTTCGCGTTTCATTCCCGGCCACCCCATTGCCGGCACCGAACGCAGCGGCGTGGCCGCCTCGTTCGCCGAGCTGTACCACAACCGCCGCGTGATCCTGACGCCGCTGGCGGCGACCGATCGCAGCGCGCTGGAGACGGTGCGCACCCTGTGGCAGGCGGCGGGTGCCAAGGTGGTGGAGATGGAGGTGGCGCACCACGACGAGGTATTGGCCGCCACCAGCCATCTGCCGCACATCCTGGCCTTCACCCTGGTCGATACCCTGGCGCGGATGGAGGAGCACACCGAGATCTTCTGCTTCGCGGCGGGTGGCTTCCGCGATTTCACCCGTATCGCCTCCAGCGACCCGCGCATGTGGCACGACATCTGTCTCGCCAACCGCGATGCGCTCCTCGGGGTGATGGATCGCTACGCCGCGGACCTGGGCCAACTGCGCGGCGCCATCGAGCGCGGCGATGGCGAGGCGATCCTGACCACCTTCCGCCGCGCCAAACAGGCGCGCGACGAATTCAAGCAATAACCCTTCGTCCTCACGACGACCACACACTGACAACACCATGCCCGACAGCAGCGAAAAGCAGATCCTCTTCCGTGCCGCCCCCGGCGGCGCACTCACCGGCCGCATCCGCGTGCCGGGCGACAAGTCCATCTCCCACCGCTCCATCATGCTCGGCTCGCTGGCCGAGGGGGTGACCGAGGTGAGCGGCTTCCTGGAGGGCGAGGACAACCTCGCCACCCTGGAGGCGTTCCGTGCCATGGGTGTCGGGATCGACGGGCCGACGGCCGGCTGCGTCACCATTCACGGTGTCGGCATGCACGGCCTGCGCGCACCGGCCGGGCCGCTCTACCTGGGCAACTCCGGTACCTCGATGCGCCTGCTCTCCGGCCTGATGGCGGCCCAGGGTTTCGACGTGGAGATGAGCGGCGACGCCTCCCTCTCCACGCGGCCGATGAAGCGGGTGACCGATCCACTGCGGCTGATGGGGGCGGTGGTTGAGACCACCGCGAAGGGGACGCCGCCGCTCAAGGTGAAAGGCGGTCAAAGGCTCACGGGCATCGACTACGTGATGCCCATGGCCAGCGCCCAGGTGAAGTCGTGTCTGCTGCTGGCCGGCCTCTATGCCGAAGGCCGCACCTGTGTCACCGAACCGGCGCCGACCCGCGACCACACCGAACGCATGCTGACCGGCTTCGGCTACGCGGTGGAACGGACCGGCAGCCGGGTGTGCGTGCAGGGCGGCGGCAAGTTGACCGCCACGCCCATCGACGTCCCGGCCGACATCTCTTCGGCCACCTTCTTCATGGTCGGCGCCGCCATCGCCGCCGGTTCGGACGTCGTGCTGGAGCATGTGGGCATCAATCCGACCCGCATCGGCGTGATCAACATCCTGCGCCTGATGGGGGCCGACCTGGAGCTGTGCAACGAGCATCAGGTGGGCGGCGAGCCGGTGGCGGATATCCGCGTGCGTGCGAGCCGGCTCAAGGGTATCCGCATCCCCGAAGAACAGGTGCCGCTGGCCATCGACGAATTCCCGGCGCTGTTCGTCGCCGCCGCCTGCGCCGAGGGCGAGACGGTGCTGACCGGGGCCGAGGAGCTGCGGGTCAAGGAGAGCGACCGCATCCAGGTGATGGCCGACGGCCTGGTCGCCCTCGGCATCGACGCCCGGGCGACGCCGGACGGCATCGTCATCCAGGGAGGCACCCTCGGCGGCGGCCGGGTGGACAGCCACGGCGACCACCGCATCGCCATGGCCTTCGCCATGGCGGCGCTGCGCGCCACCGGGCCGATCACCATCACCGACTGCGCCAACGTCGACACCTCGTTCCCCGGCTTCGCCGGCCTGGCCCGCAAGGCCGGCCTCGGGCTCACGGCGGAGGCGGGCTGATGGTCCCGGTGATCACCGTCGACGGCCCCAGCGGGGTCGGCAAGGGGACCGTCAGCCAGCTGTTGGCCCGCCGCTTCGGCTGGCATTTCCTCGATAGCGGCGCCCTCTATCGTCTCACCGCCCTGGCGGCGCGGCGTCGCGCCGCCCCCTTCGACGATGCGCTCGCCCTGGCGGAGGTGGCCCGCGCGCTGGCCGTGGAGTTTCGTCCGAGCGAATCGGGTGATGTGAATATTTTCCTTGAAGGACAAGAAGTTACAAACGATATTCGCACCGAGCAGGCGGGCAACGATGCCTCCCGGGTGGCCGCCCTGCCGGCGGTGCGCGAGGCCCTGCTGGCGCGCCAGCGGGCCTTTCTACAGACGCCGGGCCTGGTGGCCGACGGTCGCGACATGGGTACCACGGTGTTTCCCGCCGCCCCCCTGAAGATATTTCTGACCGCGAGCGCCGAGGTGCGTGCCCAGCGTCGCTATAACCAGTTGAAGGAAAAGGGGTTAGATGCTAATCTTCGCAGTCTTTACGCCGAAATCGCGGAACGCGACGAACGCGATCGTAATCGCGCCGTCTCGCCGCTCAAACCGGCGGACGATGCAGTAGTGATCGATACCTCCGAGCTGGGTATCGAACAGGTGCTGGCCGCGGTACTGGCGCATTGCCGGACGCGGCTGGATTTGCAGTAGGTCCGGCACTGCGGGTGCAGTGGCGGTTTTATCAACTTAGACCCGCGGCAGTATTGCGGTTAGTTATGTCGTTCGCCGAACGACAAGGGTTATGTGAGTGATGAGCGAAAGCTTTGCAGAATTATTTGAAGAGAGCCTAATCGGTACCCAGATGCGCCCCGGCGCCATCGTCACCGGTACCGTAGTCCAGGTCGGTAACGACGTCGTTGTGGTCAACGCCGGTCTCAAGTCCGAAGGCGTGATCCCCATCGAGCAGTTCATGAGCGAGAGCGGCGAGCTCGAGGTCAAGGTCGGCGACGAAGTGGACGTTGCGCTGGAAGCCGTCGAAGACGGTTTTGGCGTCACCCGTCTGTCGCGCGAGAAGGCCAAGCGTTCCGAGTCCTGGACCCGTCTGGAAAAGGCGCACGAAGCCGGCGAGACCGTGGTCGGCCGCATCGTCGACAAGGTCAAGGGCGGTTTTACCGTCGACCTCAAGGATATCCGTGCCTTCCTCCCCGGTTCCCTGGTGGATGTGCGTCCGGTGCGCGATCCCTCCTACCTGGAAGGCAAAGACCTGGAATTCAAGGTCATCAAACTCGATCGCAAGCGTAACAACGTTGTCGTTTCCCGCCGCGCCGTGGTGGAAGCGGAGGGCAGTGAAGAGCGCGAAGCGCTGCTCGACGGTCTGCAGGAAGGCCAGGTGGTCAAGGGTATCGTCAAGAACCTCACCGACTACGGCGCCTTCGTGGATCTGGGCGGCATCGACGGCCTGCTGCACATCACCGACATGGCCTGGAAGCGCGTCAAGCATCCTTCCGAAGTGGTCAACGTCGGCGACGAGATCGACGTCAAGGTTCTCAAGTTCGATCGCGAGCGCACCCGCGTCTCCCTCGGCCTCAAGCAGCTGGGCGAGGATCCGTGGGAAGATATCACCCGCCGTTACCCGGTCGGCACCCGCCTGTTCGGCAAGGTGACCAACCTGACCGACTACGGCTGCTTCGTCGAGATCGAAGAAGGCGTGGAAGGGCTGGTGCATGTCTCCGAGATGGACTGGACCAACAAGAACATCCATCCGTCCAAGGTCGTGCAGATGAACGACGAGGTCGAGGTCATGGTGCTCGACATCGACGAAGAGCGTCGGCGTATCTCCCTGGGCATGAAGCAGTGCCAGCCCAATCCGTGGGAGACCTTCTCCGGTGGCCACAACAAGAACGACAAGGTCAGCGGCAAGATCAAGTCGATCACCGACTTCGGCATCTTCATCGGCCTGGACGGCGGTATCGACGGCCTGATCCACCTGTCCGATATCTCCTGGAACATGCCGGGCGAAGAGGCGGTGCGCAACTACGCCAAGGGCGATGACGTCGAGGCGGTGATCCTAGCCATCGACCCGGAGCGTGAGCGCATCTCCCTCGGTATCAAGCAGATGGAAAAGGATCCGTTCTCCAACTACGTGGCCGAGCATCGTAAGGGCTGCATCGTCATCGGCAAGGTCAAGGAAGTGGATGCCAAGGGTGCCATCATCGAGCTGGAAGACAGCGTTGAAGGTTACCTGCGCGCTTCTGAACTGTCGCGTGACCGCGTGGAAGACGCGCGTACCTTGTTGAAGGTCGGTGATGAGGTCGAAGCCAAGTTCATGGGCGTCGATCGCAAGAACCGCTCCATCTCTCTCTCCATCAAAGCCAAGGACAGCGATGATGAAGCAGAGGCCATGCAGGACTACAATCGCGCCGCAGCGGCCGCCAATCCTACACTCGGCGACCTGCTGAAGGAGCAGATGGAAAACAAGAACGACTAAGTCGGTGTTGGAGGCCCGCCGTTGGCGGGCCTCCTCTTACTTTGGGGATCCTTATGACCAAATCGGAACTGATCGAGATCCTGGCGCGTAAACAACCGCAGCTCAATTCCAAGGATGTGGAGTTGGCCGTCAAGACGGTACTGGAGCATATGGCTCAGGTGCTGGCCAGCGGCGAGCGTATTGAAATACGCGGATTTGGTAGTTTTTCCCTGCATTATCGCCCGCCGCGTATCGGTCGTAATCCCAAGACGGGTGAGTCCGTCCAACTGGGCGCAAAATACGTGCCTCACTTCAAGCCGGGCAAGGAATTGCGCGAACGCGTTGATATGTCTACTCCGCAGGAAGGTTAGTAACGAACGGACATCGGCCATGGTTGTCGTGCCGGTTCGGTATTTTTCCCACCCCGCGGGTTCCCCGCGATGCACCATGATTTTGTATTTCCCCGCAGGGAGTAATATCCTTGTGTTCTAGGTTGCCGTTGGCGCGAACTCGCGCGGCGGTATTGCAGATACAGGTCCAGAATGCGGGAATACCATGAAACGCCTGTTTCTTCTTATTGTCTCTTTTTTGCTGCTGGCCATCGGTGTCGGTTTCGCCGTCCACAACGCCGAGCCGGTACAGCTTAGCTACTATTTCGGCACGGTATCAGGGCCGATCTCCTTGATTGTGGTGGTGGCATTGTTTGCCGGCGCCGTCCTCGGTGTCGTTGCCAGTTTGGTAATCGTGCTGGCGCAGCGACGCAAGGTGTCGCAGTTGCGGCGCAAGCTTGAAGTGTGTGAACAGGAAATCCGCAATCTGCGTCAAATCCCGGTGCGCGACAAGCATTGATAATGGGCATCGAGTTGCTGTTTCTGTTGCTCCCTGTAGCCGCCTTATCAGGCTGGCTGTTGGGGCGGCGCGACGCACGCAATGCGGAGGCCAAAGGGTTCTCGACACTCTCCTCCGATTACTTCGAAGGTCTCAACTTCCTGCTCAACGAACAGCCCGACAAGGCTATCGAAGTGTTTGTCCACATGCTTGAAGTGGACAGTGAAACGGTTGATACGCATTTTGCGCTGGGTAATCTGTTTCGGCGTCGCGGTGAAGTAGACCGTGCGATCCGCATTCACCAAAACCTTATCGCCCGTCCTACCCTTAAACGCCAGCAGCGGGATCAGGCTCTATACGAACTCGGTATCGACTACATGCGGGCCGGTCTGCTGGATCGGGCTGAGAGCCTTTTCGTGCAGTTGATTGACGAAGGCGGCAGTTTTCAGCAACAGGGGCTGACGCAGCTGATGGATCTCTATCAGCAGGAGAAGGATTGGCATAAGGCGATTGCGATAGGGCAGCGCTTGCAGGGAATGCGCGGAGCAGCGCTGAGCCCGATCATTGCACAATTTTTTTGCGAACTGGCCGAGCAGGCAATGCATAACGGCGAACACGCTACGGCATTACGTATGCTGCGTCGAGCGCTGGTGGAGGATCGGAATTGCGTACGTGCCGCGTTTATTGAAGGCAACATTGAGCTTGCCGCCGGCGACGTCAAAAGCGCGATTCGGGCGTATAAGCGTGTCGAGCAGCAGGATCCCGCCTATTTGCCTGAAATTCTTGGGCCGCTGCGTGAGGCGTTTTCGCAACAGGGTCGCGACGATGAATTACGTGAATATCTGCAGCAGTTACTGCAAAGACATGGCAGTGCCTCGATCATGCTTACCTTGGCGGAACTTATTCGTCAACAAGAGGGAGATCAGAAAGCCATTGAATTCGTTACCAGTCATTTGCGCAATCATCCTTCGATTCGCGGCATGTGCCGCTTGATCGAGATGAAACTGCAAGCGGCTGACGGAACGATGCATGAAGACATGCAGATATTTCGCGAATTGATCGGTAAATCGCTGGAGGCGAAACCGATGTACCGCTGTAGTCATTGTGGCTATACCGGCAAAGCTTTGGTCTGGCAATGTCCCAGCTGTCGCCAATGGAATACCACCAAACCGATTCACAATATCGAAAGCGAATAATTGTCGCGCTACATCCGGAGCAGATACATGGAACAAAACCGTCGGTACGGCCCCCGCATCATCATCGCACTCGATTATGCCGAACCGCAGGCGGCACTGGAGATGGTGACGCAGTTGGATCCGAAGCGTTGTCGGCTGAAGGTGGGCAAAGAGTTATTTACGCGCGGTGGTCCGCAGTTGTTGGCGCAACTGCGCGATAAAGGATACGACATCTTTCTCGATCTCAAGTTTCACGATATCCCGAATACTGTCGCGGGCGCATGCGCGGCGGCGGCGGATCTCGGTGTTTGGATGGTGAATGTGCATGCGCTTGGCGGTGGCAAGATGATGGAAGCGGCCCGCAATGCAGTGGCCAAAGCGGCACATCAACCATTACTGATCGCAGTTACCATCCTGACCAGTATGGGCGAGCAGGATCTCAGGGAGATCGGCCTGGCAGGAAGTCCGGCGGAGAACGTGTCACGCCTGGCGGCTCTTGCGCACCAGGCGGGAATGGACGGTGTCGTCTGTTCGCCGCAGGAGGTTGCCTTGCTGCGTGGTTCCATCGACAAGGCGTTTCAACTGGTGACGCCTGGGATCCGACCGACATGGGCGGCAAAAGGTGACCAGACGCGAATCACCACGCCGGCCGATGCGCTACGGTTAGGGGCGGATTATCTGGTTATCGGCCGCCCGATTACGGCGGCGGCGGAACCGCTGGAGGCGTTGCAGCAGATCGAGGCTGAGATAGCGTCGCTTGCCTCCGAGGATGATGGAATTACCGCATAATCTGACGGTATTATCAGATATTTCCTACTTGCCTGGCGTTGCTGCTCGGCTGTTCCCGTTTTATGGTGTCCCAGGCGTGCCGGACACCCCGGTACGTAGGACAAAGTAGTCACAGCAAAGCAAGGAGTGCTTACGATGAGAAAATTTCTGGTAGGTTGTTTTTCGTTGTTGCTGTTGGGGTTGTCTGCCGTTGCATGGGGTGCCCCGGTCGATATCAATACTGCGGATGCCCCGGCATTGGCAATGGTGATGAAAGGGGTCGGTGCAAAGAAGGCTGAGGCGATTGTCGCGTACCGCAAGGCGCACGGACCATATAGGTCGGTCGACGAACTCGCCAAGGTCAAAGGCATCAGCACGAAAACGATCGCAGCGAACCGGGAAAAATTGTCGGTTGGTAAGCATAAATAGTCGCCGCGACTGAATGGACGAAGAACGGCTCCATAATCGGAGCCGTTTTTTTTTGTGATTTGCGGTTTTCTGGCGGATTGCTCAAAATGGCA
>CAYQWR010000039.1:16687-16972 GCA_964421235.1 uncultured Thiohalomonas sp. | reverse complement strand
CCGGCCTGGCGTGCGCGACAGATGCGGTTCGTTCCTCACCACATCCTACGTCACTCTCTGAACCGCACCCGAATTACCCCGTGCTCCCCGTGGTCTCCGTGGTTAACCCGCTTTTTTACCCCCGCTCGGCCAGCACGCGCTCGACGGTGTCGACGATGGCCTGGGTCTGGGGGTCGATCTCGATGTTGATGCGATCGCCGACGACGCGGGTACCGATGTTGGTGCGCTGCAGCGTTTCGGGGATCAGGTTGACGTTGAATTCGTCGCCGCGCACTTCGCCGATGG
>CAYQWR010000039.1:0-16677 GCA_964421235.1 uncultured Thiohalomonas sp. | reverse complement strand
GAGGCTGATGCCGTCGATGCCGATGTAGCCCTTGGCGAAGATGTACTTCTTCAGCTCGCCCGGCACTCGCAACCAGACCTGGCGGTTGTTCTCGCTCTCGATGACATTGCTCACCTGCGCGGTGGCCATGATGTGGCCCGACATGGCGTGGCCGCCGATCTCGTCGCCGAAGCGGGCGGCGCGCTCGACGTTGACCCGCTCGCCCACCTGGAGCGCGCCCAGGTTGGTGACGCGCAGGGTCTCGCGCATCAGGTCGAAGGCGACCCGGTCGCCGTCGATGGCGGTGACGGTGAGGCAGCAGCCGTTGTGGGCGACCGAGGCGCCGGGCTGGAGGCCGGGCAGCAGTTCCGGCGGCAGGCGCACGGTGTGGGTGCGGAAGTCGGTCTTCTCGGCGATGTCGACGATCTCGGCGGTGCCCTGGATGATGCCTGTGAACATGGGGTGCTCCGGATAACGATGTGCCATGGGATCATAGCACCCCGCGCCGCTGCCCCGGAAACCGCGGACGGGCGGCGCGCCGGTGGTGACAGGGCGGTCGATTGCGGTATATTCCGGGGACGCGATTCGCGCCGGCCTCAACCATAACGACAACCCAGGCGCGGCCGGCTCGACCGGCAATTCGTTTCGTTCACGACAGACTTAAAGACGCGCCGTTGCGCAACGCGCCGACGGCAGGACGGATATTTTCAGGGATATACGGTAATGGCCGCTTTGATTCAGATGCACAACAACGTCGCCGGGGTGAAGGTGCTGCTGCTGGCACCCATCTGCCGCCTCGGCCGCGGCGACGAAAACGACGTGGTGATCGACGACGACCTGATCAGCCGCGAACACGCGGTCGTCGAGCGTCTTTCGGTGGCGGGCGCCGACGACAACGCGCACTACATCGTCCGCGACCTCGACAGCACCAACGGCACCTTCGTCAACCACAAACAGATCAAGGAAGCGCTGCTCAACGACGGCGACACGATCCGCCTCGGCCAGACCTTCTTTCAATTTTCGCTCAAGGAGCGCGGCCGGCCGGGCGACACCAAGGTACTGAAGAAGACCATCATCCCCGGCGTCTACTACACCACCAACAAATAGACCGCTTCGTTCGAAGCGACAGGGTTCAAAACACTTAAAAAGATCTCAACGCAAAGGCGCAAAGGGATCAAGGCGAAAGGCTTTTCACCGCAGAGACGCCGAGGGCGCGGAGAAGGCAACAAGCATCCATTTAGATCGGCGCACTCTGCACCCAGAGGGCATAAACACCTTTGCGTTGAAATAGTCGAACAGGTGGTTATTATTTCCTCTGCGCACTCTGCGTCTCTGCGGTGAATATTTCCCGCGTCATTGCTGTTTTATTCAGCCCTTGTCCCACATCACGTCGCGCTTATCCGCGGCGGCGGCCTGCAACAGATCGATCAGCGGCAGGGCGCGGTGCGTCGTGCTCACCGGCGGCTCCATCTCCTCGTCCTTCTTCTCCCGTCCCTGCGCCGCCGTCTCCTGCGCATCGGCGCGGGCGACCGCGGCTTTGAGGGTTGCCAGCGCCCGGGGGACATCCTCCGCCATCAGCGCGCTGGGCACGGTACCGCTCAGCCCCATCATCTTGATCAGCCGCACGGCGACGTCGCCGAACATGGTGATGTCGGCATAGGCCTTGGTGTGAAAGGTTACCAGCATGGTGTCCTCCCTTTGCGTTCGGCACAGATTACCATTTTATCCGCCCGTCGCCGGCACGGTGCAAACGCAGAACGGACGAACTAGAGTTGTTTTGCTGCCGCCATCGCGGCATTCGGGCGGTCTCCGCACCGCCCGTCACGCTAACCCCGGTCACGCTAATTGTAGAGGAGAGAGAGCATGTCCTTACGCACACTATGGGCAGTGGCACTGTTGGTGTTCGCAGGCGCCGTTCAGGCCGCGCCGCAGGCCGATGCGCGGGCGCACTTCGCGGCGGTGGCCAAGGGCGACGTTACGACGGTGATGAGTCAGTACGCGGACAGCGCCGTGCTGCAATGGGTCGGCGGCCCGCTCGACGGCGCCTACAGCGGCGCTGTTGCGATCCGCGGGGTATGGACCAAGTTCGCCACCGCCAATACCCCGGCAAAGGTCAAGGTGAGACGGCTGCAGACCGACGCCAATCCCAGTGGCGCGACGGTGACGGCCGACGTGGTATTCCACCATAAAAAGAGCGTCATCAAGGTACGCTACATACTCACCTACCGCGCAGGAAAACTGGTCAACGAGGTGTGGCAGGTCAGTCCGCACCTGAAGATGTAGCCGCGCGGGGGCGCCGATGGTTGGCGCCCCCGGCTTCGGGATCGGGCGGATACCGGCCGGTCAAAGCATCTCGACGACCCAGCGGGTCACCAGGCCGGTGGCGCGGGCACACTGATCACCGCGGGCGTCGGAAAATCCTTTGTACTCCTCGGGCTTCCAGAAATCCCAGGTGCGGCCGCTGAACTGCTGTTGCAGGTACTCGCAGGTGGTGCCGCCGAACTCCTGCTGGAACCGTTCCACCAGCTGCTTGCCCACCTGGAAGTTGGCCATGCCGCGCCCCTTGTGCAGCTTGTCGGCGTCGCGTCCCTTGCGGGTGCCCAGGGCCATCAGACCGCCGGTCAGCGCGCCGCAGGTGCCGGCCCCCATCAGGCTGCCGCCGCCCGACAGGCCGTGGCTGGCCTTGATGGTTTCGTCGCTCACGCCGCCCAGGGTCTCCTTCACCGCCGTCAATACGCACTGCGGGCAGCAGCCGTATTTGGCGTCCAGTTCGTAGGCGCGCTGGTAGGCCTGTGCGGCCAGCTCCTTGTTTTCCATGGTCATACCCTCGTAAATGCGAAAATGCTAATACATCGAGATTACCATGCGCCGGACGCCGATTTGTGAACACTACGGCAAAATCCCGGCGGTTTTGCGGCCAAAACCACTATGACCCGGCGGGTGACACTGCTACGCTAGACCGCTGCGGCAGCATTTCTATAACGACAACCAATTGCGCCGGATGAATAACATCAACATGCTATGGCGGCGGGCCACCAAGCTGGTGGCGGACACCGACGTGTCGGGCGAGCGTCTGCTGGCGCTGCTTTGGTTCCCGCTGCATACGCCCTACATGACGCGCCACCGCGCCGGCGTCATCCTCAGCCGCATCCAGATCATCGCCTGGGCGTTCGCGGTCCTGACCTTTGCCTGGATCGGCGTCGATTTCATCCTGTTGCCCAAGGCCGTCGCCGCCCCCCTGGCGGCCCTGCGCCTGACCTCCGCCGCCATCTTCATCTATCTGGGCTGGCCGCGCGAGCTGTCGCGCGACATCACCACCGCACGCACCCGGCTGGCGTTGCTGATGCTCAATCCCCTACTGTTCTACTTGGCGGCAGAGACACTGTTCGCCGGTATCAAACCCAGCGGCTTCGCCGTGATATTCGTCCACATCTATGCCCTGCTGCCGTTTATCGTGGTGGCGGGGCTCAGCGTATTCCCCCTCACGCTGTTGGAGTCCGGGGCCGTCGGATTCGGCGCCCTGGTGGTCATGGCCATCGGTCCCCCGCTATCGCACCATGTCGACTGGGACGCCTACTTCGCGGCCTGCTGGACCCTGTTCCTGCTCATCTGGGTCAGCATGCTGGCGGCGGCGATCCAGCTCAATTACATGATGTCGCTGGTGCAGCGCATCAGCGTCGACCAGTTGACCGGCGCCTATACGCGCGACAGCGGCAAGGAGTTGATCGATCTCTATTTTCACATCTCCCTGGAACACGACACGCCGTTCGCCGTCGCCTTCTGCGACCTGGATCGCTTCAAGCAGATCAACGACAACTTCGGCCATGAGGCCGGCGATGCCGCCTTGCGCGACAGCGCCGTGGCGCTGCATCGCTACCTGCGGCGCAGCGACATAGTCATCCGCTGGGGCGGCGAAGAGTTCGTGCTGGTACTGACGGGCACCGACGCCGGCGGCGCGCGGCTGATCCTGCAGCGCCTGCTGCAGGACGGGCTGGGCACGCGGCCCGACGATGCCCCGCTGACCTCCAGCATCGGGCTGGCGGAACGCATCACCGACGACATCCACGACTGGCCGCAGCTGCTGGAACTGGCGGACCGCCGCATGTATCTGGCGAAACGCCAAGGCCGCGCCCGCGCCGTCATGTGCGGCGACGAAGTCATGCTTCCCTCCGCCGCCGAATCGCCCGGCATCTGAGCACCTCCGCCGGAACGCCCGGCAGCGGCCATACTCATACATTCAGGGCATCATCATTCATCATCGCGTGAGTAAGGAGGCGCGCCCGCATGGTATCGAAGCGGCTGCTGATTACCTGGACCGTGATGATCGCGGCCGTGATGCAGATCGTGGACACCACGATCGTGGTGGTCGCCCTGCCCCACATGGAAGGCTCGCTGTCGGCGACGCCGGACCAAATCACCTGGGTTCTCACCAGCTACCTGGTGGCCTCCGGCGTGTTCATGCCGCTCACCGGCTATTTCTCCGATCGCCTCGGCCAGAAACGCTACCTGATGATCAGCATCGCTTTCTTCATGGCGACGTCGGGCCTCACGGGTCTGTCGCAGACACTCGATCAGGTGGTGCTGTTTCGCCTGCTGCAGGGGATCGCCGGGGCCGCGCTGATGCCGCTGGCGCAGGCGATCCTGATCAAGAGCTATCCCCCTGACGAGCGCGGCAAGGCGATGGCGATCTTCGGTCTCGC
The DNA here is from genome assembly GCA_964421235.1 of uncultured Thiohalomonas sp. Taxonomy (GTDB): domain Bacteria; phylum Pseudomonadota; class Gammaproteobacteria; order Thiohalomonadales; family Thiohalomonadaceae; genus Sulfurivermis. The sequence continues at coordinate 11,998 of CAYQWR010000039.1, read as the reverse complement.
CGCCATCGTCGGCCCGGTCATCGGCCCCACCCTGGGCGGCTATCTCACCCAGGTGGCGAGCTGGCGCTGGGCCTTCTTCATCAACATCCCCATCGGCCTGCTCGCCCTCGGCGGCGCCTGGCTCTATATCCCCGAGACGCCGCTGCGGCCGCGGCGCATGGACTGGACCGGCTTCGTCTATCTGCTCCTCGCCCTCGGCGCGATGCAGATGGTGCTCGATCGCGGCACCGAGTACGGCTGGTACTCGTCGCCCTATATCGTCGGCGCGACGGTGCTGAGCGCATTGGGTTACGCGCTGCTCATGTACCACGTCAGCGCCAAACAGGGCACGGGCATCGTCGACCTGCGCCTGTTCAAGGATCGGAATTTTTCCGTCTCCAATCTGATCTTCGCCTCGATCATGTTCAACCTGTTCGGCGTGCTCACGCTGCAACCCATGTTCACCGAATCGCTGCTCAACATGCCGGTGCTCACCACCGGCCTGATCCTGGCGCCGCGCGGCCTGGCCGCCGCGGTAACGATGCAGCTCGCCGGCCGCCTGCTCAACCGCACCGGCCCGCGTCCGCTGGTGCTGGCCGGCGTGCTGCTCGCCGCCGTCGGCACCCTCGCGATGGCCGAGTACAACCTGAACGTCGGCATCTGGTGGCTGATCTGGCCCATCATCCTGCAGGGCTTCGGCATGGGGCTGGTGTTCGTGCCGCTCACCACCCTCGCCTTCGCCACCCTGCGCCCGGATCAGACCGCCGAGGCCGCCGGCCTGCGCCAACTGATCCGCACCATCGCCGCCTCCACCGGCACCGCCGCCAGCACCGGTCTGACCGTCCACTTCGCGCAACAGGACTGGAATCAGATCGGCGGCTACATCAACCCCTTCAATCCGGCACTGCACCACTACTTCGCGCACCTGCACCTGCTCTACAACTCACCGCTGGCCGCGCAAATACTCGGTCGGCTGCTCTACCGGCAGTCGCAAATGACAGCGCTGGTCCACGTATTCGAACTGTTCGGCGTGGCCCTGGTCGCCACCATTCCGCTACTGCTGTTGATCAAACGCGGCCGCGCCCACCTCGGCATCACGGCGGCACCGCAGAAAACGGGTTAGAAGAGATGATTGAGCACCGGCTTGATGCCTTCATCGCCTGTTCGGCATCAAGCGCCCAATAGTTGTCGCAGCCATTGCACGCCGCCGGCGTCCAACAGCACTTTGCAGGTCATCACCAGCGACACGACCACCAGCGCCGGCTTGACCACGCGCACACCCCAGCCGATCACGACATGGGAGCCGAGCCGTCCGCCGATGAACTGGCCGAGCGCCATCGGCAAACCGATTGCCCATACCACCTTGCCGCCGACGATGAACAGCAGCAGCGCCGCCAGGTTGCTGGTGAAATTGAGAACCTTGGTATGGGCGGTGGCGGCGGTGACCGGCAGGCCGAGCAGGGCCACGTAGGCGATGACGAAGAACGAGCCGGTACCCGGCCCGAAGAAACCGTCATAGAAGGCGATGGCGGTGCCGCACAGCAATGCGAACGCATGTTCCCCGATGCGTCGCTCGCCGTGCACGTCGGCGATGCGCGGCGAGAAGATGAAGTAGAGCGTCGCCGCCACCAACAGCACCGGCACGATCTGCCGCAGCGCACCCGGCGCGATATGCTGTACGGCGACGGCACCGACCGCGGCGCCGACGAAGGTACACAGGATCGCCAGGCGCATGCGCCGCGGCGATACGTACCCCTGGCGTACGAAGTTAATGGAGGCCGACAAACTACCGAAGGTTCCCTGCAGTTTGTTGGTGGCCAGCGCCTGGGTCGGGGGAATGCCCGCGGCCAGCAGTGCGGGCAGCGTGAGCAGGCCGCCGCCCCCGGCAATGGCGTCGATGAAGCCGGCGAGCAGGCTTACCAGCGTGAGTGACACGACCAGCAGCGGCGATAGCGATTCCATCGAAGCGCCCGCGGTAGAGAGTGGAGCGCCATTAAGGCATAAGCCGCGGCGAAAAATCCAGCGCGGTTCGCAAGCCGTGATAGTCGCCACGGCAAGGGCGAGGTATCCTGTAAAGAAACCGTCGTCAAAGAAGCGGAGCGCAAGCGGAGGAATGAGATGTTGGCTCAGGGGTTGATCCCACCACTGTTGTGGCAATTCGCGCTGACCGTGGCGTTCAGCTTTGTGATCGGTCTGGAGTTTCACAGCTACCGGCGCGCGGCCGGGCGTGACCTGGGCTTCGGCACCACCCGCACCTTCACCCTCATCGGCCTGTTCGGCTTCACCCTCTATCTGCTCGACCCTCACGGCTGGCTCTATCTGCTCGGCCTGCTGCTGTTGGCGGCGTTTCTGCTGGTCTATTACGCGCGCCGCATCACCCAGCCGCGCTTTTCGCTGTTGAGCCCGTTGCTGGCCCTGCTCACCTATCTGGTCGGGCCCGTGGTGCTGCGCCTACCCGACTGGTATCTGGTGCTGTTCGCGGTAACGGTGTTGATCATGCTGGGAGAGAAACCCGGTATCCGCCGCCTGTCGGATGCGATGCGCGAAGAGGAGACGGTGATCCTGGCGCGCTTCCTCATCATGGCCGGCGTCATCCTGCCGCTGCTGCCCAGCCGCCAGATCGCGCCGTTCATCACCGTCACCTACTACCAGGCATGGCTCGCCATGGTGGTGGTATCGGGCCTGTCGTACGCCAGCTATCTGGCGCAGACCTACTTCTTCAAGCAGCGCGGCATGCTGGTTACCGGCGTACTGGGCGGCCTCTACTCCAGCACGGCGGCGACGGTCGTCATCGCGCGCCAGGCGGCGGAGACCGGCGACACCCGTTCGGTATCGCCGGCCATCGTCCTCGCCACGGCGATGATGTATCTGCGCCTGTTGCTGCTGATTGCCGTACTCGGCCATCGCGACGCCGCCATACACCTCGCGGCGCCGTTTCTGCTGTTCGTACTGGCGTCGGGCGTCGCCGCCTTCATGCTCTACCGCAACGGCACCCCGGCGGTCGGCAACGCCACGACGGCCACCCTCAGCCATCCCCTGGAGGTCTCCACCGCCGCCACCTTCGCCTTGCTGTTCGTGATCTTCGCCGCCCTGACCCAGTTCATCGTCGGCCACTTCGGCAGCATCGGCCTGCACACGCTATCGTTCCTCACCGGCCTGACCGACATCGATCCCTTCATCCTGTCGCTGCTGGCCGGCAAGATCACCATCGATCCGGCTCTGATCATCGGCGCCATCGTCATCGCCTCCGGCAGCAACAACCTGTTCAAGGCCGGCTATGCCCTGGTATTGGCGCGCCGCCACGGCGTCATCGGCGCCGTGCTGTGGCTGACGGCACTGTTCGTCGCCTCGCTCGTCTACGTATTCTGGATTCTCTGACCATAGCGAGTCGACGGCCCGTCGGCCAATCGGCGTCGCCGGTTCCAACGCCGCGCTCAATTGAATGCTGATGGCCTGACCCATCTCACGACGTATGAACGTCATCCCACGCGCCCGGCGATTGCGTTGCGACTCGCCGCGCCTCCATCACGTGACTCCAATAGCACCCGGATCGGTCGCCCGCTGTATGTCCGAAGTTGTCGCTGAACCGCCGCCGCCGGAAAAGCGTTAGTTATTCATGAATTCTTCGTATGGTACCCGTTGATATCCACGCTCTTCTGCATTGAACTCGCCGATGCCGGAACCATGCTCTCCACCTACGGTCCCACTGGATCACTAGCGCCGGATCAGACGCACCGAGTATCGCACCTCGCACAATGATTCGGCTTCTTCCGTTCTGCTGAATGACGACTATCGGCGCGGCAGCGTTTGCGAACGTGTCAGGCAACGCCGCGCCACAACAAAGGAGGGCATCCGATGGCTGACGAAGAGGAAATTCCCGTCAACAACAGCCGCCGCCGTTTCCTGGTGGCTGCAACCAGTGTGGTCGGCGGTGTCGGCGTGGTGGCTTGGGCAACGCCTTTCGTTCTGTCGATGGAACCGAGCGCGGCTACCCTGGCCGCAAGCGGACCCATTGAGGTGGATATCAGCAAGCTGGAGGAAGGACAACTGCTCACCGTAGGCTGGCGCTCACGTCCGGTCTGGGTGCTGCGCCGCAGCAAGGCACAGCTCAAGGTGTTGGCGGAGCCGAACCCGGAACTGAAAGACCCGGACTCGAACGAGCCGCAGCAGCTGTCGCAATGCAAGAACGCCTACCGCTCCATCAAGCCCGAATATTTCGTCGCCGTCGGCATCTGCACTCATCTGGGCTGCATTCCCACCTACCGGCCGCAGATCGCGCCGGCCGATCTCGGCGCCGATTGGAAGGGCGGATTCTTCTGTCCCTGCCACGGCTCGCGCTACGACCTGTCGGGCCGCGTCATGGCCGGTTCCCCGGCCCCACTGAATATCCCCGTGCCGCCCTACTATTACCTACGCGACACCGTTGTGCGCGTCGGCGAACTGAAGAACGGCACCGAGCAGAATTGGGCGCCGGCCACATGGTAGCCGGGCGCCTTGGCGATGCGCTCTCATTTTGCCGTCAGCGTGGCGGCGAATTCGTTCAACACGGCCACCGTTGACGGCGCCAGACGCCGCGACAGTTTCTCCTGCATCACCGCCAGATCGCTGCGCGCCACATGCAGCTTGTTGGCGCCGTTTTCCGTCAGCCGGATATGAAAGGAGCGACGATCGGAAGGATTCTCCAGCACGGCGACGATACCGCTGCGGATCAACTCGTTGATCGTTACGCTGGCGGTTGCACGCGTCACATGCAGCCGCTCGCTCATCTCGGTCACCGTAGCCTGCCCCATCTCCGCCAGCACCGCCAACAGCCTGAACTGAGGCACGCGCAAGCCCGAATACATCAGCGCCACCGACGCATTGCGCTCCAGCGTCTGCAGCGCCCGCAGCAACTCCACCACATTCAACTGTTCCATCCCGCGGCCCCGTCGTGATCCTGTTTGTTAGCGCAACTAACTAAATCTTTCGATTTGTCGCATGGCGGCGATGGATCTTAAATAACGCATAGCAGGGCCGCGCGTCTACTGCGCCGCCCATCACAACGACAAAACGCCACGCCGAAGGAGCCGTCATGTCCACCGCCACCGAACTGCTGCCGCACCGCACCGCCGACCTCGAGACACGCCTGCGCGCCCTGGAAGATGAACTGGACGATCTGCGCGAGCGCGTCCCCGACAACAAGGTATCCATCATCCTGCTCTCCGGCGACTTCGACAAGGCGATGGCCGCCTTCATGATGGCCAACGGCGCCGTCGCCATGGGCATGGAGGTATCGATGTTCTTCACCTTCTGGGGTTGCACCGTGATCAAGAAGGGCCGCAAGCTGCGCGGCAAGAAATTCACTCACAAACTGATCAACCTGATGCTGCCCGGCAGCAGCAAGGACTTGGCGCCGTCCAAGATGGCCTTCGGCGGTTTGGGGCGGAAATTCTTCAACTACATGATGAAGGGAGAGATGTCATCGCTGGAGGAACAGATCGAGATCGCCAAGGAGGCCGGCATCACCTTCCAGGTCTGTGCCCCCTCACTCGGCCTGATGGGCTTCGATCCCGACGAATGGGTGGTGCCGGTGGACGTGTGCGGCGTCGCCGCCATGTACGGTACGGCACTGAAGGCGCGCACCGCCTACTTCATCTCCTGATCCGTCGCGACAGCGTTCGACCACAAACCCAAGAGAGGAAACCGGTACCTACTTGGTGAACCAGATACGCAATTTCAATGTGGTTCGCGGTTCGAGGATGAGAAATCGGATGAAATCCTCGAAACCACCGAATACACCGCAACGCGTGAATGCCGATTCCGCCTTCCTTGGCGGTCACGGATGCCCGATTATTCCGGGCAGGAGGCGGTGACGGTCCAAAGGCCGTTGTCCTGTTGTTCTGCGTGAACGTCTACGCAGCCATCGCTGCGAAAATCGTCTTTCACCTTTTCCACGTCGTTCTCCGGTATATCCTTCAACGTGTATTCCTTCATGCTCCACCTCCTACGGCTTGTTCCCCGATTGCACGATCAATTCGCTGACGGCCTTTTGCCGTAACGACTCCTGGGCATTATCGTAGAGAAACATGGTGATCGGACCGGCGATGCCGTTCTGTTTCATCCACGCCTTCAGGCGCTGTTCGTGTTCCTTGTCGATATCTGCTCCGTCGGGCTTCCAGTAATGCCGCAGCTGTTCGCTCGCGGTGGTATTGGCGTAGACGGCGACCTGACGCTCTATGTTGTAGATCTGATTAGCACTCGCCTGACGAATCCCCAGCACATGAGGATAGAGGCGTGTATCGTTCTGCCACAGCTTGGCCTTGATCGCCGCCAGGCCTTGCAGCGCGTTCTGGATCGAGGTCTGGTCGATCTCCGTCGTCAGCGGGATCAGGTTGGTCACGTCCGGCGAGTCAATGCCGTAGACGTCGACGGAGATGCTGCCGGTGAGATTGCCTTGGCTCGCCTCCACGCCGAGCCCGACCAGACTGCTGAAATTCAACCCCCTCTTGGTCGTCACCACCGTAGCGCGAATACGCAGGCCGACGCCCACAATGGCGTCACCGCTATAGCGCCCGTCGCCCGTATACGCCTGTCTCACCCGATACTTCATAAAATCCATCACCACATCGTAGGTACCGGCGCTTTGACTGATCGACGAAGTGAGATACGACACCTTGCCGCTGGTATCGCGCTTCTGCACGCTTACCCGCGCCGACTGCAACGGCAGCAATCGGTTGATGGTCACGGCATTTGTGTTCACGGTATTCGTGCCGGCCCCGCTGCCTTGCTCGAGACTGCCCCATGGCACGGTTACCTCACGTTTTGTGCTGGGGTCGTAGAAAGTGACCGACTTTGCCGGCAGCGGATCGATGGGTTGGTAGCCGAGAAAATTTTCCGGCGAGCCGCTGTCGTTTGCCGCCGGCTTGACCTGATCGAAGGCGCAGCCCGACAACGTCAATACGACGACGGCCAGCGCGAGTACCCTGTATCCTTGCATTTGCATTTCCTCCCTGTTGAAATCCGCGAATTCATTTCAGGCTGCCGCTGCTGGCACCCGCGGGCTTTTTCGTCAATGCCGCCTCGGCACCCGACATCACTCCCTCGAACAGCGTCGCCGAAAATCCGAACAACACCGCCAGCACCATATTGGTATCGGCCGCCAGGGCGCACGTCGACTGGGTAATTGCCGGATTCAGAACATGCAGCTCCGTCACGAAACCCGACACCAGCACACCGGCCCAGCCGGTGAGCGCGCCGACCAGGGGCGCGAGAAACAGCACCGACCAGGAGACGCCGTAGTCGAAACCGATGGTCTTGGCGGTCATGGTCTTGCTCAGGCGGGCGAGCAGACCGCCCACGGCGCCCAGCAACAGGAAGGTCGAGTGGCCCAGCACCGCCGCTATCAGCACCACGATGGCGGCGGTAACGACCACCAACCACAGCGCCTTGTTCTGCCAGTCGGAGAGCCCTTCGTAATAGTTGTCGCGGGCCTCGAAGATCAGCCCGCGCGCCTCTTTCACCGGCGCGCGCAGCGCCTCGCCGTCGTCGGTGTCGACGATCTTGGCAATGACATCCGATAGCGCATCGGCCGCCGGCGTCTTGACCGCCTTCAACTCCTCCTTGGCGACCGTCGCATAGGCCTTTACGTGCTGCAACGGCCACAGCTCCGTGACCAGCCGGTCGGCGTCATGGACCATCCTCCACGCCGCGAGCTGTCGTCCCACGCCCTCGATCGTCAGGCAACCGCGCCACCCGGTCTGCCTTTTCCCTGCGGGAACCTGAGCGCGCGCCTCGTCGAGCATCTTCTTGATCGTGGTGATCAGCGCCTGGTTCTCCTCGCTCGGCCCTCCCTGCTGGTCCTGTTCCGTCGTCAGCCTCGCCTCCACCATATCGGCGTAGGCGTGCAGATGTATGGTGTTGCGGCTGACGATCCATACTCGGCGCACGCACAGCAACAGCATCACATAGGCGACACCCAAAAGCAGCGCCACCAACGGCGGTACCCACACTGTGGCCACTGAGCAGAAACAATCGGCTATTCCAGCGCATTGCATAGTCGAACCTCCTTGTCGCGGTTACCGAGCCCGCCGCCGCCAAGCGAAAGCGCACTCGCAGGTACGGCGGCAAAGGGAACCGTTGGCATACGGAAAGGGATTGGGATCATGTCGCGCCGCAACGGACGCACAGGAAGTGGAAACGATGAAGGGTACAGCCTGGAAGAACGATGCATAAACGGCTCTCCTTGCCCATTGCGCAGGTAGCGCAACCCGTCCTGGTCGGCACGCTCTCAGTCGAGAGCGTGCCAATGACACTATAGCCCCCCGCGCCCGATCGGCAACCATTATTTCCAGCGCGCCCATTTTCCTCACGTTACCCCGCGTCCTCCCTTCATTTCTCATATTGAGGCGGCGTGTGACTGTCGATCACAGCAGCTCCATGCCCAATGCCTGTGGAACAGGCTCGTAAAACAGCCTGGACACCGACAGGCCAAGGCGCAGGCCAGCCATTCCAGGGCATCGATGTTGTATTGCATCATCCAAACCAACCGTGGATACGCAACAGTCTCGCGCCCGGAAATTGTTCCCTGCGAAATCGCGCCTTCGATCAGCGTACTTCCGTGCCATCTGGATCGCACTGTCACCCTTCAGACATTCAGCCACGTTGGATACCGCATACTTCGGCGGGATACTGATACACATGTGTACGTGTTCTCGCATCAGGTGTCGCTCTAAAATTCGAGACTCCTTGCACCCCGACAGTTCGCGGAGTATCTCGCCCAGAAGCCTTTGAAGAACACCGAAAATGCGCTTCTTCCCGTGCTTCGCGATAAACACCACACGATACTTACAGTCCCGCCTCGTCTGACTCAGACTCTGATACGCTTTCATCTGTGAATCCCCCTCTGTTGGCAGAGTCTGGAGCTTCGATGGCGACCGCCGTATAGGTCAAACCCGGGGAGTCTCCCGGGCAAAGCCCGGTGTTTACGTTCACAGAATTAGTTCAGCCCACACTAGGGGGTCGCTGGAGCGGCTTTTCGAAAGGAATGGAAACAAACCTCAAGACAGCAATCTCAGTCAGGATCGTTGCTCGGCGGCACGGCATAGTTGGGCTCGATTGAGGAGGAGTCGCAGTGAACGATTCGACGGCAAACGCATACGCGGAACGATTCGCCAAGGTGTTCGATTACATCGATCGGCATCTTGAGGAGGACTTGTCCGTGGAGCGCTTGAGCCGGGTGGCGAATTTTTCCAAATTCCATTTCCACCGGCAATTTTCCGACTATGCCGGCATCAGCGTGGCGCGTTATGTGCAGTTGATGCGCTTGAAGCGGGCCTCGTACCGGCTCGTTTTCAATGGGCAGGCGCGCATCGTCGACATCGCACTGGAGGCCGGCTTCGAGAGTCCGGAATCGTTTGCCCGCGCGTTCAAGCATGCCTTTGGACAGACGCCCTCTCAATTCAGGAAGCAACCGACCTGGAAACCATGGAACGAACAATATCGACCCCCGGCACGAGAGAGGAGACGAACGATGGAAGTGAAGATCGTCGATTTCGATGCAATCAAGGTAGCGGCGTTCGAGCATCGCGGCGCACCCGAGCGGCTGAACGATTCGGTGGTGAAGTTCATCGAGTGGCGCAAGACCAGCGGGCTTTCGCCAATAGCGAGCAGCCGCACCTTGGGTGTCGCTTACGACAATCCCGACACGACGGAACCGGAGCAGTTCCGCTTCGATATCTGCGGCGAGGTCGCTGCGCCGGTGCCGGACAATCCGCAGGGCGTGGTGAACAAGGAGATACCCGGCGGCCGCTGCGCGACGGTGCGCCATTTCGGCGCTCACGACCGAATCGGCGAGAGCGCCTATTACCTCTACCGGGATTGGCTGCCGGACAGCGGCGAAGAGCTGCGCGACTTTCCGCTCTTCTTCCACTACCTGAACCTGCTTCCGGAGACACCGGAGCATGAGCTGGTGACCGATATCTATCTGCCGTTGAAATAACAACGGGTTAGGTGTTCCTAAGTCTCAAAATGACCGCCGGTCCAGTTTTGACCGGCGGCTTCATGCATCATGATTCGGGCTTGGCTGGATCGGGTGGTATACTCGGGAGGCATACTTTCGTACCTCTCGACGGTTTGCTTGAGCAGGCTGGCGGTTGACTCGCCCGGTTAATGTTGCGGCACCGCCCGGTGGTATTCTACGGTTAAATAGTGTATTAATGAACAGCACCTGTCCATGGCTTATCTCTGTGAGCAAGGAGGCCCCGGATGATAGACAGAATGCTCAACCTTATCCCGTATCAACCATCGCTATTTCCTAGCGAGCCGAGCATGCTAAAAGAGACGTTGTCCTCGGGACGTATCATGGCGCGGGCCTATGCGGCGACCGCCGAAACGCCGGCCGAACGGCTTGCCTTGGCACGCGCCTTTTGCCATCGCACGACGGAATTGTTCTGGCGTGAGATCGACGCCAACGGCGTATTGCGTCCTTTACTCAACGACCTGTCGCTCGCCGAACTTCCCGAGCCTGCCGATACCCTTGCGGAAAGAATGGGTGTTATTGCTGCCGAACTCCCCGCAGAACTCGCCATTTACGAAATCGGACTCACCTACAACGTTATGCTGCCCGACGAGTGGCGTTCCACCTACGGCGTCTTCTATACCCCGCCGCTACTCGCCGACCGCCTGCTGGATCAGGCGACACAGGCCGGCATCGATTGGACCACCTGTCGCGCGCTTGATCCGGCGTGCGGCGGCGGCGCATTCCTGGCGCCGGTGGCGCGCCGCATGGTGGAGGCGGCCGGGCGCTGTTCGCCTGCGGTGCTGCTCAAAAACATCGCCGTCCGTTTGCGCGGCTACGAAATCGATCCGTTTTCCGCCTGGCTGTCGCAGGTGGCGCTCGATGCCGTCCTGCTGCCCGTCAGCCGCAAGGCGCGGCGCCCGGCACCGGAGCTGATAACGGTGTGCGATGCGCTTGAACAACCATCACCCGCCGATGGATATGACCTCGTCGTCGGCAATCCGCCGTATGGCCGGGTGACACTGGACGAAGAACTGCGCGAACGCTTCAAGCGCGGCCTGTACGGTCATGCCAATCTCTACGGCCTGTTTACCGACCTGGCGCTGCGACATGCGCGACCGAACGGTATCGTCGCCTACGTCACGCCCACCTCGTTTCTTGCCGGCGGCTACTTCAAGAACCTGCGTTCACTGCTGGCGGGAGAGACGACACCGACCAGCATCGATTTCGTCACCGAGCGCAAAGGGGTGTTCGAGGACGTGCTGCAGGAGACTCTGCTCGCCTGCTATCGCAAGAACGGCAAACGCAAGCCGGCGACGGTCCACGCGCTGACGCCCGTCGCTGCCGACAAGCTGCGGATCGAGACAGTCGGCAAATTTTCCATCCCGGCGGACGGTTCGACGCCGTGGTTCATCCCGCGCAGCCGCCTGCAATCGGCACGCATGGTACACGTCCATAGCATGACCCATCGGCTGCGCGATTACGGCTACACCGTAAGCACCGGCCCGCTGGTCTGGAACCGCCACAAGGACCAGCTGCGTGCAGCACCGGGCAAAGGACATCTGCCATTGATCTGGGCCGAGGCAATTACCAGCGACGGCCACTTTCTGTTTCGCGCCGAGAAACGCAATCACCAACCCTATTTCGCACCGCGAAAAGGCGACCATTGGCTGATTGTCACGACGCCCTGCATCCTGCTGCAACGGACTACCTCCAAGGAGCAGAAACGCCGCCTGATCGCCGCAGAACTTCCAGTAGACTTTCTGCAAAAACACGGCGGTGTAGTGATCGAGAACCATCTGAACATGGTGCGGACCGTCAACGCAAAACCGGCTGTCGCACAGGCGACGCTCAACGCACTACTGAACAGCGGCGCAATCGATTCGGTGTTTCGCTGCGTCAGCGGCAGCGTTGCCGTTTCCGCCTATGAATTGGAGTCGTTGCCCTTGCCTGCGCCAGACGCCCTGAAGAGGCTGGACAAATTGGTGCGCGCCAACGGCAAGCCGGAAGCCATCGAAGCCGAGT
>CAYQWR010000038.1:0-17191 GCA_964421235.1 uncultured Thiohalomonas sp. | reverse complement strand
GCGGCGGCCGGGGCCGGAGCGGTGGCCGCAGCAGGAGCAGCGGCCGGGGCCGGAGCGGCATCCTGTGCCAGAGCCGGCAGCCCCCACAAGGCGAAGCTCAGGGCGCACGCCCACGAAATCGTCCTAGTCATTATTGTCTCCCTTTTTCACATGTTATTTGGATATACGGGTTCACGCGCGGCAACAGCCGGACGCTGAGACACGTTATAGACCAAAAACCGCGAAAAAAAACGCGATCGCCTGCTCATAATATGGGCCGGCTCATACCCCGGGGAGAAACGGGAACGGGGTCTCCTGCTTGGCGCGATAGGCGTCGCCGCGTTCCACCGTACCCTCCGCCACCTGGGCACGGGCCCGACGCAGTTCCACCTCGATGCGCCGGTCCTGCAACCGGTAGTGATCCGCCAGGCCGCTCTCGTCCAGGGCGGCACAGGGTTCGCCGAATACGTGGCGATGGAGATCGTTCATCATGCCGTAGCGCGCCGCCATCAAGGCATTGGTCGCGTTCTTGATAGCGGCGATATCCCGCGGTTCGCGCGCGAAGAAGCTGGTCACCAGCATCACCGCAATGGCGTGCAGCACGTCATAGCGCACGTGGGCGATGAACACGTGCAGGTGGCGGCGGTTCAGCGCGACGTCGTTGTCCTTGGCGAAGCGGATCATGCCGCCCAGCAGCAGGGAGAAAAACTCCGGCACCCCCCACTCCATGCCGAGACCGACCGAGGCGAGGGCTTCGAGCGGGGAAAAGGCCGCGTTCCCCGCCACCAGCCGCTGGGTCAGCACGTTGTCGGCGACCCCGTGCAGCAGCGGCACATCCTGCTGCTCGAACGGAATGTCCAGCCCCTCGAACAGTTGGCGATACATGACGATATGGGTGGTCGAAGCGAACAGACTTCCCATGGAGGGATAATCCTCCACCGCATGACTGCCGACGCCGTACTCATCGGCCACCAGTTGCGACAAGACGATCTGGGTCAGCTCCGATATCCGCTCGTTGAGCACGCCGTAGGGCAGCGCCATGACGCCGGAAAAGCGTCCCAGCGCCAGGGCGACGCACTGGCGCGTGTTCTTGATTTGGTTGAAATAGTGACGTGCAAACCGCCCCAGTTGCTCGCCGTCGAAACGCCCCTCGAATACCCGCACGAAGAACGGGTGACGCCACACCGGATGGTCCATCACATGATCGTGCAGTTCCAGAAACAGCGCCTCCAGCGCCCCCGGCGTAAACAGCCGATTGTCCGGAAACGGATTGCCGGATTGGCGGGCGGCGATGTCCCGCAGATCGAACAACAGGCGATGAAGCGGATTGGCCGGGTCCTCCAGCTCGCCGATCACCTGGGAGAAGTCACGTTGCTGACTTTGCTTGAACTGCTGCAGTACCTGCTCGGTATCCATCTCCAGCAGGTCGGCCATGGGATGAACGTTCTCCGGCAGGCGGGTGGTGCCGTCGGCGCGAATCTCGACCAGATCCGAAAACATCCGCGCGGCGGTCGGGGAATTGGTGGAAGGTGACATTCGATCTATGCTCCTGCATAAGCTGCGCCATCGAGGCGAAACAGGCTAACGCTAATATATGGGTACAGGAATGACAAATCTCAAAAGCGCGACGGCGGCGGCCACGCCGCCGATTCGTATCGGCGTCAGCGCCTGCCTGCTGGGTGAAAGGGTCCGCTTCGACGGCAACCACAAGCTGGACCGCTACATCCACGACACCCTGGGCGGCTATTTCGAGTTCGTGCCGGTCTGCCCGGAGGTGGCGATCGGCCTCGGAGTGCCGCGCCCGACCCTGCGGCTGGAGGGCGACCCGCAGCGACCGCAGGCGGTCGGCGTGCTGGACAAAAGCATCAACGTCACTGCGGCGCTGGAACGCTACGGGCGAAAGATGGCGCGGGAGCTGCCGCCGCTCGCCGGCTACCTGTTCAAGGCGCGCTCGCCCAGCTGCGGCATGGAACGCGTGAAGGTATACCAGGAGAAGGGAGCGCCCAAAGCGGGACAGGGTATCTACGCCCGGGAACTGCTGGCGGCACACCCCTGGCTGCCGGCCGAAGAGGAGGGACGGTTGTCCGATCCGGTGTTGCGGGAGAATTTCGTGGAGCGGGTGTTCGCCTACCACCGCTGGCAACAGCTGGCGGCGACGCGGACCACGCCGGCGCGGCTGATGGAGTTCCATGGCCGCCACAAGCTGATCCTGATGAGCCACGGCGCGGAATATTATCGCGCCCTGGGCCGGCTGGTGGCCGAGGTGCGGCGCGACACGCTCAAGGAGACGGCGCGCGACTACCTGGCCGGGTTCATGAGTGCGCTGCGGCGGCCGGCGACGCGCAAGCGCCACGCCAACGTGCTGCAACACCTGCAGGGTTATCTGAAACGCGCCCTGGACGGCGACGACAAGGCGGAGCTGCTGGCATGCATCGACAGCTACCGCCTTGGTCAACTCCCGCTGATCGTGCCGATCACCCTGCTACGCCACCACTTGCGCCGCCATCCCGATCCCTACGTGGCGCAGCAGTACTACCTGGAGCCCCACCCGGCCGAGCTGATGTTGCGCAACCACATCTGAACGCCGTCAGATGATCTGTCCTGCATAGTCGGCGATGCCGGGATTGCCCTCGACGTTCTTCAGTTTCGGCGTATTGAACTTGGTGATTTTCGCCACCTTCTGATCGCGCAGATACTCGGCGACGATGTCCCAAATCGGCCGCCCCGGCGCCTGCGAGCCGACGGTGGCCCAGCCGGCCACCTTGTACTTCTTGTGTGCCTCGACCGCGGTTCCGTCGTCCAGGGTCATGGCACTGATACGCTTGCCGATGGTCTCGGAGGGGTCGCTGGGGTAATCCATGCCGCCGACGCGCACCATGTCGCCGCCCTGCTGCAGGTAGGGGTCCTTGTTGAACAGGTTGTCGCACACGTCTTCGAGGATCGCCTTGATCTGCGCGCCGGTCATCTCGCGCACGTAGGTTTCCGGATAGGTGATGGCGGTCTGGTCCATCACGTGTTCCATGGTGATCTCTCCGCCGGACAGGACGGTGGTGCCCCAACGGAAACCGGGCGAGAGCGATATCTGTGCGTCGCCCACGGCGCGCTGCGCGTCGCAGATAATCTGATCGAAGGTACCGTTGAAGTTGCCGCGGCGATAGAGCAGTTCGCCGGCCGTCGCCAGGTTCTCGTTGAGCTTGCCGAGATAGGGCTGGCGCGCCTTTTCGATATAGGCGGCCATCTCCGGATCGGCGGGCAGCAGGTTGGCGAAGACGGGCAGCAGGCGATAGCGGAATCCGCGCACCTTGCCGTGTTTGACCTCCAGGTCCAGCACGCCGAGAAACTTGCCGTTGGAGCCGGCGTTGGTCACCAGCGTCTGGCCGCTGCGGTTCTTGACGATGGTGGGAGCCGGCACGCCGTCGTGGGTATGACCGCCGAGGATGGCGTCGATGCCGCTGACCACCTCGGCCATCTTCAGGTCGACGTCCATGCCGTTGTGGGACAGGACCACCACCAGGTCGGCCTTGTCGTGGTTGCGCGCCTGGTCCACCATCTGTTGCATCGACTGGTCGTGGATGCCGAAGGTCCAGTTGGGAATAAAGCGGCCGGGATTGGCGATCGGCGTGTAGGGAAACGCCTGGCCGATCACCGCCACCTTGACGCCGCCCACCTCGCGAATGCTGTAGGGCTTGAAGGCGTAGCCGTTGTCCTCGTCGTAGGCGGGGAAGCCGTCGAACAGCGCCTCTTCCTTGACCCGCACGTTCTGCGCCAGAAATTCGCCCTTGAAGTGCTTGATGTTGTCCAGCACCTCCTTGTCCTTGTAGGTGAATTCCCAGTGGCCGGTCATGGCATCGACCCCGAGCAGGTTGGTGGCACCCAACATGTCCTTGCCGCGGGTCCACAATGAAGTCGCCGAGCCCTGCCAGGTATCGCCGCCGTCCAGCAGCAGCGAATTGCCGTCGCCGCGCTCGGCGCGAATCTGCTTCACCAGGCTGGCGAGATGGGCCAGGCCGCCGACCTTGCCGTATTTCTCCGCCGCCTCGGCGTAATTGAGATAGGTAAACGCGTGGGCCTCCAGCGTGTTGGGCCGGATACCGAAATGGGCGAGCATCTTATCGCCCACCAGATGCGGCGCCTTGCCGAAGGAGGCGCCCACGCCAAGATTCACGTTCGGTTCGCGGAAGTAGATGGGCAGCATCTGGGCATGGGTATCGGTAAAGTGCAGCAGACTGACATTGCCGAATTTCGGCACGTCATACAGCGCCCCTCCCGCCCGTTTGGCACCAAACGCGACTCCCGGCAGCATGCCGGCAGCACCGGCAATACCCATCAGTTGAATGAACTGACGACGTGATATGGACATCTTGGCTCCTTGTGGCAATGGCTTGTGGGTTACCACGGTTTCCGTGGCGTCGGGGCGGCAACCGCCGTGTACGTAGGGTTGTCCCGGCGGTCGACGACTCACCGCCGGGACGGGCGCCGCGCGTTACCCCGTTTGGATTATTAGTGTCATCGGGCGGCGCGATTATTCCCATTTGCGGCCCGTAATTGTTGATTGTTCAGGTTGGTGGACGGAACACGGCGATAAAACCCATACTATGGCTACGGTCACATCACGAGCAGATGATCCATGGACATTTTCGACAACATACAGCACGACCTATCCGACGCTACCTTTTGCGTGACGACGGCCATTGAATTGCTCAGCGGCATCGAAGAGGACGGCGCGCAACAAGACCAGCGGCTCCACGCCCTCATTGCCCGGTTGCAGGAGGTCAAGAGCAATCTCGACGACGCCCATCGTGAGGTCACGGACGTGCGCATGCCCGATAGCGTGTAATCCCCGCGCCTGCGCGCTGGAGACTCCCACACTGCATCGATACGGCGCCTGGTTGGTCCGTCAACGACCGTCGCCTATAATCGTGGCCCCATGTTTGACCATTCCCTTATCGTTCTCGCCAGCATCAGCCTGATCGGCGTCGCCTGCCAGTGGCTGGCGTGGTGGCTGAAGCTGCCGGCGATCCTGTTCCTGTTGCTCGCCGGCATCGTCGTCGGCCCGGTCACCGGCTTTCTGCGTCCCGATGCGCTGTTCGGCGATCTGCTGTTTCCCATCATCTCCCTGGGCGTGGCGGTGGTGCTGTTCGAAGGCAGTCTCACCCTCAAACTGCACGAGATCACCGGCCTCGGCGGCGTGGTGCGCAATCTGGTCAGCTTCGGCATGCTGATCAACGGCGCGATCATCGCCGTCGCCACCCACTGGCTGCTGGCCTTCTCCTGGCAACTGGCGGCGCTGTTCGGCGCCATGGTGGTGGTCACCGGCCCCACCGTCATCATGCCGTTGTTGCGCACCATGCGCCCCACCGCCAACATCGCCAGCATCCTGCGTTGGGAGGGCATCATCATCGATCCCCTCGGCACGCTGCTGGCGGTGGTGGTGTTCGAATTCGTCGTCTCCGGGCAGCAGCACAACACCCTGCTCACCTTCGCCAGCAACCTACTCGTCGGCAGTGCGCTGGGGGTGGCCGGCGCCTATGTGCTGGCGCAGCTGCTGCGCCGCCACCTGATGCCCGGCTACCTGATCAACATCGCCACCCTGGCGCTGGTGCTGGGCAACTACACCCTGGCCAATCACCTGGAACATGAGTCGGGGCTGCTGGCGGTGACCTTGATGGGCATCGTGCTGGCCAACATGAAGGAGCTGCCGATCAAGGAGGTGGTGGATTTCAAGGAGAGCCTCAGCACCATGATCCTCTCGGTGCTGTTCATCGTGCTGGCGGCGCGGGTCGAATTCTCCCAACTGGTTACCCTGGGCACGGGCGCCGTGCTGCTGTTGGCGGTGATCCTGTTCGTGGCGCGCCCGGTGACGGTGTTTCTCGCCACCCTCGGCTCCAAGCTGAGCTGGCGCGAGCGGGCGCTGCTGGGCTGGGTGGCGCCGCGCGGCATCGTCGCGGCGGCAGTGGCCGCCCTGTTTTCCCTGCGCCTCACCACCCTCGGCATGCCCCACGCCGAGCTGCTGGTACCGCTCACCTTCGCCGTGATCATCGCCAGCGTCGTGTTGCAAAGCACCACCGCCCGCTGGCTCGCCAACCTGCTGCGCGTCTCCGAACCGGAACCGCGCGGCCTGCTCATCGTCGGCGCCAACACGGTGGCGCGGGCCATCGCCAAGACACTGACCGACAAGGGCTTCCGCGTACTGCTGGCCGACACCAACTGGGACGACATCAGTCAGGCACGGATGGACGGCCTGCCGACCTACTTCGGCAACGTGGTCTCGGAGCACGCCGACCGCAACCTCGACCTGGTGGGCATCGGCCGGCTGCTGGCGATGTCGCGCCGGCCGGCGTTCAACGCCCTCGCCTGCCTGCGTTACCGCAGCGAGTTCGGCGCCGACCACGTCTATTCACTGCTCACGCCGGAGGAGAAGCGCGCCACCGAGAAGAGCGCCATCGGCGGACAGTACAGTTCGACCCGGCTGTTCGGCGACGACATCACCCTGGCCAAGCTGGCCAGCCTGCTGTCGCAGGGGGCGGAGCTGCGCGTCACCCACCTGACCGCGAGTTTCGACTTCGCCGCCTACCGGGAAAAATACCAAAACCGCACCATCCCGCTGTTCGCCCTCACGCCGAAAGGTTACCTGCGCGTGTTCACCCCAGGCGACGAACTGAAACCGCAGCCGGAGTGGAACATCATCGGCCTGGTGCCGATCGAGGTGATCGAACAGATGCGCAGCGAGGCCGAACCGCCCGCGACCGACGGCGTCGCGCCCGTCCCGACCCCGACCTGACCGCACAACCGCCAGGAGACGCCATGAAGTGTTACATCTACAAGAGCAGCAAGAAGGAGCAGCTCTACCTCTACCTCCCGCGCCAGGACGACTTTGCCGAGGTCCCCGAAATCCTGCTGCAGACCATGGGCGTCCCGCAGCGGGTGATGGAGCTGGAATTGACGCCGGAGCGCCCCCTGGCCCGCGCCAGCGCCCCCGAGGTACTGGCGAGTCTGAAGGAAAAGGGCTTCTACCTGCAGATGCCGCCCCGGGATCCGCTGCTCGATCTGCGCGGCGGCGGTTTGACCTGAGAGGCCATCTGGTTTTCAATGTGCGCGCCGTAAACCGCCCAAGCATTCATAAGGAAACGCCATGCCGTTGATTCGACCGTTCCCCGGCCTGCGTCCGGCCCCCGGCCGCGCCGCCGACGTCGCCGCCCCGCCCTACGACGTACTGGACAGCAACGAGGCGCGCGCCCGTGCCGCCGGCAGGCCGTGGAGCTTTCTGCATATCTCCAAACCGGAGATCGACCTGCCGGCGGATACCGATCCCCATGACCCGCAGGTCTACGCCAAGGGCAAGGAGAACTTCGCGCACATGCTGCACGAGGGCGTGCTGCGCCAGGACCCGGCGCCCTGCTACTACCTGTACCGGCTGATCATGGGCGACCACCAGCAGATCGGCCTGGTGGCCGCCGCCAACGTCGGCGACTACGACAGCAATCGCATCCGCAAACACGAATTCACCCGTCCCGACAAGGAGGACGACCGGGTGCGCCAGGTGGACGCGCTCAACGCCCAGACCGGGCCGGTGTTCCTCACCTACCGCCACGACGCCGCCATCGACGCGCTGGCGCAGGAGATCACCACCGCGATCGCGCCGGAGGTCGACATCACCGCCGACACCGGCGTGCGCCACTCCCTGTGGCCGGTATGCGACGCGGCCCATCTCGACCTGATCACCCGCACCTTCGACGCCATGCCGTGCCTCTACATCGCCGACGGCCACCACCGCTCCGCCGCCGCCTCGCGGGTCGCCGCGGCGCGCAAGGCGGTCAACGCCAACCACACCGGCGAAGAGGCCTACAACTACTTCCTCTCGGTGATCTTCCCCGACGACCAGATGCAGATCCTCGACTACAACCGCGTGGTCAAGGACCTCAACGGCCTCGCGCCCGAGGCCTTCCTCGCCGCCGTCGGCGAGGCGTTTGCGGTGGAGCAACAGACGGGTGCCTGCAAACCGGCCAGGGCCGGCGAGTTCGGCATGTACCTCAAGGGACAGTGGTACCGGCTTGCCATCAAGGCCGGACGCATCCCGCAGGACGACCCGGTCAAACGTCTCGACGTGAGCCTGTTGCAGGACAACCTGATCCAGCCGCTGCTGGGCATCGGCGACCCGCGCCGCGACAAGCGCATCGACTTCGTCGGTGGTATCCGCGGTCTGCAGGAGCTGGAGCGGCGCGTCGACAGCGGCGAGATGGCCGTCGCCTTCGCCCTGTTCCCCACCTCCATGGACCAGCTGATGGCGGTGGCCGACGCCGGCGAAGTGATGCCGCCCAAGTCCACCTGGTTCGAGCCCAAGCTGGCCGACGGCCTGGTATCGCACCTGCTATAGCAGACTCGGTAGGTTAGAAAGTCTCGTTACCCTGCTGTTGGCCCAACGTGACCCGATCGTGTCGCGTTGGGCCAACCATCCAGCGCGACAACCGATCAGGCGTAAAGGGCTTCATCCATCACCGGCAGCGTGAACCTGAAGTGAACGCCTTCGCCTTGATGGCTTTCGACGCTGACGGCCCCCTTGAGCGTGCCCGTAACGAGGTTGTAGACAATACTGAGTCCCAGTCCGCTGCCGCCCTGGCCGCGGCGCGTAGTGAAGAACGGTTCGAATACCCGCCCCAGATTCTCTTTGGCGATACCCTGGCCGTTGTCCAGATAGTCGATTACCACAGCGTCCCGTTCCTGGCGGGCAGTGATGGCGATCACTCCCGGCTCATCCGCAGCGTAACCGTGGATGAGCGAGTTGAGCAGCAGATTGCTGAGGATCTGATACAGCGCACCGGGGTTGGTACAGATATCGATCGTCTCGTCACACCGGTTCTCGACGGTAATCGGGCGCTCCTTGAACTTGGGACCGAGGCTGGTAAGTATCTCATCGCAGTAGCCGCGCAGATTGATCTCGCGCCATTCGTCGATGCTTTGATCGACTGCGATGCGCTTGAAGCTGTTCACCAGTTCCGATGCGCGCTGCATATTGTTGTAGAGGATATTGCAGGCCTGTGAGGCATAGGTCAGGAAATCATCCAATTGGGTTCGCTTCAACGAATCCATGGTAAATGCATTGCGCAGCGTCTTCAGTTCCTCGTGCATCGCCGTCGCCGAGGTGATGCTGATGCCGAGCGGCGTATTTATTTCGTGTGCGACACCGGCGACCAGGCCGCCGAGAGATGCCAGTTTCTCCGCCTCGACCAGTTGCCGTTGAGCCGTACGCAGGTGATCGAGGGTGGTTTCCAGCTGCTGCGTGTGTTCGACCAGCTGGCGCCGGGATTCCTCCAGGTCGCGATTGAGACGGTGCAGATCGGTCATGTCGCGGACGCTGACCAGGATCTCCTTGATGCTGCCGTCGGCGTTTACGACGGCCTGCACATTCTTTGAGATGTGTACCACGGAGCCGTCCTTGCGCCGAAACAGCGTCTCCTGGTCGCGGCACCTCCCGGTTTCGGCAACTTCGATCATACAGGCATTCAGAATATTGAGATCGACCAGGTAGGCCGTGATTCGGGTACCGAGCAGTTCCTCCGGCGCGTAGCCGACGATTTTGCAAAATGCCGGATTGACGTAGCGTATCTCCAGATCGGTGGAGATCGTGAAGATACCGTCCGGAGAGTTCTCCAATATCTGGGTCGCGTAGGTCAACTCGTCGATCGCTGTTGTCATGGCAGTATGGCTCCAGAATACGGCGCTTGGGGATGCGGCAATCGGTGTGCTTCGTAGGGCCTTCAAGTATCCGGGTAGCGGGCACGGACCATTTCGAACAGCGCGAAGTTTTCCAGCACCCAGTCCACCAATGCGGGATCGAAGTGTTTGCCGCGTTCCGCTGCGAAAAAATCTAGGATCCGTTCCAGCGGCCACGCCTCCTTGTAGCAGCGCTTGCTGCCGAGCGCGTCGAAAACGTCGGCGACCGCGCTGATCCGTCCGTAGAGATGAATATCGGTTCCCTTCAACCCACGAGGATAGCCAGTGCCGTCCCAGCGTTCGTGGTGCTGGCCGGCGATGATCGATGCGGCCTTGAGTATTTCGCGGTCGGAGTGCCCCAACAACTCCTCGCCGAGGCTCGCATGGGTCTGCATGATTTCCCATTCGGCGGGGTTGAGACGCCCCGGATTATGCAGAATGCCGTCAGGAATGCCGATCTTGCCGAAATCATGCAGCGGAGCCGCCGCCTCGATGATGTCGGCCTCGCGCTCGGAAAACCCGACGCCGATCGCGAGCAGGCGGCAATACTTTGCGACGCGGCGTACATGCTGACCGGTTTCACGGGAGCGGGTCTCAATGGACTCTCCGAGCATGTAGACGATGTCGCGCTGGGTGCCTTCGATTTCATCGTTCAGCAGCGCGTTCTCGTAGGCGATTGAGACGTTGTGCAGGAACAGATCGATAAGCCGGAGATCGCTTTGCGAGAGCGGCTGTGCGCTTGTAATGTAGATGACATCGTCGCAGCCTTCGCGCGGCTGGAAGTAGCCGATAAATTCGCGTTGGCGAAGAATTGAACGTTTATGCTCAAGGGCTTCGCGAATCAGCGCATAGACCTCCTTGCCCAGCGCCTCTTCGGGATTGGTCCCGACAAAGTCGACGAAACGGCCGGTGGCGGCGATGACCCTGTTATGTCCCCGCTCATGTTCATAGGCCAGGCATTCACAGCCGACATAGCATGAGTTGTCGCCAAGGTAGAGCAGGGCCACAAGCTGTTCGAGAACGCCCTGGATGAACTCATCGATTCTCGGCGTGGTGAACAGCCGGGCCGACGCCCGGATGATGTGTTCCAAACCACGGCGGTTGTTGTCCAGCGCCACCAGATCGCGGTAGGAACGCAAGCTGGTGAAGATCGCGCTATAGAGCTTCTGTGCCGTGAGCTCGGTCTTCTCCTTGTAATCGTTTATGTCATATTCGCGGATGACATCGCGCTCGGGTGCCTGACCCGGTTGGCCGGTGCGCAGGATCAGGCGGATAAGATCGTTGCCCAGGGTCTGGCGGATGTAGCGCACCAAATCCAGGCCGGCATGTTCGTTCTCCATCACCACGTCGACAAGCGCGACGGCGATGTCATTTTCGCTGGCGAGGATCCGCCGCGCACTTTCGGCCGTATAGGCGTCGAGAAACCGCAGGCCCCTGCCTGCAAATTCGAAATTCTTCAAACTGAGATGCGTAACCTCGTGGACACCGGGTTCATCGTCGACGATGAGTATCTTCCATGGTTTGCTGGGAATGCGGTCGCTTCCTGCTGTCTTCTGGTCATCGTCTTCGGGGGCGAAAACGAGGTCGCTATCACTGTGGTCTAGTGTGTGTTGACTCATTTAGTTATATGCCGATCATGGTTATTACCCTACGGGCTGAACGGCAATCGCATTGTTAGCGATTTTCATCACAATCTAAAGAGATCCTGCTTGGTATTGCAAGCATAAAATTTTTTCCGTGCAAACGTGTCACCACCCTCATGATGCCGCCGCGCAACACCTGGTCGCCCCAGGACACGCGCGGCCGTTTCTTTTTCACCGGCACCTCCTGCGACATGGCGCCTGAATTCCATTCAATATGTACGGTTAAATTACCTACAGGACGAACCGCACCATCTCATTGCTGCGTCATTGTTTATGTAAGGACGGCGCCAGCGGGCTGCATAATCCTTCCGCCTTGAAGAGCGGCGCATCGACGTGTCGCTGACGCGACCGACAGGAGTTTCCCGAACCACTTATGCGCGGGACCGGCGGTGACAATTGTTCGAACTCGACAACGCAATTCTCACGCTAGGCGGGTCAAACCCATGAGAATCGACGGGCTGATGTCGCACCCGCCGTGAACCGGCAACGGAACCGTGCCGTCGTCAGGCTAAGGCTGCGCACCTCGCTGGCGCCGCTTGGCCTTTTCCAGCTCTTCGGCCAGGCCGCGGAGGTCCTTTATGTCCCGGATGGTGATCACCTTGTCGGGCAGCTGCACCGGGGGGCCCGATGCCGGCTCGGCGGCCGTCGCAGGTGGCGCTGCCGCAGGGGGCGAAGCGGTTGGAGCAGAGGACGCCGCCGGTGCCGGCGACGCCGCACTTGCTGCAGGTGCGATTGACGGTTGGGGTGCCGTAGCGGGCGGCGCCGCTGGTGAGCGCTGTTGCCGCAGACGTGCCTGCTCCAACATACGTCGCACATTGCCGACCACGTCGACCGGGGCGATATCCACTCCCACGGCCGGCAGCGACGGCCCTGCCGCTACGGCGGGCGCCGCAGCCACGCACAACGGCAGGCACAACAGCAGGGCTGCCGTAATCCCACGATTCAAACAGCACTGAACGAAGCGGCTCACTCAAATAATCCCATCACGATAACGACCGACGCACCCTTCCCCTGCGGCGGACAGGCGTCCACAATTAGGCGCATCGGCCCGATTACAGGATTACGGCCCATCCATTCCGACCGCCTATGAACGCGCAGTATAAAGCACACGTGGACAGAGTTCTGGCGCAATTGCAGCCGCAACGGCTGCTGTGCCTGGGCGGACCATGCCGTTCGTTGCTGGATGATTACCTGCGCAACCAGCCGGGATGCCAGCTGGAACTACTG
Organism: uncultured Thiohalomonas sp.; assembly: GCA_964421235.1. Lineage (GTDB taxonomy): Bacteria > Pseudomonadota > Gammaproteobacteria > Thiohalomonadales > Thiohalomonadaceae > Sulfurivermis. The sequence goes on along the minus strand of CAYQWR010000038.1, from coordinate 4,631 downwards.
GCCGGTGACGTCTCCAGAGGGGAATGGGAGCGACTCGGCCGGTTCGATCTGATCGTCGTCATCGACACGCTGGAGCAGTTGGACAAGGCGGCGGCGGAACAGCTGCTGGCGCGCCTGCGCGACCTGCACGGCGGGCGCATGCTGACCGTGGTGGCGTTGGGCGCACATCCGCAGCACGCCAGCCACTGGGAGGCCAATGAACTGCTGGCCTTCGGCATGAAATCACTGGGCACGGTTCGGGAGACGACCGGCGAATACCAGATTTACCTGTTCGACCTGTTCGACTACAAAACCGTCCCGGACTGGTTCAATCCACGTTTCTGGGCCCATCCGGAGCGGTGGGACAAGGATGCGTGGTAGCGGCCAAAAGAAAACGGCCCCGTAGGGCCGTTTCCTTTGTCGAAGATTGATTGGCTCAGGCCGCCATCTTGCGCGCCATGAACTGCAGACCTTCGCGCATCTGCAATACCGTTCCCAGCGCCGCTTCGGCCTGCACCTCGTCGATGCCGATGGCATCGAGCAACTCCTCCGGCAGTTCGATACCGACGGCGTCGCCGATACCGAAGCGCTTGAGCAGCCGGTTGGCAAGATTCACCAGGTTCGGGTAAATGGCATAGTCGCCGCGCGACTCATCGTTGTGGTGCTCGCGTACCGTTTCGATGATCTCCTTCGGCATGTTCCACGCATCCATCAGCCACAACCCCAGCTCGGTGTGGGTCACGCCCAGCAGCTCGCGTTCGAGTTCCAGTACCGGACGCTCGGGTTGCTCCGTCACCGCCTTGTTGAGACGCTCGAACTGCTGCGGAAACAGATGGCCGAGCAACAGGAAACCGAAGTTGTGCAGCAGGCCGGCCATATAGGCGATACCGGGCGCGGGACGACGGCTGAACTCGAGATTGTTGCACAGCGCCTGGGTCAGCGCCGCCACGTGCAGCGCGTCACGCCAGAAGTTATCCAGTCCCAGCGGGCCATCCTTCGGATTGCGGAACGATTTCCCCAACGACAGGCCGAAGGCGAAGTCCATGACGAAGTCCATGCCCAGCACCCGGACGATGGCCTGCTCCACCGAGGTCAGCTTGCCCTGATAGGCATAGAACGGCGACGCGGCGTAGCGCAGCAACTGGGCCGTCAGACTCGGGTCCTGCTCGATCACCGCCGACAGCTCATTGGCGTTGGCATAGGGATTGTTGCGCAGTTTCACGATTTGGATCGCGATACCGGGCATCGGCGGCAGGGTGGAGACATTCTCCACCTGCCGTTTCATCGTTTCGCGTCCGGACTCCTGCGGTGCCGGTGCCGCAGCCTTCGCCACCGGATGCGAAATGCGATGGCCGCGCAGCGCCCCGTCGGTCAGGCGGATGAAGTCATTGCCGTTGGCGCGCAGAAACAGATGGGTGGCCCCGGCGCCGAAATACACTTCGTCGAAACCCTCCACCGCCTGGTCGACGATCACCTTCAGCCCGTAGGCGGCACCCAGCGGCGGCGCCGCCACCGCATCGCAATCCTGCAACAAGCCATTGGCCTCTGCCACGCTGCACAGAGCAAAATTGCGGCGCGCGCTGCTGTTCAGCGTCGCCAGATCCAATCGATGTGCGGCGGGATACACCGCCATCAGGTAGTTGGCGCCGTCCTTGAGCACTACACTGCGTACCAGCTTCTGGACCGGAACACGCGCCGCCCGCACCGCGTCGGCGAACGATTGTCCCGCCGGCGCAGCGTACACCTTGTACTGCCCGCCCTTGCGGGCCAGGTAATTACGCACTGAGGCAGGAATGTTCATCGCTATCACTCCTTACGGGGGCCATGTCGCGGACTGCCGCCCGTGAATTCTATGTACGTAGATTAAGAGAGCGCCGGCCCGCGGGTTGCGATATTCATCACACATACGACAATTCGCAGCAAGATGATCGGACATCACACCGCCGCCGCGGCTAGGAACCGCCCTTCCTCTCGCCGCCGGCGCGGAACAGGGCCTGAGGGCCGAAACGTTCGGTCAGCTGGTCCATCACGCTGTCGATTCGACTCCCCCGCCGCCGCTCCGGTTCACCGAACAGGTCGATCTGGCCGCCGCTCCCTGCGTCGAACCCGCTGACGCCGATGCCAATCAGCCTCACCGGCGGCAGCGGACGCGGCAGGCGCTGTTCGAACAGTCCGCGGGCGGCGCGCCACAGCTCAGCCGTAATATCGGTCGGTTGCGCCAGGGTTTGAGCCCTGCTGATCGTGACGAAGTCCGCAAAACGCAGCTTTAGTTGCACCGTCCGGCCCTTGAGGCCGTGGCGCCGCAGCCGAAAACCCACCTGCTCCGTAAGGTCCAGCAGCCAGGCGTGCAGCACCGCCCGGTCGTCGATGTCACGGGCAAAGGTGGTTTCGTGGGAGATGGATTTGGCCTCCTGCTCGCTGATCACCGGACGCTCGTCGACACCGTGGGCGAGCTGCCACAGATGCTCGGCAAAGTTGCCGAAATGCTGTTGCAGCAGACGCCGCGAGTAGCCGCGCAACTGGCCGATGGTGGCGACACCGAGCCGCTCGAACGCCTTGACCCCGACCTTGCCCACCCCCCACAGCCGCCCCACCGGCAGCGGGTCGAGGAAGTCGAGCACCCGCTCCGGCGTCACCACCACGAAGCCGTCGGGTTTGTCGACGTCGCTGGCAATCTTGGCCAGAAATTTATTGGGCGCCACCCCGACCGAGGCGACCAGTTGCAACTCGTCGCGAATCTCGCGCTTGATGCGCTGGCCGATGGCGCTGGCCGCGCCGAACAGGCGCTCGCTGGCGGTGACGTCGAGAAACGCCTCGTCCAGCGACAGCGGTTCGATCTGCGGGGTATAGCGGGCGAAGATGGCGCGAATCTGCTGCGACACGGCGGCGTAATGGCCATGACGCGGCGGCAGCAGCACGGCCGCGGGACAGAGGCGCAGCGCGGTGGAGGTCGGCATTGCGCTGTGCACGCCAAAGCGGCGCGCCACGTAGTTGGCGGCCGCCACCACGCCGCGCCGCTCCGGCGCGCCGCCCACGATCACCGGGGCGGTCGCCAGCTCGGGACGATCGCGGATCTCCACCGAAGCGAAGAAGGCGTCCATGTCGACATGAAGGATGACGCGCTGCATGGCGCTATTCTCCGCCGTCCGCCGTACCCTGGCCAGCCCGCGGCCCCGGCACCGTCCGGCGCGGCGGCGGCGACATCATGCGGCGGGGAATCCCGCCGCTCGCTATTGCCCCTTAGCGCTTGAGCCGGGCGAAGGCATCCGCCATGGCGCCGCTGGGCGCGGCGGGGGCATTGCGGCGGTCGTTGCCGCCCTTGGCGGGTCGCCCGCCGCGGTTGCGCCGGTCGGCCGCCTCGGGCGCTTTTCCTGCCGCAGCAGCGGTGCGTCCGGAGACCTCGTCGCCCATGCGCATGGAAAGCGCGATACGCTGGCGCTTCACATCCACCTCCAGCACCTTCACCTTGACCACGTCACCCGCCTTGACCACCTCGCGCGGATCCTTGACGAACTTGTCGGCCAGGGCCGAGATGTGGACCAAACCGTCCTGGTGGACGCCGATGTCGACAAAGGCGCCGAAATTGGTGACGTTGGTCACCACCCCTTCCAGGATCATCCCCGGCAACAGATCCTTGAGCTGTTCCACGCCTTCCTTGAAGCTGGCGGTCTTGAACTCGGGGCGCGGGTCGCGGCCCGGTTTTTCCAGCTCCTTGAAGATATCCTTCACTGTCGGCGCACCGAAGCGTTCATCGGTGAAATCGTTGGCGGCGAGTTTGCCGAGCAGACCGGTATTGCCGATGAGCTCCGGCATCGCCTTGCCGGTGGCGGCAAGAATCTTCTCCACCAGCGGGTAGGCTTCCGGATGGACCGCGGAGGCGTCCAGCGGATTGTTGCCGTGGGTAATGCGCAAAAAACCGGCGCACTGTTCGAAGGCCTTTTCGCCCAGACGCGACACCTTGAGCAGCTCCTTGCGATCGCGGAAGGCGCCGTGCTCATCGCGCCAGGCGACCACGTTGGCCGCCAGACCGGCGTTCAGACCGGCGACGCGGGTGAGCAGCGGCGCCGAGGCGGTATTCACGTCGACGCCGACGGCGTTGACGCAATCCTCCACCACCGCATCCAGCGTGCGCGCCAGACGCATTTGCGATACGTCGTGCTGATACTGGCCGACGCCGATGGATTTGGGGTCGATCTTCACCAGTTCGGCCAGCGGGTCCTGCAGGCGGCGCGCAATGGAAACGGCGCCGCGCAACGACACGTCCAGTTCGGGAAATTCCTTGGCGGCGAATTCGGAGGCGGAATAGACCGAGGCGCCCGCCTCGCTGACGGTCACCTTGGTCAGCCGCAACTCGGGATGGCGTTTGATCAAATCGGCGGCCAGCTTGTCGGTCTCGCGCGAGGCGGTGCCGTTGCCGATGCTGATCAGCTCCGCCCCGTGCTTTTGCGCCAGCGCGGCGAGCACGGCAATGGATGCGTCCCACTGGTTTTTGGGCACATGGGGATAGATGGTGGCCGTATCCACCACCTTGCCGGTGGCGTCGACCACCGCCACCTTCACGCCGGTGCGCAACCCCGGATCAAGGCCGATGGTGGCGCGCGCCCCTGCCGGCGCCGCCAGCAGCAGGACGAGCAGGTTCTGGCCGAAGACTT
>CAYQWR010000037.1:0-17243 GCA_964421235.1 uncultured Thiohalomonas sp. | reverse complement strand
GCGTATAAAAATCGGAATCCGTAGGAGCTTGGCGCTGTGAGTTTGCATGCACAAATTCATCCAGCCATGCATCTATTTTGAACGGTCTAATTAGTCATTCAACAGGGAAGCCGGCGTTTCACGTTGCCGCCAATTAACTAGGGTGCTATGCCTCTCAATCATGACTGACTCTACACTAACAACTATTGCTTCATATTCCTTTCCCCACGAGGCCCATATAGCCAAAGCCAATTTGGAGGCCGAAGGCATCCCGGCATTTATCGCCGACGAGCATACGGTCAATATGCAGTGGCTCTATTCGAACGCGATGGGCGGTGTCAGGGTTCAGGTGCCAGCGCAGTTTGAGGAGAGGGCGAAGGAGATTCTGACCGAGGATTTCAGCTATCTCCTTGAGGAAGAATTTGGAAAGGATGAAATCGTCTGCCCGAAATGCGGCAGTACGGACGTCGAACCCTACGTCAAGGGGAAGAAACCCGCTATCGTGGTGCTCCTGTTGCTCGGGTTTCCGCTGTTCTTTTTGCGGCGTGGAGTCAAGTGCAAGGCGTGTGGTGAATTCAGCGCAACATAATGTGTCGTTCTGGCCGACGAGGCGTTCTGCCCATCATTTTGCGTGAGCAGGCGGGGCGGTCCAACATCCACTATCTTTGAGATGCCATTCCCCTGGCGACTGACCGCATACGGTGGGGCGACTCCTCGTCGTGCGATCGCGATGCTGACGAACCGGATGCCTTCGGGCGACACCCAGGAAACCTTCCATCAATCCCACAACCGGAACTGCTTCACATAATGTGATGCCGGCCGGGTTCCTGCCGATCTGGGCACGGAAAAATATTCGACAAAGAGGGAACCTATTTCCCTCCGCAAACGTTGATAGCCAGTATGGGAACCATTATCCAACTATTCAGCCGCAACAACCAAAGGGGCTTCGAGGCGCTGCTGGCGCCCCACGTGGAGTACCTCTACCGGCTGGCGTACCGGTTCACCGGCCAGCGCGCCGACGCCGAGGACCTGGTGCAGGACCTGCTGGTGAAGCTGTACCCCCGGCGTGCCGAGCTCGAACACATCGAGCAGCTCCGTCCCTGGCTGACCCGGACGCTGTATCACCACTTTATCGATCAGGTGCGCCGCAGTGAACGCAATCCCCTGCACAACGCCCTGGACATCGTTCCCGAGCTGGACGGCGGTGTCGGTGCGGACCCCATGTCGGCCGGCGCGACGGAGAGCGGCGTCCTCCAGCGGCAGATCGCCACCGCCCTGGCAAAGCTGAATCCGGACCAGCGGGTGGTCGTGTCGCTGCACGACATGGAGGGCTACACGTTGCAGGAATTGCAGGCGATGCTCGATACCCCCATCGGCACCCTCAAGTCGCGGCTGCACCGCGCCAGGGCCGCTCTGCGTGAAACATTGCGGATGGAACCTTTATCGCCGCCGGAGCGTTATACAGGCGAGAGGACATCATCATGACCATGAATTGCACCGATACCAAAGCCTTGTTCGACGACCTGCTGGACGGCGAGCTACCGTTGCCGCAGACGGAGGCAGTGCAACGTCATCTGACGACATGCGCCGCCTGCCGCGAAGTGTTGGATCGGGAACAGGGCTTCCGCACGGTGTTGAAGGCGCAGGAGGTGCCGCCGCCGTCGCCGGGGTTCGCAGTGCGCGCTCTGGCCAACGCGCAGCGCAAGGCGACGGCACCCAGGCGCCGTGCGTTTGTTGCCGGCTTCGGTAGTGCCGTCGCCGCGGTTCTGGTGCTGTGGCTCGGTGTCGCCCTGTTTCCGCACGGTGCATCGAACAAGGGTGCGATTCCGACGGTGACGCTGGCGCTGGCGCAGCCGCAGATGGTGCGTATCGTGTTCACCGCTCCCCAGGACTTTCCCGATGCCACGCTGACGATCCTGCTGCCGCCCCATACGGCACTCAAGGGCTACCCGGGCAAGCAGGAGGTGGTGTGGCGTTCCTCGCTGTACAAGGGTCGCAATATGCTCACCCTGCCTATCGAGGCCGATCAGAAACCGGGCGGAAACCTGATCGCCAAGATTCATTACGGCACCGACACAAAGACTTTCCGCCTGCGGCTGAAAACGCAGCCGTTGCAGCAGAGCATGAACCGCTCCGTTGCTGTATAGAACCGACCTCACTGAAGGAGACGCACAATGAAAACCGCTACGACAATTCTACTCATCGGCCTGGGCCTGGCCGCACCGCTCAGTGCCGCATTGGCCGCCGGCAATGTCGATGACATCACTATGCAGGTCATCGATCAGGACAACGCCTCAGGCGTGACGCGACAGATCGAACTGCCCAGCCAGGCGGCGGAGCAGGCACAGACGCAGGTCCAGTCGCAAAACCGGACTGGCGAGCAGACCAGGACTCAGGAACAGGAGCAGGAACACAACGGCGGCACCGGCGACAGTGCCCAGGAACAGGCTACCCAGCAGACGCAGGAGCAAGTTCAGGAGCAGACGCAGGAACAGACACAAGAGCAGACGCAGAATGCTCAGGAGCAGGCTCAAGAAGCCCAGGACCAGGCGCAGGAGCAGGCTCAGGAAGCCCAAAGCCAGGCGCAGGAGCAGGCTCAGGAAACGCAGGATCAGGTCCAGGAGCAGACTCAGCAGAGTCAGGAGCAGCCGTAATTATCACGTGAGATATGCGACCCGAACCCCGGCCCGGAGCCGGGGTTCGGTCGTTGTTGCCGTTGCTGAAGAAGGGGTCGTTGATAATGAAAACCATAACTCGAATCGCCATGGCTGTTGCCCTGAGCTCAAGCGTGTTTGTCGCTGCCGCTTACGCCGAAACAACCGGCGCCGGCTATTTTCGCGAGGGTGTTACCGCATTCAAGGACGGGCGCTATCAATCGGCGCTTGAATTGTTCCGGCAGGCGCGCAGCAGGGGCGAGACGCGCCCTGCGCTCTATTACAATCTGGGCGTGTGCTATTTCCGTCTGGGCCGATACGGCGAAGCGCGCACCGAGTTTCGACGCGCGGCGCAACACCGGCCTCTTGCCGCCGTCTCCCACTACAACATCGGCCTGATCGAACAAAAACTCGGCAATACGCGCCTGGCGAATGAGTCGTTCCGATTGGCGGCGAATGAAGCGGACGACCCGCGGCTGCGTGCGTTGGCCGAACGGCAGCTGCCGCCGGCGGAAAGGCCAAAGACCGCATCCGAAAGCGGGGTGCCCTGGGTCAGCGGGATCAATGCAACGATCGGCCACGACGACAACCTCATCGATCCGACCAAGCAGGCCGGCAGCGCCAAGGGCAGTAGTTTCGGTAGTCTCCTGGTTTATACCACCGGCATGATTAGCGGCGATTACGATAACGGCGTGCGCCTGGATGTGAACGGCTATTTCGTCCGCTACCCCAGCCAGGCCTACTTCAACATGAACATGTTGCAGGCCGGTCTGGCCAAGGTCGATAGCTGGGCGCAGTGGAAAACGGAATACGGGGCGCAGCTCAACCAGGATACCCTGGACGGCCGCGACTATCTGCGCACCGCAACGGCCCAGCTCGGTGCGACCCGCCAGCTGCAGGAACATCTGAAGCTGCGGCTCCGCTACCGCTACAGCAACATTCAATCACTCAACAAAGCGTTTGATCCGTTGCAGGGCAATCAGCAGCAGTTTACGGTCCAGCTGGGGCGGCGCCTGGCCACTTCCCGCGTGCGACTGGGCTACGAATTCGAGAGCAATAACCGCAATGATCTGACTACGGCGACGAGCTTCACCAGTTATTCGCCGACGCGAAACATGGTGTACATCGACGGCCAGATGGCACTCCAGGACGCGTGGCGCCTGGGTGGCGGGTTGTCATACCGCACCAGCCGCTACAACGATCCCAATACCGTGTCCGGTTCTGCCGCTCGCACCACGCGCGACGATAGGCGCTGGGTTGGCAGCATATCGCTGGCGCGCGACATGACCAAAAAACTGCGAGTGAAGGCCGAATATTCACACACGGACAATCACTCGAACATCGCTGCGTACACCTACAAGCGCAATGTGTACAGCGTCGGCGTCAGCTACGTGTTCTAAATGACGGGGAGAGCCGGCTTCTTTGGCCGCAGGCAAGGGCTGCGTCGTTCGGCCAAACCGAGGACAACAACTTCAGAACCGAATGGCACTGACTTAAGTTCGATGTAGGGTGGGTTAGCGTTTTCCGCGTAACCCACCAAGCGTTGCGCAGCAACACCACCGGTCTGTTTAAGGTGTGCCTGGCGACACGGTTGGTGGGTTACGGCGCGCAACCCACCCTGCATCGGATAAAATCCCGCTTAAGTACATACCATTCACTTCAGGACAAATTTGCCATCGCAGTTCCAGACAACTTTGGAAACTCACGGGTCTCCATTGAGAACCGGGCGGCGATTAATACTGCATGAGTTGAAGGATTGGCCGCAGGCCAAGGCGCTCAAGGTCGGGTTGACCACGCGTCGCGTCGAACATCACACCGCCGCTATCTGGTTGTCTGCCACGCGTCCCAATAGGGATCAGGGCCGAAGCGGTTGGTGAGGAAGTCGATGAACATGCGCAGCTTGGTGGACAGGTGGTGTCGGCTGGGGTAGACGGCGTAGATGGAGAACTCTTCCGCGGCGTAGTTCGTGAGCACCGCCTGCAGCGTCCCGGCCTTGATGTCGTCGCCGACGATGAACGTGGGTTGCAGTGCCACGCCGAGGCCGTCGATGGCGGCGGCACGCAGGACTTCCCCGTTGTTGGCGCGCATGTTGCCCGATATCTGGATGGCGTGTCCGCCGTCGCGGCCGGTGAAGCGCCAGGTCTCGGGAAATTCCGCATAGGCGTAGCCCAGGCAGTTGTGGCGTTGCAGCTCTTCCGGAGTGCGCGGCACGCCGTGTTTGGCGAAATAGGCGGGTGAGCCGCAGACCGCCAGCCGTGCCGGCGCGAGGCGCCGCGCCACCAGGCTGGAGTCGGCCAGCTGTCCAATGCGCAGCGCCATGTCCACCCCGTCTTTGACCAGGTCCACCACCTGATCCTCCAGCGTCAGGTCCAGCTTCACTTCCGGATAGGTGCGCAGGTACTCGGCGATGGCGGGGTAGAGGTGGCGGGTGCCGAAGGCCACCGGGGCGTTGATCTTGAGCGTCCCTTTCGGGGTGAAGGCCAGCTGCGCGGCGGCGAGATCGGCTTCATCCAGCGCGTCGAGGACGGTGCCGCAGCGTTCGTAATAGGCGGTGCCCGCCTCGGTCAGGCTCAGGCGCCGGGTGGTCCGGTTGAGCAGGCGGACACCGAGACGGTCTTCCAGGTGTTGTACGTGCTTGCTGACCATGGCGCGGGAGATGTTCAGCCGTTCCGCCGCCAGGGCGAAGCTGCCGGCCTCCACCACCTGGATGAAGGCCTTGATGTTCGATAGGGTGTCCACGGGGTTATTGGTTCCTAATAAGAAACAATCTATTGAATATAACCCTATTTATTCGCTATTGGTCGATATTCTAACCTCAATGCCAAGGGTAATGGCCGCACCGGCCCCGCGCCCCGAAACCGTCGTTTCCAGCCGAATTGAGGAGAACAGAGCCATGTCCGATACGCAAACGCCCGCGCGCCGCGAACCCTACGAGGTGAAGCTGGCGGCCGGTACCCACTATTTCTGCAGCTGCGGCCAGTCGAAAAACCCGCCGTTTTGCGATGGTTCGCACCAGGGTTCGGCCCACGTACCCTACGAGACCGTCGTCAGCGAAGCAAAAACGGTCTATGTCTGTGGATGCGGCAAATCGGGCGGCGCACCGTTTTGCGACGGCACCCATACCTCGCTGTAACCACAACCGACAACGAAAAAAGGAGTTTCCGATGAACAGACAGCAACTGTTTTCCGCCGCGGCGTTCGCCGCCGTGTTGGCGTTTGGAGCGCCCGTGGCGGCGCAGGCGGCCACCACGTACAAATTGCAGACGGGCAATCCCAACGGTACGTTCCAGATCGACCCGGTCCACTCCATCGCTCTGTTCACCATCGGCCACCTGGGCGTCAGCGAGTTTGCCGGCCGCTTCGACACGGTGACCGGAACCTTTACCGTCGACAGCGCCCACCCGGACCGCGACAAGGTCGACGTCGAGATCCCCATCGCCAGCCTGGACACCAATTTCGCCCAGCGCAACAAGGATCTGAGCGGTCCCGACTTTTTCAACGCCAAGCAGTTTCCGGCGATGCACTTCGTCGGTACCCGCGTTGAACCGCGCGGCAAGGACAACGCCGTTCTGCTGGGCAAACTCACGCTGCACGGCATCACCCGTCCGGTGCAATTCCGGCTGCACCATGTGGGCGCCGGTCCCGACCCGTGGGGCGGTTACCGCTCAGGCTATGTGGCCACCACCACCATCCGGCGCAGCGAGTTCGGCATGACCTACCTGCTGGGCGGTATCAGCGACAAGGTCAAGGTGTCGCTGCATATCGAAGGCAAGCGGCAGTAATGCGCGGCGGCGGGGCGGCGTTGACGCCGCCCCGCGCGACGGAGGCGTTTCCATGTTTTCATCGCTGGTCTTGGGTCTGTTGCTGCACACCCTGCTGATCCCGGTCGCAGCCACGGTTGCGCTGCCGGTCATGGCCCGGCTGCCCCTCCCGACTCGATTTTCGCGCTACCTGGGGGGCGGCGCAGTGGCCCTGGCCGTCGGCTATCTGGCCGGCTATCTCGGGGTTTACGGCCGGCCGGCGCTGCCGCCGCTGCAGGTACTCGACGGGTTGCCTCCGCTGCTGCTGGTCGCGCTGGTGCTATACGGTGCGTTGAGCCGTTTCGGCGCCGGTGTTGCCGTGCGCCGCACGCTGCTCGGCGTGTTTGTCATCGCGACGAGCGGGTTGTTGCTGATTCCGTTGTTCCGTTACGGTCTTGATGAGGCTGCATGGGTGGCCGTCGGCGCCGTCGCGGCCGGCTGGCTGGCGGCGGCGTGGCTCCATGACCGGCCGGACGACGGCGATCCGACGTTCGGGGTGATGCTGGTGCTGGTGGCGACGGGCAATGCCGCTATTGCGGCCCTCACCGGCAGCGTCATGCTGGGGCAGTTGAGCGCCGTGTTGGCCGCCGTGATGGCGGCTTGGTGTCTGTGGAGCGCTGTGATGGGGCAACGGCCGTTGAACCGTACCGGCCGCGGCGTCGCGCTGACGCTGCTGGCGCTGCTGCTGATGGTCGGACAGCTCTACGGCAATACGCCGTTGTGGGCCACGGTAATGCTGTTTTTCCTGCTGGCGCTGGAGCGGGCGGTGGCCCCGCTGTCCGCCTGCCTGGTGCGCAACGACACACCATTGGCGCGGGTCCTGTTTACGGCGGCGCTGTCGGCAGCGCCCCTCGCCGTGGGTCTCTATTTCGTGGTTCGCGGCAGTCTGCCGCCGGGCGAATTCTGAATCGCGTTGTGCGCTGAAAGGGGCGGATTAGGCATCCGCCCCTTTCGTGCATTGTTTCGGCCAGCGGCGGCACCTACCACCGGCATCCATCTGCCGGATATCGACGCCGCCGCAGTTTCCATCCAGCCACCTTGTCGGTTTAGGAGTTCGTGCTGAAACAATTGCACCAGCCGTGAGGCGTAATCGTCGCGTCAACTACGGCGCAATAGCCATTGCCGGCGCCGTTTTTGCCAGGGACGAACTGCGTGCAGTGTGCGCACTCCTTACCGCCGTTCGGCTGCGAACGGTACTGCACAGTCTTCATGTTGGCGGCGGTGCGCCAGGATTTCTCCGCAGGGGAGGCCAGGGCCTCCTGGCTGGTAAACAGGATCGGTACCGCGACCACGCCGGCCGCCAGCAGGGCTGTGCGCTTGAGCGCCATACGGCGCGACATCATTTTTTCTTGCGAATCGCTCATCTTCATATCTCCCATCGTTTGCGAAAAAAACGGACATATCTTTGTAACGCATCGACGGGCCGCCCATGGGGGGCCGTCCAGGTTTGTCGCCGTCATCGCCCACGTCCCCTCAAATACGGGTATCTGCCATGAAGCCGGTTGGCGTTTTGGTTCCATCGGGTCAGGGCACAGGATCACCAGATGGGTGAAGGGCGGCGGTAGACAACATTTGCATAACCGGGAGGGGCTGTAATTGACATATGTCATGAAAATGTTTGACTGATAAAAGCCTGACAAAATGTTTCAGCGAGGCGGATGCCTGTTTCCGGGCAAACGGTTTTGGGTACGTCGCCGACGGTGCTTTCCCTGTGTCCTATCCTTTTGTTGACCTTGATGCCGTTAGCCTGCCTAGGGACATGGCAAACGGCGCAACGGCGCCGCCGTACAAAAGAGCAATAGGAGGTTGGCTTGAAACTCTCATTTCACGGTGCAGCAGAAGGGGTGACCGGTTCCTGTCACATGGTGGAGTGCGCCGGCAAGCGCATTCTGATCGACTGCGGGCTCTATCAGGGCGGGCGCGAGATGGACGAGGAGAACGCCGAACCGTTCGGCTTCGACCCCGCCGCCATCGACATGGTGCTGCTGACCCACGCCCACCTCGACCACTGCGGACGACTGCCGCTGCTGGTGCAGCGCGGCTTTCGCGGCGAGATTATCACCACCGCCGCCTCGCGCGAACTGGCTCGGCTGGTGCTGCTCGATGCGGCCCATCTGCAGGAGGAGGAGGCGCGCTACCGCGCGCGCAAGAAGGCGCGCCACGGCAACCACGGCAACGGCGAGCCGCTCTACACCATCCTCGATGCGATGAACTCGCTGGAGTATTTCGGTCGCACCGCTCGCTACAACGAACCCATCGAATTGGCGCCGGGCCTGCGCGCCACCTTCCTCGATGCCGGCCATATCCTCGGTTCCGCCAGCGTCTACCTGGAACAGACCGGGGCCGACGGCGGCAGCGTGCTGTTCTCCGGCGACCTCGGCAACGCCGGGCGGCCGCTGCTGCGCAATCCGGTGACGCCGGCCAGCGCCGACGTGGTGGTGATGGAAACCACCTACGGCGACCGCTCCCACAAGCAGCTCAAGCCGTCGGTGGACGAGCTGTACGACGCCATCGACGACACCTTCCACCGCGGCGGCAACGTGGTGATCCCCACCTTCGCCCTGGAGCGCGCCCAGGAACTGCTCTACTTCCTGCGCGAAGGGGTCGAGAGCGGGCGCCTGCCGCGCACCATGCAGGTGTTTCTCGACTCGCCCATGGCCATCTCCGCCACCCAGATTTTCGAACACCACCCCGAGTGCTACGGCGCCGAGACCGCCGGGCTGTTTCGGGAGGGGCACGACCCATTCGGGCTGCCGGGGCTGCACTTCACCCGCGATACGGCCGACTCCATCGCCCTCAACCGCATCGGCGGCGGCGCCGTGATCATGGCCGGCTCCGGCATGTGCACCGGCGGGCGCATCCGCCACCACCTGAAGCACAACCTGTGGCGCCACGACTGCGCCGTGGTGTTCGTCGGCTATGCCGGCCGCGGTACCCTGGCGCGGCGCATCATCGACGGCGCGCCCCAGGTACGCATCTTCGGCGAGGAGATGCCGGTGCGCGCCTCCATCCACACCATCAACGGCTTCTCCGCCCACGCCGACCAGGCCGAACTGCTGGCCTGGCACAAGGCCATCGGCGGGGTGAAGAAGACCTTCCTGGTGCATGGCGACGAGGAGGCGATGCACGTGTTCGCCAAGCTCCTGCACGGAGGCGAGGTGATCATCCCGCAGCTGCACCGCGAGTTCGAGTTGTAGCGGTAAGAAAAGATATGGCACCGCAGAGACGCAGAGGACGCGGAGAGCCAACCATGTAGGCCGGATGGGGCGCAACGGTATCCGGCAGGCATACTACTCCGTGTCCTCTCGGCAGCTGCTCCATGCGTTGCGCTAGCTCCTGCATCCATGCAAGTCGTGCGTCTCTGCGGTGCAACGGTTTCAGCAACCCCGCCCAATGTCGCTGCGCTCTACCGGTTCTCCGATTCTTCTGCGCCCTGCTTGCGCCCGCGCGTCAGTCGTTCTATATTAAACAAACGTTTAATTAAAAACAGGACGGATGATGGCAAAACGGGCAACCGGGCCGGGCCGCCCGCGCAGCGAGGCCGGTGGCCAGGCGGTGCGCGAGGCACTGCTGCATGCGGCCCGGAACTACTTCTCCACCCGCGGCTTTCAGCAGGCCTCGCTGCGCAAGATCGCCGCCGAGGCCCGTGTGAATCCGGCCATGGTGCATTACTATTTCGGCAATAAGCAGGGACTCTATATCGCCATGTTGAGCGAAACCGTCGCGCCGCTCATCGAGCAGCTTGAGGGCCTCAATGCTCAAGGCGCCGGGCGGGATGCACTGCAGGGGTTTCTGCGCCGCTACGCCGACACCTTGCTGGCGCAACCGTGGCTGCCCAACCTGCTGGTGCGCGAGGTGCTGTTCCAGGAGGGGAAGGTGCGCGACGATTTCATCGCCCGCTTCGCCAGCCGCGCCAGCGAGGCGCTGCGCGGATTGCTCAGCCGCGACGTCGAGAGCGGCGAACTGCCGTCCCATATCGATCCCGCCTTCGGTTCGCTCGGCATCCTGAGTCTCATCGTCTTCCCCTTCGTCGCCCAGCCGGCGGTGGAGCGGGTCTTCCCTCAGCGTATCGACGAGAACTTCGTCGAACACCTCACCCGCCACACCGTGGCACTGTTCTACGGCGCGGCAGACGAACATCAACAAGGAGATCGTGAATGCGGGCAAGAATAATCGCCGTTGTGGTGTTTGTGGCCGCGGTGGGCGGCGCCGTCGGGTGGTGGCAACACGGCAAGCCCGACGCTGCGCGCAGCGACACCCTGACCCTGCACGGCAATGTCGACATCCGCCAGGTGGAGGTGGCCTTCAACGATTCCGAACGCATCGACCGCATGCTGGTGCAGGAGGGCGACCGGGTCACCAAGGGACAACTGCTCGCCAGCCTCGACAAACGCCGCCTGCAACACGCCGTCGACCTGGCCGCAGCCCAGGTCGCGGCGCAGCGCGCCGTGGTGGCGCGGCTCAAGGCGGGCAGCCGGCCGCAGGAGATCCGCCAGGCACGGGCCGCCGCCGATGCCGCCCACATCGAGGCGGCCAATGCGGCGCGCAGCAGCAAGCGGCTGGCTGACCTGGTGAAGCAGAAGCTGGTGCCGCAGGAGCAGGCGGACAACGCCCGCGCCGCGGCCGAAGCCGCCGCCGCCCAGGCGCGCGCCGCTGAGGAGACGCTGCGGCTGGCGGAGCTCGGGCCACGCAAGGAGGATATCGCCGCCGCCGAGGCGCAGTTGCAGGCCACCGAGGCGCAGCTGGCACTGGCGCAGCGGCAACTGACCGACGCCGACCTCACCGCTCCCGCCGCCGGCGTCATCGAACAGCGGCTGCTGGAGCCGGGCGACATGGCCTCGCCCCAGCGCGCCGCCTTCACCCTGGCGTTGACCGACCCGCTGTGGGTGCGCGCCTACGTCGGCGAGGCGGACTTGGGCAGGATCCACCTGGGCATGGCCGCCGAGGTGCATACCGACAGCTATCCCGGCAAGAGCTACGACGGCTGGGTCGGTTTCATCTCCCCCACCGCCGAATTCACTCCCAAGGCGGTGGAGACGAAAGAGGTGCGCACCGACCTGGTCTACCAGGTGCGCATCTTCGTCTGCGATTCGCAGAACCAGCTGCGCCTGGGGATGCCGGCCACGGCCGCGGTGCTGCTGAGCCAGCCGCAGGGCGCGGCGGCTGCGCATCGTTGCGGGGGCCGCTGATGGCCGAAGAGGGTGGCTATGCCATCACCTTCGAGCGGGTCGACAAGGGCTTCACCGTCGGCCCACGCAAGGTGGAGGCGCTGCGCGGCGCCGATCTCAAGGTGCGTTCCGGCGTCGTCACCGGCCTGATCGGTCCCGACGGCGCCGGCAAGACCACGCTGATGCGCCTGGCCGCCGGCCTGTTGCGCGCCGATGCCGGGCGGGTGAGCGTGTTGGGCCTGGACGCCGACCGCGACGCCTTGCAGGTGCAGGCCGCCATCGGTTACATGCCCCAGCGTTTCGGCCTCTACGAAGACCTCACGGTACAGGAGAACCTCGACCTCTACGCGGACCTGCAGGGGGTGCCGCAGCAGCAGCGCGCGGCACGCTACGCGGAGTTGATGCGCATGACCGGTCTCGGGCCGTTCACCCGCCGTCTCGCCGGCCGCCTCTCCGGCGGCATGAAGCAGAAGCTCGGCTTGGCCTGCACCCTGGTGCGCGCGCCGCGGCTGCTTCTGCTCGACGAGCCGACGGTCGGCGTCGATCCGGTATCGCGCCGCGAGCTGTGGGCCATCGTCTATCGCCTGGTGCAGGAGGAAGGGATGAGCGTGCTGCTCAGCACCGCCTATCTGGACGAGGCGGAGCGCTGCGCCGAGGTGATCCTGATGCACGAGGGACGGGTGTTGAGCCACGGCGAACCGGCGAGTTTCGGCCGCTATCTGGTGGGGCGCACCTTTGCGGTGGAGGTGCCGCAGGAAAGCACCAAGCGCGCCTTGCAGACGCGCCTGGCGGAGAGTGCCGGGGTGATCGATGCGGTGATCCAGAAGGAGCACGTGCGGCTGGTGCTGGGCGAAGACGTCGCGCCGACGGCAATCGATGTGCTGCGGGGCCTGAACTATCGCGCCGTCGAACCGCGTTTCGAGGACCACTTCATCGCCAGCCTGCGCAAGGAACCGGCGCCCGGCGCGGGCAACGATACCGCGGCGCATACCCGCCGCCAGGGAGCCGACGGCGAGGCGGTGATCCGGGTCGAGCGGCTGCAGCGCCGCTTCGGCGATTTCTACGCGGTGAAGGACGTCAGCTTCGACGTGCACCGCGGCGAGGTGTTCGGTCTGCTCGGTGCCAACGGCGCCGGCAAGTCCACCACCTTCCGCATGCTGTGCGGCCTGCTGCCGGCCAGCGGCGGCAAGCTGCGCGTTGCAGGCGTCGATCTGCGCCGTGCCGCCGCCGCGGCGCGCCAGCGCATCGGCTACATGTCGCAGAAGTTTTCCCTCTACGGCTCGTTGAATGTGGCGCAGAACCTGGAGTTTTTCGGCAGCGCCTACGGTCTCTCCGGCAACCGGCGCGGTGAGCGCATCGCCTGGGCGCTGGAGACCTTCGAACTGAAGGGGCAGCAGCGGGCGACCAGCGCCGACCTGCCGCTGGGCTACAAGCAGCGGCTGGCGCTGGCCTGCGCGCTGATGCACGAACCGGAGATCCTGTTCCTCGACGAACCCACCTCCGGCGTCGACCCGCTGGCGCGGCGCGAGTTCTGGCACCGCATCAACGCCCTGGCCGAGGCGGGCGTCACGGTGCTGGTGACGACCCACTTCATGGAGGAGGCGGAGTATTGCGACCGTCTGGCGATCATGGCCGCCGGCGAGATCCTCAGCCTGGGCACGCCGACCGAGGTGAAGGCGGCGGCGCGCAGCGAACAGACGCCCGACCCGAGCATGGAGGATGCGTTCATCGCCCTGATCGAACAGCACGCGGCGGAGGTGGCGGCATGAGCGTTGTGCCGAATCCGCGCGGCGGTGCGGCGATGCGCCTGCGCGGACTGGTGCGCAAGGAGTTCTTCCAGATCCTGCGCGACCCGAGCAGTATCGCCATCGCCTTACTGATGCCGGTGGTGTTGTTGCTGGTGTTCGGCTACGGCGTCTCGCTCGATGCCGATCACATCCCCGTCGCGGTCGTGGCCGAGCAGCCGAGCAGTGATACCGCGGCGTTCGTCGCCTCCATGCGGCACAACCGCTATTTCAGTCTGACCGAGATGGGCGGCATGCAGGCGGCCGAGGCGGCGATGATGGCCGGCAAGGTGAACGGCATCATCCATCTGCGCGCCGACTTCGGTCGCAAGCTGCGCAGTGCGGACGGTGCGCCGATCCAGGTGATCGTCAACGGCGTCGACGCCAACACCGGACGCATCATCAGCGGCTACGTGCAGGGCGCCTGGGGTCAGTGGTTGCAACAGGTGGCGCGTTCCCGCGGCGAAAAGCTGAATATGCCGGTGGACCTGGAGCCGCGGGTCTGGTTCAACAGCGAACTGCGCAGTCGCAACTTCCTGGTGCCCGGACTCATCGCCATCATCATGACGCTGATCGGTGCCATGCTCACCGCGCTGGTAATGGCGCGCGAATGGGAACGCGGCACCATGGAGGCGCTGATGGTGACGCCGGTGGCGATTCGCGAGCTGCTGCTGGGCAAGCTGATCCCTTACTTCATCCTGGGCATGGGAAGCATGGCGCTATCGGTGGCGATGGCGCTGTTCCTGTTCCACGTGCCTTTGCGCGGTTCGCTGTGGCTGCTCACCGCTTCGTCGGCGCTGTTTCTGCTGGTGGCGCTGGCGATGGGGCTGCTGATCTCCATCATCGCCAAGAATCAGTTCGTCGCGGGCCAGGTGGCGCTGGTGGTCACCTTCCTGCCGGCGTTCATCCTCTCCGGATTTCTGTTCGACATCGACAGCATGCCGACGGTGGTGCAGATCCTGACCCACGTGATCGCCGCCCGCTACTTCGTGGCGATCCTCCAGACCATCTTCATGGCCGGCAACGTCTGGCCGGTGATCCTGAGCAATGCCCTGGCGCTACTGATCATGGCGGCGCTGTTTTTCGCCATCGTGCGGCGCAAGGCGCGCAAGCGGCTGGAATAGGGGTACAAGCGTTATGTGGCGTCGCATCTTTGCGCTGGTGAAAAAGGAGCTGCTGACCCTGTTGCAGGACAAGCGCAGCCGCTTCGTCGTGATCGGTCCGCCGTTGCTGCAACTGCTGGTGTTCGGCTATGCGGCCTCGTTCGACCTCAATCACGTCAGTCTCGCCGTCTACAACGAGGACGGCGGCGCCGCCTCGCGCCAGCTCATTGCCCGTTTCGAGGGCTCGCCCAACTTCCGTCTGGTGCGCAACGTGCAAAGTCACGCCGAGATCGCGCCGCTGATCAACAACAAGGAGGCGCTGCTGCTGCTGCACATCGGCCCGCAGTTCGGCCGCGACCTGACCATCGGCACGCCGGCGCCGTTGCAGGTGATCATCGACGGCCGCGACTCCAATACCGCGCTGATCGCCCTCAACTACGTGCGCACCATCGTCACCGACTTCAATCAAAGCTGGACGCGCGATCACCACCTGCAAGGACCGCCGGCCACGCTGCAGATCCGCGCCTGGTTCAATCCCAACATGGAGAGCCGCTGGTTCATCATCCCCGGCATCGTCGGCCTGCTGACGCTGGTGGTGACCATGGTGGTGACGTCGTTGTCGGTGGCGCGCGAACGGGAGCAGGGCACCTTCGATCAACTGCTGGTGACGCCGCTGCGGCCGACCGAGATCCTGATCGGCAAGGCGCTGCCCGGCGTCATCATCGGCCTGTTCGAGGCGACGCTGATCATCACCGTCGCGGTATTCTGGTTCGATGTCCCGCTGCGCGGCCACCTGCTCACCCTCTATACCGGCGTGCTGCTGTTCCTGCTCTCCGCCATCGGCGCCGGCCTGATGATCTCGTCCCTGGCGGTGACTCAGCAGCAGGGGCTGCTCGGTGCGTTTCTGTTTCTGGTGCCGGCGATCATCCTCTCCGGCTTCGCCACGCCCATCGCCAACATGCCGGCCATCGTGCAGAAGATCACGCTGATCGATCCGCTGCGCTACTTCATGGTGATCCTGCGCGGCGTGTTCCTGGAGGGAACGCCGTTCCATCTGCTCATCGACCAGTTTTGGCCCATGGCCGTGATCGGTGTCTGCACCCTGGCCATCGCCGGCTGGCTGTTCCGCCATCGGATGTATTGATCGCCTCCGCCTGTGAGACAATCGGCGGCCCATGTAACTTCTCAACAACAAATTAACCACGGGGGACACGGGGCACACGGGGGAACCAATGGCGAATAAGTTGCCATGCACACAGCATATATATCCCCGTGTCCCCCGTGCTCCCCGTGGTTAATGGCTTTTTCTTTCAAATGTGAGTTCTAGACGATGGCATTGTTGGTACTTCGCGGGGTGACGGTCAGCTACGGCGGCCCGCCGCTGCTCGACGGCGTCGATCTGCAGATCGAGCCAGGGGAGCGGCTCTGTCTGGTGGGGCGCAACGGCAGCGGCAAGTCGACGCTGATGCGGGTGCTCACCGGCGAGATTACCCCGGACGACGGCGAGATCGTGCGCCAGGGCGGGGTGCGGGTGGCGCGGCTGACCCAGGAGGTGCCGCACGGCACCCGCGGTTCGGTGTTCGACGTGGTGGCCGCCGGACTGGGCAATGCCGGTACGTTGCTGGCGCAGTACCACCAGGTGATCGCCGAGTTGGCGGCCGGCGGCGGCGACGCCGCCCTGCGCACCCTGGAG
The DNA here is from genome assembly GCA_964421235.1 of uncultured Thiohalomonas sp. Lineage (GTDB taxonomy): Bacteria > Pseudomonadota > Gammaproteobacteria > Thiohalomonadales > Thiohalomonadaceae > Sulfurivermis. Next base: position 1,062 of record CAYQWR010000037.1, on the reverse strand, counting down.
CAGGTGCAGCAGGCGCTGGAGGCGGCCGGCGGCTGGGAGCTGAACCGCGACGTGGAGACGGTGCTGTCGCGGCTGCAACTGCCCGCCGACGCCGAATTCACCCAGCTCTCCGGCGGCCTCAAGCGGCGCGTGCTGCTGGCCCAGGCGCTGGTCACCCGTCCCGACCTGCTGCTGCTGGACGAGCCCACCAACCACCTGGATATCGACGCCATCACCTGGCTGGAGGAGTTCCTGCTCGGCTTCGGCGGCACCCTGCTGTTCGTCACCCACGACCGCGCCTTCCTGCGGCGGCTGGCGACGCGCATCGTCGAACTGGACCGCGGCCGCCTCACCAGTTGGCCCGGCGACTACGACACCTACCTGCGGCGCAAGCAGGAAGCGCTGGAGAGCGAGGCGACCGCCAATGCCCTGTTCGACAAGAAGCTGGCCCAGGAGGAGGTGTGGATCCGCCAGGGGATCAAGGCGCGCCGCACCCGCAACGAAGGAAGGGTGCGCGCCCTGCAGGCGCTGCGGCGCGAACGGCAGGAGCGGCGCGAACGGCAGGGCAGCGCACGGCTGGAGTCGAACGTTGCGGAGCGCTCCGGTCAACTGGTGGCGGAGGCGCAGAACGTATCGTTCGCCTACGACGGCCGCAGCGTGGTCCGCGACCTTTCCACCACCATCATGCGCGGCGACAAGGTGGGGATCATCGGTCCCAACGGCGCCGGCAAGACCACGCTGCTGCGCCTGCTGCTGGGCCACCTGGAACCGCAGCAGGGCACGGTGCGGCTCGGCACCAAGCTGGAGGTGGCCTACTTCGATCAGCATCGCGCGGCGCTGGACGAGGAGCGGTCGGTGCTCGACAACGTGGCCCAGGGCAGCGAGCAGATCACCGTCAACGGCCAGAGCCGCCACGTGATCAGCTACCTGCAGGATTTCCTGTTCGCGCCGGAGCGCGCCCGCACCCCGGTGAAGGCGCTGTCGGGCGGCGAGCGCAACCGCCTGCTGCTGGCGCGGCTGTTCACCCAGCCCGCCAACCTGCTGGTGATGGACGAGCCGCCCAACGACCTGGACATGGAGACC
>CAYQWR010000036.1:0-17402 GCA_964421235.1 uncultured Thiohalomonas sp. | reverse complement strand
AACTCGGCGTACGCGGGCAGCTCGCCGAATTGACGTTTTGCCGCCCCGTGGATCCAGGTGCCGAGGACGCAGTTGTGATCCCCGGCAACATGGGCGATATCCACCTCCTCGTGATCGACGCCGCCCATCTGCCGCTCCAGCCGCTGCACCCACTTGAGGTGTGTGTCCAGCGCCTCCTTCATGTTGAGGCCGTGGAACTCCTCTTCGCCGGGCGCGAAGTGCATCGGTGTGGCCGCGATCAGTTCGGCAGAACCCTCACCGTGCGTTACCGTTTTTAGCCAGGACAATATGCTCATGTGACACCCCGTACCTTGTGCTTGTTATACGGCCTTCTTTCCACCGGGCCGCTGCCCGGCAGTATCGCCCCCCCGGCCATCGCGCTCCAAGCACTACGTGGTTATCAAAGCGGTAAATTATTGCGTTTTATCAAAACGCTACGGGTTTATTGCAGCACATGCCAAGCGCATCACCGTACGGTCGGTCCGACATCGTAGTGTGCCGACTCCTCGCGCACGACCGGGTGTTGCACTCCGGCAAGCAGCCGTCGCAACGCGTCGCGCAGCGCCGCCTCGGCCGCCGCCCTTCCCGTCAACCCATGGCGGGCGGCCAGGGCCGCCCAGTCGGTGCGCCGCACCACCTTGTCGAACAACAGCGCATAGGCATCGGGCGCCAGCCGCTGCGCCAGGGAACCGTCGCCGAGCAGCGCCGCAACCAGCTTGCGCAGCGCCACCAGACAGGTTTCATAACCGCGCCGGCCGAAGGCGAAGCTCATCACGTCGCGCCAGTCCTGCGTATCCAACACATCGGAACACTCAGCCGACGGCGCCGCGCCCTGCAACAGGGCGGCGGCCAATTCGGCGTCGACGTCGGGCACGACTTCGCTAACGAAGGTCGGCAATTGCGCGCAGAAGCGCCGGCGGATCGCGTCATAACAGGCGGTGCCGGCCGCCGACAGGGGCCGCATGACGATCACCGAATGGGTGCCGCTGGCCGCGTCGCGCGTCATCCCCAGCCGCACCGGCAACAGCGCCTGGCGGCGCCAGAAGGTCAGCAGCCCGGCGGTGACGCCGAAGCTGGCCCCCAGGTAATCGCACCCCGCGTCCCGTGCCCAATCCGCCACCGCCTGCAATAGCTGCGCACCCACCCCGCGGCGTTGCCGCGCCGGATGCACCGCGATACGCATCACCCGTTCGCCGCTCAGCAGCGGCGCCGCCTCGAAACCGCTGTGTACCGCCAGGGATTGTGCGATGAGGTGGCCGCGCGGGCGGCGCCGCCCCTGGTAGACGGCCCGCGCCCACGCCGGCTCGAAACCGCCTTCGCGCACCGTCAGCGCGGTGGCCACGATGGTAGCGCCGCAGCGGACCGCCCACACCGTCACGTTGGGACCGTCCAGCAGGTGGCGCAGGTCGAGCGGACTGGTGCGGTAGTGGGCCAATACCAGCAGACCGAACAGCTGCGTCAGGGTCGGCTCGTCGGCGGCCAGGCGGTCGCGATCGAGCCGCTCGACCACGCACGCCTGCGCCGCAACCGCCGCGGCATCGGCGGCGGGCGCCGCGTCCAGCAGCAGTGCGCGAAACACGAAGCGCTCCACCGGATCGTCCGCCGCCCAGCGGATCGGCGTCTCCAGCCGCAGCGCGCGCCAACCGGGCGTGCGCCGCGCCAATACGGCGTGAAACCGCACGGCGAAACCGCGCCCTGTCCCTTCATAGCCATGCACGGTGGTGGCGAAGACGATGCGCGCATAGTGCGCCAGCAACCGCTCCAGCAAGGGTGTAGGAATGGCAGCCGCCTCATCCACCAGCAACAGGTCGGCCGGCGACGGCTGCAACAGCAGCGCGTCGGGCGCCACGAACGCCAGCCGGCTTCCGCCCCACACCAACGTGCCGCGCTCCCACTGCGCCCCCGGCAGCAGACGCGCCGCGTGCTCGAACAGCGCGTCGACGGCGGCGCGCCGCGGCGCGGTCACCACGACGTGCAGCGTCCCCCGGTGCATCAACTGCGCCGCCGCGATGCCGAGGGCCGCCGACTTGCCGCGGCCGCGATCGGAGGTGAGCACCAGGGGCCGGTGGCGATGGCCGTGGGCGACTTCGCACACGGCCGCCACCGCCGCCGCCTGATCGGCACTGCGGCACGGCCCGTCCGCCGCCGCGACCATCGGGGCAACAGGCTCCGCTTCCGGCAACGCCGTTCCCTCCTCCACCAGCCGCAGCGCGCTGTCGGCGCGCACCAGCGCCGTCAGCCGCTGCAGATAGCGGCCGCTCACATCGGCGGCGCCATAGGGATGGACGGCGATACGGAGATGTTCGGGATCGACAAAGGTCGGCCACTGGGCCAGCGGCGGCGTCAGCAGCACCACCCGACCGCCGCCCCGGACCGCCCCCACCGCGGCGCCGAAGGCCTCGGGATCGAAACCGGCATAGGCGTCGAACACCAGAACGTCGATCTCGCGCCCCAGCAGGCGGCGCGCCTGGGCCGCGACGCTGCCGTTAAAGTCCTGCGGCACGACGTCGCTGATCCAGAAGGTGTCGCCGCCCGCCAGATGTTCGCGCGCCGTCGCCACCGCCCACGGCCTGCTTCCCGCCAGCACCCACAAGCGGCGGTGACCCGCCTCACTCATGCGCCAGGGCCTGCGCCATCTCCCGATCCCAATAGGGTTCGTCGCCGAAACGCTCGGCGAGGTAATCGATCAGCACGCGCACCCGCTGCGGCAGGTGGCGACGCGACGGATAGATGGCGAAGGCCGCCATCGAGGCCATTCGGTAGCCGGGCATGATCACCTGCAGCTGCCCGGAGGCAACGGCATGGTAGGAGATGAAGGTCGGTCCCGCCAGCACGCCAAGCCCGGCGATGGCCGCCTGCAGCAGCGCGTCGCCGTTGTTGGCGCGCATCCGCGGCCGCACCTTCACCGTGGTGCTGCTGCCGTCGTCGCCGACGAAGGTCCACTGCTGTCCCGCCGAGATGTAGCCGTAGGCCAGGCCATCGTGGTTGGCCAACTCCTGCGGGATCGTCGGCGTGCCGTGCCGGCGCAGATATTCGGGACTGGCGCAATTGACGAAGTGTATCGGCGCCAAACGCTTGGCAACCAGGGTCGAATCGGAAAGCTCGCCGATGCGGACGGCCAGATCGAACCCCTCCTCCACCAGATTGATCTGCCGGTCGCTGAGGTCCAGGTCCAGTTCGACATCGGGATGGGCAAGCAGAAACTCCGACAACGCCGGTTCCAGATGCTGCAGTCCGAACGAAAGCGGCGCCGCCATTTTGATGCGGCCGCCCAAGGCCGCCTGGCCGCTGGTAACCGCCTGCTCGGCCTCCTCCAGATCGCCGAGCAGCCGCGCACAGTGTTCGTAAAACGTGTGGCCCGCGTCGGTGAGACTGAGGCGGCGGGTGGTGCGATTCAGCAGCTGCACGCCCAGACGCGCCTCCAACTCGCCGATACGCCGGCTCACCGCCGATTTCGCCAGATTCATGCGCTCGGCAGCGGCGCTGAAATTTCCGGTTTCCACCACGGCGGTAAAAGTCTGCAACTCTTCGAAGCGATCCATTGTTCTCTCTGCCAGAACGGAATTTTCTCGATTATCGCCTTTATTCGAATATGCGCAACGGTAGACTGTGGGTTAATCTGACTCGATTACTAAGGAATATCCCATGACGACTATCGCGCCCCGCAGCGAACAGAAAACGACCGCGCGCCGGCCGGTGACCGTGGTACGCGGCCTGGAGACCTCCGACGGCGCCGGCGTACAGCTGGTGCGGGTCATCGGCACCCATGTCCTGCCGCAACTCGACCCGTTTCTGATGCTCGACCACTTCAGCTCCGACGACCCCGACGACTACATCGCCGGCTTCCCGTCCCATCCCCATCGCGGTTTCGAGACCGTGACCTACCTGCTGGCCGGGCACATGCGCCACCGCGACAACGCCGGCCACGAAGGGGTGATCGAGGCCGGCGGCGTGCAGTGGATGACCGCCGGGCGCGGCATCATCCACTCGGAGATGCCGGAACAGGAGAACGGTCTGATGTCGGGCTTCCAGCTGTGGATCAATCTGCCGGCCAGCCACAAGATGATCGCCCCGCGCTACCAGGAGCTGGGCGCCGACGCCATCCCGCTCGAACGGCGCGGCGACGCGGTGGAGGTGCGGGTCATCGCCGGCACCACCGAACAGGGCACTCGCGGGCCGATCAAGGAGCTGATCACCGACGTGCTCTACTTCGACGTGACGCTGCACCGCGACGCCGCCTACAGCGAACCGCTGCCGAGCGGCTACAACGCCATGGTCTATGTGATCGAAGGCAGCGTAGAGGTCGAAGGGCAGAGCGTCGGCAGCGACACGCTGGCCGTGCTGGGCAGCGGCGAACGGCTGCACGTGCGCGGCCAGGGCGAGCGCAGCCGTTTTCTGCTGCTGGCCGGCCAGCCGTTACAGGAACCGATCGCGCGCCACGGACCGTTCGTGATGAACACCGACGAAGAGATCCGCCAGGCCTTTCACGATTACCAGTCCGGCCGTTTCTGAACGCAGCACCAAAATAACGATTGCCGTGGTACGGTAAGGGGCGACGCTGTTTCCGTCGGCCCGCGCCGCATTGCGGCTGGCCGCAGCCGTCCGCAGACGGATTACTCACGACTACTGCAGGAGCACCCTATGTTGTTCGACGTCTTTCCGCTTGGCGATCTGTTGCTGCGCAACCGCGTGGTGATGGCGCCGATGACCCGTTCCCGCGCCGGCCAGCCCGGCGACGTTCCCACCGCCCTCACCGCCGAATATTACGCCCAGCGCAGCGGCGCCGGTCTGATCATCAGCGAGGCCAGCCCGGTGTCGCCGGCCGGCCACGGCTATCTGTGGACCCCCGGCATCCACAGCGCGGAGCAGGTGGCGGGCTGGAAGCAGGTGACCGACGCGGTACACGCCGGCAGCGGGCGCATCTTCCTCCAGTTGTGGCACGTGGGGCGCATCTCCCACACCTCGCTGCAACCGGACGGCGCCGCGCCCCTCAGTTCCACCGCCAGGCGCGCCGACGCCCAGGCCTTCGGCTACGACGAACAGGGCAACCCCGCCTACCTGCCGTGCAGCGCACCGCGCGCCGCCACCGGCGCGGAGATCGCCGCGGTCGTGAACGACTTTCGCCGCGCCGCGGAAAACGCCATGGCCGCCGGCTGCGACGGCGTCGAGGTGCACGGCGCCAACGGCTACCTGCTCGACCAGTTCCTCAACGGCGCGCTGAACGATCGCAACGACGACTACGGCGGCTCCATCGCCAACCGCGCGCGCCTGCTGCTGGAGACGGTCGACGCCGCCGTGGCCGTGGCCGGCGCCGGCCGCGTCGGCGTGCGCCTCTCGCCCCACGGCAGCTTCAACGACATGCCCGCCGACCCCGAGGCCGACGCCATGACGCTCTATCTTGCGGAGCAGTTGGGCGGTCGCGGCCTGGCCTATGTGCATTTCGTCGACCCGGTCTTCAGCGGCTACGCAGACGGCGCACGGCTGTTGCGCCAGGCGCGGACCAAGGCCGGCATCCCGATCATCGCCTGCGGCGACATGGATCGCAGCAAGGCGGAGAGCTATCTGCGCGACGAGCTGGCCGACCTCATCGCCTTCGGCCGCCCCTTCATCGCCAACCCCGACCTGGTGGTCAGACTGCACATGAGCGCCCCGCTCAATGCCGTGGACGAGGCAAGCATCTACGGCGGCGACGCCCACGGCTATACCGACTATCCGGCGTTGCGCTAGCGCCGCAATAAAACCGGGCAACCGCCGGGTACACCGAACAGTCCAAAGGACTCGTTGGAATCCTTGGCGTTCTTTGCGTCTTGGCGAGAGGGCGAGTTCGTTCCTTGCCGGGGAAAACTGATGATCTCGCCAAACGCGCCGAGATAAAGATGCGCGCATCGATGGCGCGGTGATTTTGGGTGTTCGATGGTTTCTGCGGTAATTTCAATCCGCAATTTTCATTTGCGTATATTTGGCGTTCATTTGCGGACAATTTTGTTATAGACCACACCATCATGAATCTCGGCGCCCGCCGCGTCTCTGCGGTGAATTTCCTGTCTATCTATTCGTGCCGCAGCGCCTCGATGGGGTCGAGCTGCGCCGCGCGGCGGGCGGGGAAATAGCCGAAGATGACGCCGATGGCTGCGGAGAAGAGGAAGGCGATCACGACGATGGTCGGGGCGACGATGAACGGCATCGCCATCAGGTGCGCGATGCCGAAGGAGGCGAGCATGGCCAGCAGGATGCCGAACAGCCCGCCGAACGACGACAGCACCACCGCCTCCACCAGGAACTGGGTCAGCACTTCGTGCTCCAGTGCGCCGATGGCGAGGCGCGTGCCGATCTCGCGGGTACGCTCGGTGACCGACACCAGCATGATGTTCATGATGCCGATGCCGCCCACCAGCAGACTCACCGCCGCCACCGCACCCAGCAGGCCGGTAAGGATCTTGGTGGTACCGGTCAGCGCAGTGGCGATCTCCTTCATGTCCATCACGGTGAAGTCGTTCTGTTCGCCGCTCGCGATGTGGCGCCGCTCGCGCAGCAGCTGCTCCACGTCGCTCTGCACCTTGGCGGTGGACACGCCGTCGCGCGCCGACATCTGGATCAGGCCGACGTCCTGATTGCCGGCGATGCGGCGCCACAGCATGCGCATCGGCACCAGCACCACGTCGTCCTGGTCCGAGCCCATGGTGCTCTGCCCTTTCGATTTCAGCAGCCCCACCACCTCGCACGCCACCTTCTGCAGACGGATGCGGCTGCCCACCGGGTCGATGCCGCCGAACAACTCCTTGCGTACCGTCGCGCCGATGATGCAGACCGCCTTGCCCGAACGCAGCTCGGTGACGGTGAACTGCCGCCCCGAGGCGATCTGCCAGTCGCGCACGGTGAAGTAGTTGTTGTCGATGCCGGTGACGGTGGTCGGCCAGTTGGTATTGCCGTAGATCGCGACCGTGCCCTGGGTGGCGGTCGGCGCCACCGCGGCCAGACCGCCCACCTCGCGCCAGATGGCCTGGGCATCGGCCAGCTTGAACGGCGCCGCCGCCTCGCGCATGCCCGGCCCCAGGCGCTGCCCCGCGCGCACGATCAACAGATTGCTGCCGAGGCTCGCGATCTGCTCGGTCACCTTGGCGGTGGCGCCGCTGCCCAGGTTGACCATGGTGATCACCGAGGCGACGCCGATGACGATGCCCAGCACGGTGAGGAATGAGCGCAGCACGTTGCGCCGGATCTCGCGCAGGGCCAGCAGCAGGGCGTTCCACAACATCAGTGCGAACCCTCCGCGGACGGTTCCGGCGCCACCACCAGGCCGTCGAGAAAATTGATCGCGCGCCCGGCATAGGCCGCCATGTCCGGTTCGTGGGTCACCATCACCACGGTCAGCCCGCGCTCGCGATTGAAGCGCGTCAGCAGTTCCATGATCTCGTGGCTGCGCGCGGTGTCGAGGTTGCCGGTCGGTTCGTCGGCCAGCAACAGCGTCGGCCGGGTGACGATGGCGCGGGCGATGGCGACGCGCTGCTGCTGGCCGCCGGAGAGCTCGCCCGGCGTGTGGTGTTCCCATCCCGACAGGCCCACCGCCGCCAGTGCCTCGCGCGCCGCCAGGTGACGCTCCGCCAGCGGCATGCCGCGATAGATCAACGGCAGCTCCACATTCTCCAGCGCCGAGGTACGCGCCAGCAGATTGAAGCCCTGAAAAACGAAACCGATGTAGTGACGCCGCAGCATCGCCCGCTGGTTGCGCGACAGCCGTCCCACATCGATGCCGTTGAAGCTGTAGCTGCCGCCGGTGGGGACATCGAGGCAACCGAGGATGTTCATGCAGGTGGATTTGCCCGACCCGCTCGGCCCCATCATCGCCACGAACTCGCCGGCCGCGATGTCCAGGTCGATGCCCTGCAACGCGCGCATCTCGGCCTGGCCGCGGCCATAGACCTTGGTGACGCCGCGCAGCGCGATCAGCGACGGCGCGGCGTCTTCCACCGGCGAGGTCGCCGCACTCATTGGCTCGGCACCACCGCGTCGACGATGACCGGCTCACCCGGCCGGATATCGCCTGTGATCACCTGGGTCACGATGCCGTCGGTGGAACCCACCGTGACCGCCACCGCCACCGGTACACCGTTGCGCAGGATCCACACCTGACGGCGGCCGTTCCTGGCGACCGGGGCCGTGGTCGCTTGCGACCGGTGCGGCGCCGGGAAGATACCGAGGAAGCGGTGCGACGAAGACTTGGGCGCGGTGCTCGGCGGCACGAAACGCAGCGCGGCGTTGGGCACCAGCAGGGTGTTGTCCACCTCCTTCACCTTGATGTCGGCGGTGGCGGTCATACCGGGCAGCAGCGCCAGGTCGCTGTTGTTCACCGCCAGCACCGTCTGATAGGTGACCACCCCCTGCACCGTCACCGGCGCGTGGCGGATCTGGGTCACGCTGGCGTCGAAGGTGCGGTCGGGATAGGCGTCGACGGTGAAGGAGGCGTGCTGGCCCAGCTCGACCTGACCGATGTCGGCCTCGTCCACCGCGGCGATCAGCTCCATCTTCTTCAGGTCCTCGGCCAGGGTGAACAGCACCGGCGTCTGAAACGAGGCGGCCACGGTCTGCCCCTTTTCCGCCACGCGGTTGAGTACCACGCCGCTGATCGGCGCGCGGATCACCGCCTTCTGCAGATTGGTCTGCTGCTGCTCCAGTGTCGCCTGCGCCTGCGCCGTCGCGGCCTTGGCCATCTCCTGGCCGGCCAGCGCCCGTTGATAGGCGGCCCAGTTCTTGTCCAGGTCGCTCGGGGCGCACATCTCACTCGCCACCAGTTTCTTGCAGCGCTGGTAATTGAGCTTGGTCTCGGTCACCGTCGCCGCCGCGTTCAGCTGATTGGCCTTGGCCGACTGCAGCGCCGCGCGCGACTCCACCATGCGCGCCTGCAACATCTCGGTATCGAGCCGCGCCAGCACCTGCCCCTGAACGACATGGTCGTTGTAGTCGACGTCGACCGAGGCGATGGTGCCGGACAGTTCGCTGCCCACGTCCACCTGATTGACCGGCTGCAGGGTACCGGTGGCGCTCACCGTCACCACCAGATTGCCGCGCTTGACCTGCGTCGTCTTGTAGACCGGCCCCGGCGCCTCGCGGCCGGTAAAGTGCGCGATCAGGCCCAGGACCACGATCACCGCCAGCGCCGCCGCCGACCACTTCAGCCAGCGCCGTTGCGGCCGCGCGTGGCGGCCGACCCCGAGGGTGCGGGCGATATCGTCGTGCGAGGGAAGCTCCGCCATCATTACTCTCCAGTTGTCGGGGAAGGCAGCGCCATCAGGCGCGCCGCCGGGAAATGCATGCGCACGATCAGGCCGCCCGCCGGGTGATTCTCTATCGACACCTCGCCGCCGTGCGATTTCACCGCGCGGCCGGTGATGGCGAGGCCGAGGCCATAGCCGCCGCGCTGCCGCTCGCGCCCTTCGCCGACGCGGGCGAAGGGCTGGAACAGCCGGCTCAGCTCCTCCTGCGGCACGCCGCCGCCGTGGTCGCGCACCTCGATCACCGCACCGTCCGGCGCCATGCGCAGCGTCACCGCCACGGTGCTGCCCTCTTCAGTATGGCGCACCGCATTGCGCACCACGTTCTCCACGGCGGAACGCAGCAACACCGGGTCGCCCTGCAGCGTCACCGCCTGGTCGGCGCTGAAGGTGACATGGCGGTTTTTGGCCTGCGCCTCGAACTCGGCGTCGGTCACCACCTTGTCCACCAGCTCGTGCAGCGGCACCGGGCGCCGCTCCAGCGTGGTCTGGCCCGACTCCAGCCGCGCCAGGGAGAGCACGTCGGCGATCAGCTGCTCCAGCTCGCCCGCCTCCTTGTCGACGCGGAGCAGCGCCTTGGCCGGGTCGCCGCCGCGCTGCGCCAGCTCCAGCGCCACCCGCAGCCGCGCCAAGGGCGAGCGCAGCTCGTGCGACACGTCGCGCAGCAGGCGGCGCTGGGTCTCCAGCAGCTCGCGCACGTGGTCGGCCATTTGATCGAAATCCTGCGCCAGCGCCGCCACTTCATCGTGACCGCGGTAGCCGACACGCACCGCCAGATCACCGGCGGCCAGCGCCTGCGCCGCATGGCGCAGCCGCCGCAGGCGCCGCGTCAGCAGCGCCGCCAGACCGAGACTGACCAGCCCGGTCACCCCCACCGCCAGGGCGATGCGCAGCCAGATGGGTGTCAGCGGCAGCCGCCGCGGCCCCAGCTCGCTGATGAAGTAGAGCGGCGGGAGGGTCTCCGGCAGGCGGGCCACGATCACGTAGCGGCCGGGGGCAATGTGATAGTCGCCGGGCGCCATCTTGCGCGGCAGCCAGTGGGCGATGTGATAGGGCAAGGGATGGCGCAACGGCAGCATGGTGTTGCCGTTGCCGTCCACCAGCAACATGGGCAGCCGCATGCCGCGCTCCTCGTGCTCCTCGTGCAGCCAGCGGGTGACCGCGTCGGCCCCGCCTTCGCGCCACAGCGCCGCCGCGATGGCGGCGTGCGCCGCCAGCTGGCGCTGCCCCTCGGCGATGGCATCGCCGCCCCACAGGCGCGCGGTACCGAACAACGCCGCGCCCAGCAACACGGCGGCGAGCCAGAAGGAGAGGAATATCTTGCTGAACAGCGAACCCATCAGCGCATGACGTATTGATAGCCGAGGCCGCGCACCGTCTGGATGCGTTGCGCGCCGTCGGGCAGGGGACCGAGCTTGCGGCGGATTTGGGCCATGTGGGTCTCGATGCGCCGGTCATAGGCCTGCAACGCCCGACCCAGGCCGTCTTCCGCCAGGACCTCACGCTGCACGATATGACCGGCATGGCGCACCAGCAGCGCCAGCAGATTGAACTCGGCGCCGGTCAGCACCACGTCGGCGCCGCCGACGGTGACGCGCCGGCTGCGTTCGTCGAGGGCGAGGTCGCCCACCTGCAGCGTCGTGGCGTCCGCCGGCGCGACGCGGCGCCGCAGCAGCGCCCGCAGCCGGGCCACCAGCACCCGCGGGCTGCAGGGTTTGGCCACGTAGTCGTCCGCGCCCAATTCGAGTCCGAGCACGGTGTCGGTGTCCTCGCCGCGGGCGGTCAGCATCAGCACCGGCACATCCTCCCGCGCCTTCAATTGCTTCAAAATGTCAAAACCGCTCATCCCCGGCAGCATCACGTCGAGGATCACCGCGTCCCAGCCGCCCTCGCCGCCGCGTGCCAGGGCCGCGGCGCCGTCATGCACCGCGTGCACCTCGAACCCCTCGCCCGTCAGATACTCGGCGAGCAGTTCGCACAGGGCTTCATCGTCATCAACCAACAGTATTCGCGCCATCATCAACACTCCGTGAAAACATTGTGCGCCACCGCACCGGCACCGCATAGCGGCGCCCCGCGCTATTTGCACTTCTTTGCACTCCTTCGCATCCCCTGAACCAACTTCGGGCGCCGTACGACTAAGGTATCTCCACCGGCCGCATGCGCGGCATTGATCCAGAGCACAGAGGAGATGGACCATGAAACTCACAAATAAATCGCTGACCTACCTGATATCCGGCATCGCGCTGCTGACACTGTCCAGCGGCGCCTTCGCCTTCGGTGGCTACGGTCGGCACGGCGGCTGCCACGGCGACAACCCGATGCGCGCCATCTATCGTCTACCCGACCTGACCGACGCCCAGCGCACCCAACTGGACACGCTGCGCAAGGAGGAGCGCACCCGTATGCGCGCCGAATCCGACGCCATGCGCGACAGCCACCGCAAGCTGCATGACGCCATCGCCGACGGCGCCGACAAGGGCGCCATCCACAAACTGGCGCAACGGCAGGGCGAACTGGTGACGCGCATGATCATGGAACGGGTCGACGCCCGTGATCGCGTCGACGCGATCCTCACCGCCAAACAGCGTCAGGAGTTGCATTCCCGGGGCGGCATGATGGGGCCGGTCGGCACCACCAAATGACGCAGTAACCCGCATTGCCCGGACGCAGCCGCGTCCGATTTCCCGAATTGGCTGGTCCCCCCGATACGGCTTGCCACCCCCCCGGCATCCGTAAGGGACCAGCCTCCCTTTTTGCCCCCTGCGTCACCCCGGCACCTTGCGCTCTTCGTTAAATAAGAGTGAAAATTCAACGTTATTTTGATCTGCATCAATGTAGCCATATCGATTATCGCTAATATTCTTATGCTCAAACGGTTGTTCGAGCGGGCGCCCAGCCCCGAACGCGTTCAACGCCAAGGAGAGTGGAGCATGTGTATCAAAGCAGGCGCGAACGAACTGGAATCGGTGAAGAATCTGATGAGCATGGCGCTGAAAGCGGTGGTCGCCGATGCGCTGCACGCCGAACTGGAGGCCGTGGTGGAGGATGCGCGGCTGGTGGAAGATCTCAAGATGGGCAGCGCCGAATGCCGGGTGTTGCAGGAGCTGCTGGCCGACACCTTCGACGGCATCGAGGTGGACGTCTGCCAGATACGGACCTTCGCCGCTCTGCTCGACCGCGTCGTACTGAAGGAGTTCGAGGGCCTGCCGGTCTAGCCGTCCCATCGGTTCGGATCAGCGCACAGGTCGTCGCAACCCACCGAATTCACCGAAGGTTCTCACACGGTCATCTTGCCTGGCGCGCTTGGCGTCTTGGCGAGACTCCTGTTCTTCTCCCTGGAAAACCGATGATCCCGCCAAGGCGTCGAGATCGCCGAGAAAGATAAGAGAAACGCCCCCCGGAGTTGAGCCGGGCATTTTTCAGTGTCTTCGACGTACTCGGTGGCTCCCCGTCTTCCCTCTCCCCGACGCACAGCCTCAGGCCGAGCGCAGGAACTCCTCGACCGCCGCCGCCACGGTGATCTCCCCGTCCAGCACCGCCGTGTGGTAACGCCGCATCCACGGTCCCAGATACATCCGCGAGTGGCGCAGCTCATCGAACATCAGCCGCGTCAGCGGTCCGCCCTGATCCAGAAAGCCGCTGGTTGCGAAGTCGCGCTCGGCGCACTCCTTGTCGTAACTCACGCGCCGCACTTCGGCGCGCCAGCGGCCGCCGTCGAAAATGAAACGGCCGTAACAGGCGCGCGGATCGTCGTCGAACGGCGAGCCGACCGAACCGGTGTTGACCACCAACGTGCCGTTGAACTCCCGCACCATCGGCTTGTGGGTGTGAGAGGTGATGAACAGGTCGCGGCGTTCGCCCAGCTTGGCCGGCAGGTCGGCGTCGTCGGTGCGCGGCGAGATACCGTCGCGGTTGCCGAGGCGCGAACCGTGGGTGATGTGCAGCGCACCGCCGTCAAGCTCCGTAAGGTCGATATGATCGGGCCAGCGCCGCAACGCCGCCACGGCGGCGCCCAACTGCGCATGGGTCCAATGAGTGAAACGGCGCAGGTCGAAGGCGTAATGCTCCGGATCGTGGCGCGCGTCGTCGCAGGAAAGAACGAAATCCTCGTGGTTGCCGCGCAGCAGGCGCGCCGCCGGCAGCCGTTGCTGCAACAACAGCAGACAGGCGAGACTGTTGGGGCCACGATTCACCAGATCGCCGTTGACGATCACCTCGTCGGGCGCCCAGCGCTCGACGTCGTCGAGCACCTGCTGCAACGCCGGCAGGTTGCCGTGGATGTCGGACAAGACTGCGATCTTCATGGTCGGTTACCATAGCACCGGCCCACCTTCGGAAAAACCGCCGGCTGTGTGATGAAATTCAAACGATTGCTGTTCGAAGCCGCCGTGATGGCGGCGCTGCTGCTGGGCATCGCCCTGTGGCAGGGACGCACACTGGTCTCCGGCGCGGCACCGCCGCTGCATGCACTCACCACCCGCGGCGCCCCCTTCGACCTGGCCGCCGCCAAACAACCTACGCTGATCTATTTCTGGGGCACCTGGTGCCCCATCTGCCGGCTCACCAGTCCCAACGTCAACGCCGTGGCCGCCCGCCATCGGGTGGTGACGGTGGCACTGCAATCGGGCGACCCGCATGCAATCAACGCCTTCCTGGCAAAGAAGGGGCTGACCTTCCCCGCGATCGCCGATGGGGACGGCGCCATCGCGGCGCAATGGGGCGTGCGCGGCGTGCCGGCGATCTTCATCATCGACCGCCACGGCGTCATCCGTTTCGCCAGTGTCGGCTATAGCTCCCGCTGGGGCGTGGAAGCGCGACTATGGGCGGCGTCACTGCGCTAGCCTCCGCGTTACCGCGCGGCACGCCGATGAACTCCACGCAACGGCTGTTGCCGTGTGTTATAAAAACAAGGGGGTGCAATATTTTGAGGCCCGACAACGGACTAACGGGAAGAAAAAAATAATGAAAATGAACGTTCAAAGCTATACCTTCCGCATCGTTGCGGCATTCGCCGCCGCGGGGCTGCTTTTCATCATCGCGCTCGCCGTCGCCATCCACGGCATGGATCGCATCACCGCAGGCTACGGCGAACTGGAACAACACGCCAACGTCCGCCTGCATGCGCTGAACGACATGTTCGGCAACGGCCTGTTCGGCGGCATCGCCACCCGCAACAAGGTGTTCAAGCCGCAGCTCAAGGCGCCGCTCAAGGTGGTGCAGCAATCGGGCGACGCGTTCCAGGCCGACCTGAAGCAGGTGCGTGCGCTTACCGCCGCCGATGACAGCCAGTCGCAGACCTTGCTCAACGACATCGAACAGCGCTGGACGATCGTGCAGAACGCCCGCCTCGACGTGCTGAAGCAGGTGGAGCAGAAACAGACGGACCCGGCGATCACCGAGCTTGCCAATACCGAGCATCCCAACTGGCAGCAGATCCGCAAGGATCTCCAGGTGTTGATGAAGGCGCAGGAGCAGGCGGTAACGGGATTGGGACAGAAGGTCTACGCCCAGGCCCACGTCTCGCGGCGCAACAGCATCATGGTGGGTCTGGTGGCGATCATCCTCGGCATCGTCGTGACCCTGCTGGTGCTGCGCAGCCTGCGCCGCGGGCTCAACTCCACCATTGAAGCGATGCAGGCCGTTGCCGACGGCGACGGCGATCTCACCCGCCGCCTCGCCGTCAACGGCGACAACGAGCTGTCGCAGCTGGCCGCGACCTTCAATCGCTTTGCCGACCTGATCCAGAAGCTGGTACGCCAGGTGGTGGCCTCCACCACCCAACTCGCCGCAGCGGCGGAACAGATGTCGGTGATCACCGGCGAATCGCGCGCCGGTCTGGAGCGGCAACACCGCGAGACCGACCAGGTGGCCACCGCGGTGGAAGAGATGGCGGCGACCGTCCACGAGGTGGCCGGCAATACCGCCATCGCGGCGGATGCGGCGCGCGACGCGGACGGCGAGGCGCGCAACGGTCGCAACACCGTGCAGCAGGCCGGTAATGCCGTACAGCAGCTGGCCGGCGAAGTGGAGGCATCCGCCGCCGCCATCGATGCACTGGCACAGGAGTCGCAACGCATCGGCGGGGTACTGGATGTGATTCGTGCCATTGCCGAACAGACCAATCTGCTGGCGCTCAACGCCGCCATCGAAGCGGCCCGCGCCGGCGAAAACGGCCGCGGCTTTGCCGTGGTCGCCGACGAAGTACGTACCCTCGCCGGACGCACCCAGCGGTCGACGGCGGAGATCCAGTCGATGATCGAGGCGTTGCAGGAGAAGGCACGCGACGCTGCCGCCAAGATGGAGGCCGGCCGCAGCCGCACCACCGCGACGGTCGAATATGCCGAGGCCACTTCCGCGTCGCTGGCGACCATCGGCGAGCGGGTGGCGAGCCTGTCGGACATGAACACCCACATCGCGGCGGCGGCGGAAGAGCAGAGCGCCGTGGCATCGGAGGTCAGCCGCAACGTCTCCAATATCAAGGTGCTCACCGACGAGGCGGCCAACCACGCCGAGCAGATGTCGCAGGCCGGCGACAACCTCGCCCGGCTCGCCGCCGGGCTGCAGTCGCTGGTACAGCATTTCAAGGTGTGACCCGCGGACTGCCCGCCCCGTCGGGGCGGGCAGTCGCACCAAGCCCCCACACTTGCGCCGTTTTTTCGCGCCGCCTTAATCCGTAGAATCGCCGGCACATTCACGCCATCCGGAGATTCACCATGAAGTTTTCCCCCTGCCAGGGCGGCGACAGCTGCACCCAGGACGGCAGCCACTGCCAGGGCTGCGGCCGCAGCCACACGGAGATCGCCGCCACCCGCGAGGTGATCGATGCCATTGCCCAGTTCGCCCTGACGATGGGCTACGACAACCTGGAAGAGTTCGCCATGTTTGTGTCGGCCAAGGCCGCCGGCCGGGCGCGCCTGCTGCGGATGCAGCGGGCCGGCGCCTGACCGGCTCCCCGGCGGCGGGTCACCGGTCCGTTACCGGTGCTCCGCCAGCCAAGCCTCCAACTTGTCCGAACCGCCGACCAATTCGCCGTCGATGAACACCTGCGGCACCATGTCGACGCCGCTGACCGCACGCAGCGCGCGGCCGGTGTAGTCGCGGTTGAGCACCAGCTCTTCGTAGGGGATGTCGCGGTCCTGCAGCATGCCCTTGGCCTTGGCGCAGAACGGGCAGCCCTCGCGGGTGAACAACACCACCTCGTGCGGCTTCACCGCGCCGGGGGCGATGTACGCCAGCATGGTGTCGGCATCGGAGACCTCGAACGGGTCGCCCGGCTTGTCCGGCTCGATGAACATCTTGTCGATCACCCCGTCCTTCACCAGCATCGAGTAGCGCCAGGAGCGCTTGCCGAAGCCGAGGTCGTCCTTGTCCACCAGCATCCCCATGCCCTCGGTGAACTCGCCGTTGCCGTCGGGGATGAAGGTGATCTGGTCGGCCTTCTGCTCCCGCGCCCAGGCGTTCATCACGAAGGTATCGTTGACCGATACGCAGACGATGGCGTCGACGCCGTGCTCGCGAAACACCGGTGCCAGTTCGTTGTAGCGCGGCACGTGCGACGACGAGCAGGTGGGGGTGAAGGCGCCGGGCAGCGAGAACACCACCACGTTCTTGCCCTTGAAGAGGTCGTCGCTGGTCACGTCGACCCACTCGTGGCCCTGGCGGGTGCGGAACACCGCAAACGGTACGCGCTGGCTCTCTCGATTCTCCAATTTCATCTCGTCATCCTCCGTTGTTTAAAAGCACTGCCTGAAGATGGGCCCATGATACGGGGGGAAGATGAATAGGATAAATCGTTTGTTCTAATTATATCGATTGTCTGTATCTATTTATGTAATCGACCCGGCGGCCTATCGCCTCAGCCGCGGTTGAGAGGCCCGCGCGGCTCCCCCACCGGGCAGGAGCCGCTAAATCAGACAGCAGTGCTTGTACTTGCGACCGCTGCCGCACGGGCAGGGATCGTTGCGGCCCACCTTCGGCGCCTCCCGCATCACCGGCTGCGGCGGCGCCCGCCGCGCCAGCCAGTAGGCGTGGATTGCGTCCACCGCATCCGGGATGGCGTCCTGCATCGCGGCCACATCGTCATCACTCGAATCTTCCAGCAACTTCCACCCCTGCTCGGTGGCGAACAAC